>JAHEAW010000109.1 GCA_024642545.1 Erythrobacteraceae bacterium
ATATTTGTTGACCCCGACGATCACATCCTCGCCCTTGTCGACGCGGGTTTGCTTGGCCGCAGCAGCCTCTTCAATCCGCTGCTTCGGCATACCGCTGGCGACGGCCCTGGTCATGCCGCCGAGCCCGTCTACCTCGGCCATCAGCACCTCGGATTCCTCCACCAGTTTGGCGGTCAGCGCTTCGATGTAATAGCTGCCGCCCAGCGGATCGACGACATTGCAGATGCCAGTTTCCTCCTGCAGCACCAGCTGGGTGTTGCGCGCAATGCGGGCGCTGAAATCGGTTGGCAAAGCGATCGCTTCATCGAGCGCATTGGTGTGAAGTGACTGCGTGCCGCCCAGCGTGGCTGCCATCGCTTCCACGGTGGTGCGGATGACGTTGTTATAGGGGTCCTGTTCCTGCAGTGAAACGCCTGATGTCTGGCAATGCGTGCGCAGCATCTTGGAGCGTTCGGACTGGGCGCCCAGATCGTCCATCACCTTGTACCACAATGTGCGGGCGGCGCGCAGCTTGGCGATTTCCATGAAGAAGTTCATACCGATGCCGAAGAAGAAGCTCAGCCGACCGGCGAAGCCATCGATATCGAGGCCAGTCGCCATCGCGCTTTGGACATATTCCTTGCCGTCAGCGATCGTGAAAGCGAGCTCCTGCACGGCAGTCGCTCCTGCTTCATGCATGTGATAACCGCTGATCGAGATGCTGTTGAACTGCGGCATATGAGCCGAAGTGTAGCCAATAATGTCCGACACGATCCGCATGCTCGGCGCAGGCGGATAGATGTAAGTGTTGCGGACCATGAACTCCTTCAGGATGTCGTTCTGAATCGTGCCCGACAACTGGTCCGGCGATACGCCCTGCTCCTCCCCTGCGACAATGTAGAACGCTAGAATCGGAATGACCGCGCCGTTCATTGTCATGCTGACCGACATTTGATCCAGCGGGATCTGGTCAAACAGTATCTGCATATCCTCGACCGTATCAATCGCGACACCGGCTTTGCCGACATCACCGACCACGCGTGGATGATCGGAATCGTATCCCCGATGGGTGGCCAGATCAAAAGCAACCGACAGGCCCTTTTGCCCCGCAGCGAGATTGCGGCGGTAGAAGGCGTTGCTTTCCTCCGCTGTCGAGAAACCGGCATATTGGCGAATCGTCCACGGGCGGCCCGCATACATCGTCGCCTTCACTCCGCGGGTGAAGGGAGCAAAGCCTGGCAGGCCGGGATCGGCAGAATCCTCCGCTGTATAAAGCGGCTTGATCGGGAAACCTTCCGGCGTTTGCCACGTCAGGTCACGGCCCTTAACCTCCTTTTCAGCAAGGGCCTGCCAGGCAGATGTGGTCGGTTTGTCGGTCATATACTTTACAAATTCCGTCTGGTTCGAGCGCAGTCGAGAACCCTTCCCGCTATGGTGCCTGGACTACGCTCGACACGAACGGGGGCGGGAACACTTACTCACCTTTGAATTCTGCCTTGCGCTTCTGCAGGAACGCCATAGCGCCTTCTGCAGCATCTGCGCTTTCGCCTGCTTTCCACTGCGCCGCCGCTTCGTTGGCGAGCGCCCCGGAATAGCTCAGTTCGAGCGCCTTGGCGATATTCTGGCGCATTTCACCCAAAGCCAGCGTTGGCCCTTTGGCCAGCCGCTGCGCCAGAGCCAGTGCTTCATCCAACAGTGCGCCGTCATCAACGCATTTGTAGATCAGGCCCCAGTCCGCAGCCTTTTGAGCTGGAATCTTTTCGCCCAGCAGCATCATCTCAGTCGCGCGGGCCTTGCCCACCAGACGCGGCAGCATCCAGCTTGCGCCGCCATCGGGGACCAACCCGATATTGACAAAGGCTTGCAGAAAATAGGCATTCGTTCCGGCAATCGCGAAATCGCTGGCCAGCGCAATCGAGCAACCAACCCCGGCTGCAGGACCATTGACTGCGGTAATGATCGGCACCGGGCAGCGCGCGAATTCCAGCATCAACGGATTGTAGCTGCGGCTGAGCGAATCGTAAGCGCGGCGGCCGCCCGTCACAGAACTGGAGGCATTGGCCGCAAGGTCTGCACCAGAACAGAAGGCCCGGCCCGCACCGGTCAGCACAATCGCGCGCGCATCCCCTGGACTGGCCAGCGCATCGCGGATTTCCAGCGCCATGTCAGGCGGGCAGGCGTTGAGCCGTTCAGGCCGGTTGAAAGTGACAGTGGTAACCGCATCAAGGGTTTCGACCAGAATATGTTCGTAGCTCATTTTCTCTCCTTGCCCCGTCATCGTTCGATGCGAGGCCTTTATTGGTCAACTGGTCCAGAGGGTGTTTTCTTTGGGCGATTCCATTATTTCGGTCAGTTGCCCCATCATATCCTTGGGGTGAAGGAAGAATATTGGCGTACCATGCGCCCCGATCCGCGTTGGGCCAAGAATGCGTTTGCCCAGCCCTTCGAAATGCGTGCGGGCTTCGGCAATGTCGGGTACTTCGAAGCAGATGTGGTGCTGCGCGCCGCTTGGGTTCTTCTCAAGGAAGGCTTTGATAGGGCTATCTGGGCCGAGCGGTTCAATAAGTTCGATCTGGGTCCCGTTCATACCGTTTGTACCGGGTGTATCCACGAAACAGACCTTCACCCCCTGCGCTTCAAGATCGAACGGCTCATGGAAGGAAATCGCCCCCATCACGTCGCGGTAATGACGGATTGATTCTGCGATACTCGGAGTAGCCACGCCAATGTGGTTGAGTCGGCCAAGTTTCATCACAGCAACTCCAACTAAAATATGACCAAGTGTTCTGCTTACAACATCATCACAGCGGAATATTGTCATGCTTCTTCCACGGGTTCTCGAGCACCTTCCCGCGCAGTTTGCGCAGCCCCAAAGCAATCCTCCGCCGGGTCGAATGCGGGTAGATCACCTCGTCGATATAGCCGCGAGATGCCGCCACAAAGGGATTGGCGAACCGGTCTTCATATTCCTTCGTTTTTTCCGCGATCTTGTCTGCGTCGCCTGCGTCCTGACGGAAGATGATCTCTACCGCGCCCTTTGCGCCCATCACTGCAATCTCGGCGGTCGGCCAGGCGTAATTGAGATCGCCGCGCAAATGCTTTGACGCCATCACGTCATACGCACCGCCATAGGCTTTGCGGGTGATAACGGTGATCTTGGGCACAGTCGCCTCGGCATAAGCGAACAGCAATTTCGCACCGTGCTTGATGATCCCATTATGCTCCTGCGCGGTGCCGGGCAGGAAGCCGGGCACATCGACGAAGGTCAGGATCGGAATTTCGAACGCATCGCAGAACCGCACAAAGCGGGCGGCTTTTTTCGAGCTGTTGATGTCCAGCACACCTGCCAGCACCATAGGCTGGTTGGCAACCACGCCCACCGTGCGCCCCTCGATCCGGCCAAAGCCGCACAATATGTTACCCGCATGGGCTGGCTGAATCTCGAAGAAATCGCCTTCATCGAGCGTTTTGCGGATCACCTCATGCATATCATACGGCTGATTGGCATTATCCGGGATAAGCGTGTCGAGGCTGGGAATTTCGCGGTCAAACGGATCATCGGTCGGCCGCTCAGGCACTTCTTCCCGGTTTGACAGCGGCAGAAAATCAACAAAGTTGCGCGTCGCCAGCAGTGCTTCGATATCATTCTCGAACGCCAGATCGGCGACGCTGGTCTTGGTGGTATGGGTGATCGCTCCGCCCAGTTCCTCCTGCGTCACCACTTCATTGGTCACGGTCCTGACTACGTCGGGCCCGGTGACGAACATATAACTGCTGTCTTTCACCATGAAGATGAAGTCAGTCATCGCGGGCGAATAAACCGCACCACCCGCGCATGGTCCCATGATCAGGCTAATTTGCGGAACCACGCCGCTGGCCAGAACATTGCGCTGGAACACATCGGCATAACCACCAAGTGACGCCACGCCTTCCTGAATGCGCGCGCCGCCGCTGTCGTTCATACCGATCACTGGCGCGCCAACCTTCATGGCATTTTCCATGACCTTGCAGATCTTTTCTGCATGGCGTTTTGACAAGCTGCCGCCAAAAACGGTGAAATCCTGACTGAAGACATAGACCAGCCGGCCATTGATCGTGCCACTACCGGTTACGACGCCGTCCCCCGGAACTTTCTGGTCCTGCATTCCGAAATCGGTGCAGTCATGCTCGACATACATGTCCAGCTCTTCAAAGCTGCCTTCATCGAGCAGGATCATAACTCGTTCGCGCGCAGTGAGCTTGCCCTTGGCGTGCTGCGCATCAATCCGCTTCTGCCCACCGCCCATCCGGGCAGCTGTACGGCGACGTTCCATTTCGGCGATATTGGCTGACATTACTGCCCCTGCGTTATCTTCTGCGTGCGGCCTAGCCAGTGCGTAGCCGGAGCGTCAATAGCCAGACCCCTGACTAAAATCGCAGCATGATCTTTCGGGCCAGTCCGGGAGACAGCGAATGGACCAGACTCAGCACCTTGACCATGCCGACATTGACCTGATCCCGGCCCTGTTCCAGCGCATCGATGATTTGCCGCGCGCATTCCTCTGGCGGCATCTTGTTACCGCCGCGGCTGGCAGTCATTTGCGTTTCGACCACCGGCGGCAACGCTTCCAGTACCGTCACATTGGTGCCTGCCAATTGCGCGCGGAGCGACTGCGAATAGCTGCGCAGCGCAGCTTTGGTAGCGCAGTAGACGGCACTACCAGTGTTAGGCGCGATCGCGAGGCCTGAGGTCACATTTACAATCGCGGCCGCTGACCGCTCGCGCAGGCGCGGCAGCAGCAGTGTAATCAAGCGGATCGGCGTGTTGAGGTTGGCGTAAATGCAGGCATCGGTTGCTGCCAGGTCGGGCACGCTTTCACGAAAATCATGGTCAACGCCTTGCCCTGCATTGTTGATCAGAATGTCGATTGGCCGCGCGCCCAGCGCCGCAACAATCGCGTCAGCACCGGCGGGGTCGGACAGATTGGCGGCAATGGTTTCAAACCCGTCCTTGCGGGCGTGCGCCAACGGTTCTGGAGAGCGGCCCGTGAGAACGACCTGCGCGCCCTTGGCCTTGAGCTGCTGCGCCATCTGTGCGCCAATTCCTGCCGTGCCGCCGGTCAGCAGCACGGTCTTGCCCGTTAAATCCATCATTGCTTCACGATCCCTTTGGCAGCCAGGCTGCGCACTGTATCTTCAAGGCTTTGTGCGGCAGGAATATACGTGAAACCCAGTACTTGTTCGGTGTGTTTGCCCGAAACATCGCGGACATGGCCAAGCTCATCCTTGATCTGCTTCATTTCCGCCATGAATGGCGCGAGCAGCCGCACGAGCATGTCAGGCATCCGCCGGGTTGGTACCTTACGGGCAAGGTCAGGCGCCCGTTCGCGCACCAAGTTTGCCATATCGCTGAGCCACATGAAACTTTCCGATGCAGGAAAACGCTCGTCCCGGACGGTGTCTGCTTCTGCTTCCAGCGCCAGAACATGCGCTTTGGCCACATCGCGCACATCGACAACGCAAATGCCCATATTGGGAAGCAAGGGTATCGATCCATCGACAAGTTTCTTGACGATTTCGACCGAGGTCGACAGGTCGCCATCATAGACCGGACCAAACACCGCCACCGGATTGACCGAACAAAACACCATATCGGCCGCATTATCTTTTACCCAGTCGCGCGCCACGCGCTCAGCCACGGTCTTTGACTGGATATACGGTGGCGGATTGGCAGCAAGATTCGTCCAGTCGCTCTGATCGAAGTGAGTCTGGCCCGGGTGACCATAAGCTATTGCAGCAGCTGAACTGGTCTGGACAAAGCGCGTTACGCCTGCCCCCTTGGCAAAACGCAGTGCCCGCAACGTGCCTTCTCGCGCGGGAACAACCAGGTCGTCAGCATTCTTGGGAACTGCCAGCGGAAAGGGTGACGCAACATGTGCAACTGCATCGCAGCCCGTATTTGCCTCAGCCCAGCCATCATCCGACAGGAGATCGGCTGAAAAGACTTTCAAACGCTCACTTGCTCCGGGCCAGCGCGTGCGCAGCCGTGCCTCGCTCTTTTGGGCAGAACGAACCGTGGTGTGAACGGTCCAGCCCCTGGCCAGTAGCTGATCGATCACCTCGCCGCCAATATAGCCTGTGCCGCCTGTAACCAGAACCTTGCCTGCCATGAGCTCTCTCCTTCTGATCTTGAGACTAAGATCAAAAGTTTCATCCGGCAACTGATAGCGATTAATCAGCCGAGTAAACAGCGGAACCCAGCTTCAAGCGAAGGCAGCGCAATTGGATAAGGGCAATTGGGTAAGGGGTGTGCGCAGTGGTTGGCAACGGGCAAAATACCCACCCCGACCTAGCGCATCAGGACCAACTCTTCTGCCATGGTCGGGTGAATTGCCACGGTTGCGTCAAAGTCATCCTTGGTCAACTTGGCTTTGACGGCAATCGCTGCGCTTTGCAGTATTTCGGGCGAATCCGGCCCGATCATGTGGATGCCAACGATCCGGCCGTTCGCGGCATCGACAATCATCTTGTAAAGACCCCGCTCGTTACGCCCCGCAAGGACATTCTTCATCGGGCGGAAATCTGACTGGTAGACCTTGATGGACCCCAGCTTGTTGCGGGCTTCACTTTCGGTCATGCCCACGGCTGCGATTGGCGGATGGCTGAATACCGCGCTGGGGATCGAACTGTAATCGACAGTCCTGGGGGTGTTACCAAAAACTGTGTCAGCAAAGGCTTGGCCTTCGCGGATAGCCACTGGCGTCAGTTGGACCCGGTCAGTCACATCGCCAACCGCGTAGATATAATCGACATTGGTGCGCGAATGATCATCGACCAGAATCTCGCCGCGTATGCCGGTTTCGACTGCGACGGTTTCGAGCCCCAGCCCCTCGATATTGGGGTCCCGCCCGGTAGCGAACATCACCGCATCGACCACTTGATCATCGCAGCCATCAAGCTTGACCAGCAAAGTTCCATCATCCTGCTTTTCAATCGACTTGAACGTAGTGTTGAACTTGAAATCGATACCCTTCATCAAACTGATTTGTAGCAGCCGGTCGCGCAAGCACTGGTCATAGCTGCGTAGCAGAGTGTCTGACCGGTTGACGATGCACACTTTGCTTCCAAACTCATTGAAGATACCGGCAAATTCATTGGCGATATAGCCGCCGCCAGCGATCAGGATGCGTTTGGGCAATGCATCGAGATGGAACGCCTCGTTCGATGTAATGGCATGTTCGCTGCCCGGAAATTCGAGCAGCGATGGCCGCGCACCGGTGGCGATCAAAATATACTTCGCCGTCACCACCTTGCCGCTGGCGAGAGTAATCTGATGATCGCCGGTTATTTCGGCGCGTTGATGAAAAATCGTTACATCATGGCTTTCAAGCGTGTCGGTGTAGAGGCCGTTGAGCCGGTCAACATCGCGCAGCACATTGTCGCGCAGGCGGATCCA
>JAHEAW010000193.1 GCA_024642545.1 Erythrobacteraceae bacterium
ATAGGCCGGGAAGCGCACGTCATAGCCGTCCCAATGGGTGCAGCGGAACGGCTCAAGCAGATCCGCCGCACTTGCCGGAAGATCACTGTCGAACCAACTCCAACGGTGGTTGCCGCCCAGCGTCTTGCCTGCTTCGATCAGCATCATTGGCATCGACGGGTGGCGCTGATGCAGCGCCAGCGCGATCAGCCCGCCCGCAAGTCCGCCGCCAACAATGGCCACTTCCACTCTGGTGTTCTTAGCTTCTGTTTCGGTGCGCCCTTTCATTGCCCTGTGGCAGTAGGGCGCTTTGACACCAGGAGCAATCGCCTTGCATCCGTAGCGGCCCGTGGCATGAAGTCCAATGACCAGCGCAGACCCAAACCCCCGCCTGACCCCCAATCGCCAAGCAGCAGCTGCGGTGACTGTTCTGCTGATGGCAAGCGCAGCTGTCCTTTTTGCGATGGGAAGACCGCCTATCTGCACCTGCGGCACAGTGAAATTGTGGCACGGCGTGGTCCAATCGGCGGAAAACAGCCAGCATATCACCGACTGGTATTCCCCCAGCCATTTTAACCACGGCCTTATCATGTATCTGGCGGCCTGGTGGTTGTGGATAAAGCGGGGGTTATTCAAGGGGAAACCTGCCCGCTGGGCGCTGCCAATCGCAGTAGTGGTCGAAGCCGCGTGGGAAATATTCGAAAACACCCCCTTTATCATCAACCGCTACCGCGAAGTGACGGTTAGCTGGGGCTATGTGGGGGATAGCATGGTCAATTCATTGTCCGATATCGGTTGGATGATGCTTGGCTTTTTGTTCGCTGCGCGGGTCCCCTGGCATTGGAGCCTTGGCACCGCGCTGTTTCTGGAAGCCTTCACCGCTTGGATGATCCGTGACAATCTGACGCTTAACGTCGTCATGCTCATCTGGCCGCTGGAAGCGATCAAGCAGTGGCAGGGCATGGGTTGAGTGCACATTAAACAGCCGTGAGCGCCTGCGGCGCGGCGCGGCGCGGCCGATCTGTGCTATTTCCGGTTGCACCACCGAAGGGCCAATTTTGTGGTTCGAGCCGCGCAGCCCTTTCCAACCGCCAGTCACTGTCCTACAACCAGCTGATCCCCGGGGAGCCAGTGCAGGCTGAGAGGGGCGAGTCATGTCGCCCGACCCGTTGAACCTGAACCGACTAACATCGGCGGAGGGAGCGGCATGCGGCACCCGCCATGCACTTTTTCTGCCAAGTGGAAAGATTGTGCATATGGCCGACATCAACAGCAAGCTCGAAATTGGCGTCACTACCGGGCCTATCCGGGGCAGCCGCAAGGTCCATATTGGTGCACCGGGCAATCCGAATGTCCGGGTGGCCATGCGAGAAATTGATCTGGAGCCATCGAGCGGGCAGCCTCCGCTGCGAGTGTATGACACCTCCGGACCCTACACCGATCCTGATATTGCCATTGATATCAAGGCGGGCCTCGCGCCGCTGCGGCGGAACTGGCAATTGTCGCGCGGCGATGTCGAGGAATATGATCCGCGCGATGCGAAGCCGGAGGACAATGGCCAGCTTGGCCCGGACCGCAGCGGCGGCGTCCCGCCATTTCCCACTGCGCTGCGCCGACCGCTGCGGGCCAAGGCCGAAGCGAACCTCAGCCAGATGCATTATGCGCGGCGCGGCATCATCACGCCGGAAATGGAATATGTTGCCGCGCGCGAAAATCTCGGACGCGAAATCGCTCGCGAAGCGGTGAGCGGGGGGCAAAGCTTTGGCGCAGCCATTCCCGCTGTCGTGACGCCCGAATTTGTACGCGATGAAGTGGCGCGCGGGCGAGCGATCATCCCCAGCAACGTCAACCACCCTGAATGCGAACCGATGGCAATCGGGCGCAATTTTCTTGTCAAAATCAATGCCAATATCGGCAATAGTGCTGTCGCTTCTGATGTCGCATCCGAAGTTGACAAGATGGTCTGGTCAATCCGCTGGGGCGCAGACACGGTGATGGATTTATCCACCGGCCGCAACATCCACGACACGCGCGAATGGATCATTCGCAACAGCCCCGTGCCC
>JAHEAW010000021.1 GCA_024642545.1 Erythrobacteraceae bacterium
TTGACCCCGGCTTTGACCATACGGCCGACATTGCTTTGCGTGGCGGCAAGTTGTTCAAATTTGGCGGGCAGATCGTTGAGCCCATCGGCAATCACCGGCACGCCTGCCGCGGCCAGTTCCCGCGCCACCAGCCAGCCTTCGCTGGCACCGACCAGTACCACGTCAAGTTGCGGAAATTCGCGCTTCATGGCCAGGATTTGGCGAATATCCGATGCCCGTTCGACCCGGATATACAGCTTTTGCTTGCCAGTGATGACCGGCCCCAAGGCCGCGGCATCGGCGCGGTTCAGCATGGCATCCTCCCCACTCCATTTGCCGCTCACAAATTCACCGGCTTCGCGCAGGGCGTTATGCAACACGACATAGCTTGCCACCCGGCTGCCACCGGACAGGCGCGCCCCGCGCTCGCCCAGTACCACCATCTGGAAAGCGCGCGGCATGGTCACCGCATCCGGATCAGCCCCGGTATCGATAATTGCGCCTTGCCCGGCGAATATCGAATTACCTGGTGACGGCGTGATGGAGGCGCGAGTGACCCCGCCCACCCGGCTCACTGCAATGTCCTGCGCTGCCGGATTGATTGCGGCCGCCACATCAAGCGCCGCGTTGAACGGTGATGTACCTGCGCTGGTGTCGTTGCTTTCAGCCACACCGCCGACGTCAACCAGGCCCATATCGGTCGCCGCCGCAAAGATACCAGGGGTGACCCATTTGCCTGCCGCATCATAGACGGTGCCATTGGTGGCTGGCGCGCTTGAACCTGCTGGCCCGACTGAGGAGATCTTGCCCCCGCGCACCACCACTACACCGTTTGCAATTGGCTCGCTGCCGTCACCGGTGGCGACAGTGGCGTTGATGATCGTGAAATCCTGTGCTGCGGCAGCAGGGGCAAGGGTGAGTGCCGCCACTGCGGCAAGACAATACCCGCGCGCGCTCATTTCACGTCTCCTTCGCCCGGCTGGCCCAGTTCAAAATCGCTGATCGGGCGAAGCTTGGGATTGTCATAATCATACAGCAGCGCGCCATCGATCCAAACTTTCTCAGGGCGCGAATAGACGGAGAGCGGGCTGCCATTCCACAGCACTATATCGGCCATCTTGCCGGTGACCAGACTGCCGGTCATTTTGTCGATCCCCATTGCCTTGGCCGGGTTGAGTGTGAACCATTCGATCACTTCGGCATCGGGAATATCGATCCCCATGCGCCGCCCATTGCCCTGCGCCTTGGCCGCTTCCTGGTTGAGCCGCTGAATGCCGTTCTCATCGTCCGAATGGATCACCACGCAGGCACCCTGCTTGTGAATCAACGCCGCATTTTCCGGAATGCCGTCATAGCTTTCCATCTTGAAGCCGTACCAATCGGCCCACACAGCGGAACAGACTCCGTTGGCCTTGAGTAAATCGGCGATCTTGTAACTTTCAACTGCGTGATGGAAGGCAGCGACCTTATAGCCCGCCTCCTTGGCCATATCGAGCACCTGGGCCATTTCATCGGCGCGGTAGCAATGGTTGTGCACCAGAATGTCTCCGGCCAGCACCCCGGCCAATGTTTCCATTCCGAGATCGCGTTTCTTGTGGTCGCCTTCGGCATAGGCCTTGGCATCGATCCAGGTCTGCCGGTCGACCGCGAAATTGCCCATTCTGGTTGAGGGCATGCGGCCCTTGCTGCCATACACCCGCTTGGGATTTTCACCGCAGGCCATTTTCAGCCCATAGGGCGCGCCGGGGAACTTCATGCCCTGAACCGTGCGGCTATAGACATTCTTCAGGGTTACAGAGCGTCCGCCCATCAGATTGGCCGATCCGGGCAGAATTTGCAGGCTGGTCACTCCGCCATTGGCCAGCGCGCGGCTAAAGCCGGGGTCCTGCGGCCACACCGAATGTTCCGCCCAAACTTCGGGCGTGGTCGGTTTGGTCGCTTCATTGCCATCGGAATGGGCCTCTACGCCCGGAGACGGGTAAACGCCCAGATGGCTGTGAATATCGATTACACCGGGGGTCACGAACTTGCCCGCGGCGTCAATACGCGCATAGCCTGCGGGAATGGCGAGGCCGGGTCCGCCGACCGCTTCGATCTTGCCATCCGCTATCAGTACGATGCCGTTTTCGATCCGCCCACCAGCTCCGTCGAATACGGTGGCCCCAATCAAGGCGGTCGGCGTGCCCGGATAGGGTCTGTAAGTTGATGGAAACGGCGCGCTGCTCTGCGTAGTGGCGGCTGTTGCCGTCACTACCGGGCGGCTATCCCCAGTTGTCGTGCAAGCTGCCAGCACGGCAGTGCCTGCCAGCGCGATAAGTTCGCGTAAACGCATGAATTCGACCCCTCAAATAATGCTTAATTCAGTTTCAGGCTGCGGGATGAATGCCGGCCCCTTGTAGTTCGCCCAGTTCCCCCCCTCCGGCCAGATGTCCGGTCCCGCCATCGTCGGTTAGCGTGTCGAGATGCATAAGCTTCTTGACCAGCGGGCTGACCATGATCACGGCCGCCCCGATTCCAATCGCCAACAGTCCAATCGACCAGTAGACGTCCAGTGCGGCCTGGCGAGTAATTTCCCCGCCGTCGCCTTCGCCCATTACCGAGCCAAGGAATCCGGCGACGTAATTACCGCCTGCGGTGCCAAAGAAGAATGCGGCCATCATCAGGCTGGCCATGTGGCGCACTGACAAGCGATTGATGGCCGACAAACCTACCGGTGAGAGGCACAGTTCGCCGGTGGTCGACAGCAAGTAGAACAGGAAGATGAATACCACTGGCACCATCGCTGTCCCAACCGCGTTGGAGCCCCATACAAGGACCACAAAAGCAAGGCCCATCTGGACAATGCCAAGGCCCATCTTCGCCGGTGTGGAGGGCTCCCACCCCCGCTTGATCAGGAATTGCCACAGCGCTGCGAAGGCGGGTCCAAGCAAGATGATATAAATCGGGTTGATCGACTGGAACAGCGATGTCGGCACGCCCTGCCGGTCGACAAACCGATCGGTAAACAGATTGATTGATCCGCCAGCCTGTTCGAACAGTCCCCAGAATACGGGCATGAGCAAAATGAAGAAAACCATCGCGAAGACGCGGTCACGGGAATCGCGGTCCAGTCTGAACGCTTCCTTCAGAACATAGATCAGCAGTAGCACGCCCGAGATTAGCAGGATCGAACCGACCAGTGATTGGTACTGGATCAGTGCCCAAATCACCGCCACGCCCGCAAAACCGGTGAGGTAGAGGAACCATTCAAGATTGATTCCGGCAATCTTGTCTTTCAGCCGGGCTGGTGCTGGCGGTTCGCCATTGCCGAGCAGCAACGGCTTGCCCAGTACAAAGACAATCAGCCCGAGCAGCATCCCGAAGCCCGCTGCGCCAAAGCCGTAAGCCCAGCCGATCGTCTCGCCCAGATAGCCCGCGATGATCGTGCCGATCGCCGCACCCACGTTAATCCCGATATAGAAAATTGTGTAAGCACTGTCCCGCCGGATATCGGTACGCGGATAGAGCTGACCGACAATCACTGAAATGTTGGCCTTGAGGAAGCCAGAGCCGACAATGATGAAGGCGAGCGCCAGCCAGAAGATGTTGATCGCCGGATTATTCTGATAGCCTGCTGCGCCATCGCCTTCGAACGCCATGAAGAAATGCCCGAAGGTCAGCAGCACGGCACCAAACAGCACAGCTTTGCGTTGGCCCAGATAGCGGTCCGCCAGCCAGCCGCCCAGTACCGGAGTGATATAGACCAGGCTGGTGTAAGCGCCATAGATCACCGTTGCCTGACCATCCGAATAGAGCCAGTGCTTGACCAGATAGAGGGTCAGCAGCGCGCGCATCCCGTAATAGGAAAAACGCTCCCACATTTCGGCGAAGAACAGGACGTAAAGCCCTTTGGGATGCCCGGCAAATTCTGGTTCCCGCCGCGTGACCGCATAACCGCCGATCGCCAGAAATATGATCAGAGCGAGTGACCCAATTGCTACAATCCAGTCGCCTTCGGCCCACAGGTCCAACGGTTTCATCAATGCGTCCCCAAAATTCCGTACCTGCTCTACCGCAGGTTCTCCACTGCGGCACCCTAGCGATTCAATCCCGCGTGTGAAGCACAAGTTTCAACCGCAACCGTATCCACACCCGATTTAATCCCGCCGCAGCGCTTGACGCGCCACGCTGTATTATGGCACTGAAGCACCCTATAAAGGATGTTCGCATGACCCAGCAAAGCCGCCCCGTCTATCTCAAGCTGCGCGATCTGATCGCTGCCGCGATTATCGAAGGCGACTATGCAGAAGGTGAAATGCTGCCATCGGTGCGTGCCTTTGCGGCTGAACAAGGAGCAAATCCGCTGACTGTGGCCAAGGCCTACCAGCAATTTCAATCAGATGGGCTGGTTGCTGTCCAGCGCGGAGTTGGAATGTATGTGGTCCATGGCGCAGCTGAAAAATTGCGCCAAAGCGAACGCACGCAGTTTATTGCTCAGGAATGGCCCGAAATCGTGGCGAGGATGGAGCGGCTGGGCATCGCCCCAGCTGAATTACTCGATGGCGCCGCGGCGTAGGCTGCTGCCCGGCCGTGGTTTGCAATAAAAACACAAAAGCCGCTGATATATTATTGCGCAAGGGCTTTGAGTCTGCCATTTTGAAAAACGGGGTCGCAATCACAACTGCGTGATGCGCAGTACTTGATTGCAGGCTGGCAAATGTAGGGGCTGGCTGGGGAGAATGACATGATCAGATCTGAATTGTTGCAGGCGATGGCAAAGGATAATCCTGAGTTGCGTAGCGATGAAGTCGAGCAAGTGGTTGATATCTTTTTCGAAGAGATCACTCAGCGGCTGGCCGAAGGCGGCCGTGTCGAACTGCGCGGTTTCGGCGCATTTTCTACGCGCGAGCGTGACCCGCGACGTGGACGCAATCCGCGGACGGGCGAAGCGGTCGATGTACCGGGCAAGCGGGTCCCCTATTTCAAGCCGGGCAAGGAAATCCGTGCGCGACTGAACTCGTAAGGGGCCTGCTTTTTGCTGCCGTGTCAGAAGCGGGCCAGTAGTTACAAAATCATCTTGGCCATATTGGCGATCAGGCTGCTTGGCGTTAGAGCCATGTGGCCTGATAGCCATTGCGGCAGGGCGGGTGTGGCGGAATGGTAGACGCCGGGGACTTAAAATCCCCTGATCCTTGATCGTGCTGGTTCGAGTCCAGTCACCCGCACCACCGCGCCCCAATGCTGGTTCCGCCGCCCCATCCTCCTGCGTAGTAATCCCTAGTAGTGTGCTAGCGCCGTCCTAGCTCTGTCAGTGTATCTCAGAGGCTTAGGCATCAGGCATTTGACAAGGGGTAGCAATGCATATGAGTTCCGATGAAAGAATCGAAGGCAGCAGCACCAGCTGCGCGGCGGTCCAGGTTGAGGACCGGTCGGCCCCCAGGTTCACATTGCTGATCCGGGCAGCAAAACTGATCACCGAGACAGCCGAGCATCTGTGCGTTTTGCGCGATGTATCAGCGACCGGCATCAGTGTCCGACTGTTTCAGCCCGTCCCGCTGCGCGGCGCTGCGCGGCTCGAAGTTCAGACGGGCGATAATTATGACCTGACCCCGGTATGGCAACGCAGTGATGCAGCCGGCTTTCAGTTCGCTGCGCCGATCGATGTCGAAAGGCTGGTGCGCAATGCAAGCCGCTTTCCCAAGCGGGAACTCCGCTTCCGGGCAGATGTGCCGGTGACGCTGGCCTTTGCGGGTCAGCGGCGGGAGGCCCGGCTGCACAATCTTTCGCAAAAGGGGGCCATGATCGAATCCCGCCAGTTGCTCTCGCTCGACCAGTGGGTTCGACTGGAACGCGGGATCCTGCCAGAAATCGAAGCACGGGTCCGCTGGCGCGAAGGGCAGCGACACGGGCTGGTGTTCGACACCACCTTGAGCCTGCAGGACCTAGCCAGTCTGGTTACCCGGCTGCGCGCCAACCCTGGAACGGCTGACCTTCCTGACGCATGGGGCAGCGAAGGCCTGCAAAAGCTCGTTGCAGTGGCGCAGCAGCGCAGCGCATCTTAACCTTCTCCTAACCATTTTCCTTCACTCCCGGCTTACACGATTGACCGGGGGCACTGATGAATCACCTTAATACGAGTGAACTGCACGTGGATGTCGCTATTATTGGCGCCGGACCAGCGGGGCTGACGGCGGCCTATCTGCTGACCAAGCAGGGCAAGACCGTTGCCGTCATCGAGAAAGACGAACACTATGTCGGCGGCATTAGCCGCACGGTGGAGCACGAAGGCTACCGCTTCGATATTGGCGGACACCGCTTCTTTTCGAAGAGCCAGCAAGTCGTCGAGCTGTGGAACGAGATCTTGCCTGATGATTTCATCCAGCGTCCGCGGATGAGCCGGATCTATTACGAAGGAAAATTCTACAGCTACCCGCTGCGCGCATTCGAAGCGCTGGCCAATCTGGGCGTGTGGCGCTCTTCCACCTGCATGCTCAGCTATCTGCGCTACAAGCTGTTCCCGGTTGCTGAAGTGAAAAGCTTTGAAGACTGGACTACCAACCAGTTCGGCAAGAAACTCTATTCGATCTTCTTCAAGACCTACACCGAGAAGGTATGGGGTATGCCGTGCAATGAAATGAGCGCAGATTGGGCTGCTCAGCGGATCAAAGGGCTCAGTCTGTGGAGCGCAGTCATTGACGGGCTAAAGCGATCGCTTGGGCTCAACAAGGTGCCCAATGACGGGCAGGCTGCCAAAACCCTGCTGGAAACTTTCCGCTATCCCAGGCTCGGCCCGGGCATGATGTGGGATGCAGCGCGCGACAAGATTATTGACGCTGGCGGCGCGGTCCTGATGGGCCGCAGCTTGGACCAGCTGGCACAGGATAGTGACGGCGGATGGCGCATGAGCGCGGCGGGCAAGAATGGCAAGGTTGTCATCACCGCCAGCGCCGTGATCAGCTCTGCACCGATGCGCGAGCTTGCCGCTCGTCTGCATCCGCTGCCTGATACTACTTGGAATGCGTCCAAGCTCAAATACCGCGACTTTTTGACCGTCGCACTGAAGATCAAATCAGAGGACCTGTTCCCTGATAACTGGATTTATATTCACGACGCCAAGGTGCAGGTTGGCAGGGTTCAGAATTTCCGCAGCTGGTCGCCTGAAATGGTGCCCGATCCCGACGTTGCTTGTGTTGGGCTGGAATATTTCTGCTTCGAAAATGACGGCCTGTGGTCGATGAGTGACGATGATCTGGTTGCATTGGCGACCCGAGAAATGGACATTCTTGGGCTGGTCGACCCATCCAAGGTGATCGGCGGAGCAGTGGTGCGGCAGGAAAAGGCCTATCCCGTCTATGACGAGGATTATGCCGCCAATGTCGAGGCCATGCGCCGCGAACTGGAAGCCAAGCACCCCTCGCTGCATCTGGTCGGGCGCAACGGTATGCACCGTTACAACAATCAGGATCATGCGATGATGACCGCGATGCTGACGGTGGAGAATATTCTCGCGGGGCAGCGGGTCTTTGACACATGGTGCGTCAATGAAGATGCAGAATATCACGAAGCCGGTGACGAGGGCGCGCAGTCGGCCTTGCCGGCGCGCGAAACCGTGACCGCCGATCAGGCCGCTGCGCTCAATTCCCTGCGCGGCGTGCCAGAACGTATTCCAGCACCCGGCAAGGACCGCGAAGCTGCCTGAAACACGTATGCTTTTGGATCATGGGAAGGGGTAGAATGACCGAATATCTGACCAGGCTGCGTGATGTGCGTCTGATGCGCTACCTGGCCGCCAGCGTTGGCGCGCTGACGGCGGATTTCGGTAGCTTCCTGGCTCTGCTGGCACTCGCGGTCCCGGCCACGCTGGCCTCTGCGCTTGGCTATTCTCTGGGAATTCTGGTGCATTGGCTGTTGTCCAGTCGTACGGTCTTTCACGATACGGTTGCCCGCAGTGGACGAGACCGTACCCGGCAAAAGGCGCTGTTTGTCGTGTCGGCGCTGGTTGGCCTTGCGCTGACAACGCTTATTGTTGGCGCGGCGACGGCTACCGGAGGCGATCCGCGCGTTGCAAAACTGGTCGCGATCTTAGTCAGCTTTACGGTTACCTGGGTGCTGCGAGCCAAAATCGTCTTTCGTGTAAGGCCTGCCTGATGTCGATTTTCCCAGATCGGCGGCGTCCCCCTTTTGCGCCTGAATTGTTGCTGCGGGTGGCGCTGGCATGGGTGATGATCTGCGGCTTGCTGATCGTGACCAATCTCGGCGCGATCATGGCGCAGCGCTTTCCTGATCCTGACGATGTGATGCGCTTGCTCGAAGTGCGCGATTTGCTGGCCGGGCAAAGCTGGTTTGATGTCACGCAGTTCCGGGTCGATGCGATTTCCGGCGGCGTGCATATGCACTGGTCGCGGCTGGTCGATATTCCGCTGGTGGCAGTGATTGGATTTTGTTCGCTCTTTATGAGCCAGCATGTCGCAGAATCGGTCGCCCTGGTGTTGGTTCCGCTGATAACCTTCGGCTGCGCACTGCTTCTGGCCGGGCGGATTGCCTGGCGGCTGATCAGTGAAGAAGTTGCCGGGCTGGCCTGTCTGGCGATGGCGCTGTCGGTTCCGCTAATCCTGCAAATGCGCCCGATGCGGATCGATCATCACGGCTGGCAGATCGTGCTGGCACTTGCTGCAGTAAACGGCCTGATGGCGCGCAATCCGCGGACCGGCGGCTGGGTCACTGGCTTTTCGATTGCAGCGTGGCTGGCCATTTCGGTGGAGGGGCTGCCGATGGGCGCTGCTCTTTGCGGTATCGCTGCGCTGCGCTGGCTGCGTGACCGGCGCGGGCGGGAATGGTTTGTGAACGTCATGGTTTCACTCGGCGTGAGTTCGCTGGCCATTTTCCTGAGCACGCGCGGTCTCACTGACCTTGCTGAACATTGCGATGCCATATCGCCTGTCCATCTGGCACTGTTCGCCTGGGGCGGCCTTGCTGCATGGGCGCTGAGCCGGTTTGAACCGATGCCTCGCAGCGCGCTGGTGGCCGGCTTTGGCCTGATCGCGGCCGGCGCAGGTGCAATCATATATTCAATAGCCCCGCAATGCGCAGGCGGCGGCTTTGTGGCGCTGGATCCGCTGGTCACTCATTATTGGTATAGCAGTGTGGGCGAAGGTCTGCCGGTATGGGATCAGTCCGCCAGCCTGGCCTTGCAAGTCATCATTCCGCCACTGATTGCACTGATGGCTACCCTAAATCTGGCCGCCAACAGCCGCGATTGGCTACGCCAGTGGTGGCACGAATATGCACTGCTGCTGGCGGCCTCGCTGCTGCTGACTGTATTTGTCGTACGGGCCGGAGCAGTTTCCGGTGCATTGGCCGCGGTTCCGCTGGGTTGGCAACTTTCCCAATGGGTCCGCACAGCCCGCAATATGCGCCAGCCGGGCAAACGGGTTTTGGCGCTTGCAGGGGTGGTGATTGCCCTGCTGCCCGCATTTCCGCTGACGGTGCTGACGATGGCAATGCCGGCCCGCGCTTCGGCGAGCGCGCTGCAACTGGCCGGGACACAATGCGACATTCCGCGCTCGTCAGATATTCTTGCTACCTTGCCCGAAGGGGAAATTTTCGCGCCGCTCGATATCGGGCCGCAGCTCCTTTATCAGACGCGTGACACAGTGATTGCGACTGGTCATCACCGCGGCAATAACGGGATGCGCGCAGTGATTGAAATGTTCATTGGCTCACCCGCATCAGCTTATGCTGAACTCAAGGCACGCGGCACCCGCTATTTGGTTTTATGTCCTGATCTGGTCGAACCATCGCGCTATGCTGATGCAGCGCCCGATGGGCTGATGGCACAACTGCTCAAAGGCCGCGAGCCTGACTGGCTGGAGCCGGTGCCAGTTCCCGGTCCCGGGAATATGAAGGTCTGGATCATACGCTCTTGATTGCGCGCGGGCAGATGATCAAGCGGGGCGGAACTGCATTGCCAGCCCGTCCATGCAATAACGCTTGCCAGTGGGTTTCGGCCCATCATTGAACACATGGCCCAGATGCCCACCGCAATCGGCGCAGCGCACTTCGCTTCGAGGATAGCCGAGCTTGTAATCCGTATCGGTCACAACCGCGCCTGACAGCGGCTGCCAGAAGCTGGGCCATCCTGTGCCGCTGTCGTATTTGGTTTTGGACGAATAGAGCGCATTGGCGCAGCCCGCACAGATGAAAGTGCCTGCACGATGTTCCTTCAGCAGCGGCGATGAGAAGGGCGGCTCGGTCCCATCTTCACGCAGGATATGATATTGTGCGCTGGTCAGTTTCCTGCGCCACTCCGCATCGCTGAGCGCTTTGGGGAACGCGCGGGCCTGCGCCTCACGCGCGCCGCATCCGGACAGGACGAGCGCGCTGGCGCCAGCGCCCAGCCAACCGAGCAATGTGCGTCTGCTGGCAGTTGTGGCAATCATCATTGGTCTGTCTTTCCGGCCGGTTGAACCTACTGTTTATATACGGCGGGAAGGCGGGAAAGGTTTCAGCCAACCATCAAAAACGGGTCAGCTCGACTTCAAGTTTGCGGAAGCCATGCACGAAATTGGCTCGCACCCGCTCGACATCGCCAGCAACATGGATCCGCATTCGCCGCGCATGCATTTCCTCAAGCAGGATCTTTAGTTGCAATTCAGCCAGCCGCGCACCCACGCAGCGGTGCACGCCGTAACCAAAGGCAAGATGCCGCCGGGCGTTCTCGCGCGTGATATCGAGTTTGTCGGGATTTTCGAACACGGTTTCGTCGCGGTTGGCGGAAAGATACCACATCACCAACTTATCGCCCTTGCGGATCTGTTCGCCGAACAGCTCTGCATCCTCCGTGGCAGTGCGGCGCATATGCGCCAGCGGGGTCTGGTAACGGATGCATTCCTGCACAGCGTTGGGAATGAGATCGGGGTTTTCTTCGAATAGTTTGCGCTGGTCGGGAAATTTGTCGAAGCCGTGAATGATGCCCGACATGGTGTTGCGGGTGGTATCATTGCCGCCCACGATCAACAGCACCAGATTGCCCATGAATTCCAGCGGACTCATCTGGTTCATCGCGGGCGAGTGGATCATCATCGAAATCAGATCCGGGCCCGGTTCCTGATTTGCCTTCTCGTTCCATAGCTGCTGAAAATATGCCGCCATTTCATGCAGAAATTCACGCCGCTGCAAATCCAGTTCGCGGGCGATGGACAGTTCGGTATCGCCGGCCCAATCGGACCAGAATGTCAGCAGGCGGCGGTCATCCCACGGAAAATCAAACAGGATCGCCAGCATCTGCGTGGTCAGTTCGATCGACACCGTATCGACCCAGTCGAAAACTTTTCCTTCAGGCAATTTATCCAGCACTTCTGCCGTGCGGGCGCGGATATTGCTGTCAAGCCGGGCCATTTCCTTGGGCGTGAAGGCAGGGGCAACCGTGCGCCGTTGACCTGTGTGCTTTGGCCGGTCCATCGCGATGAACATCGGCAATTGGAAGCGGTCTTCCTCATTTTCCGACATCAGCTTTTCCCAATCGGGATCGGAGATAGTAATCCCGCCATGTTCCCAACTGGAGGAATAGATTTCTGGCAGAGCTTCAACGTGTTGGATCGCCTTGTGCTGAACCACGTTCCAATAAGCGCCAAACGGGCTTTCCGGCACATAATGGAGCGGGCCCTTGGCGCGCATTTCTGCAAAGATTGGCTGCCACCGGTCTTCGACATAAATATCGCTGCGGCTGACATCGAAGGGATGGCTGTGCTTGGGCTGCGACGCAGGATTGGCGGCAAAATAATCGCGCAGCGCTTCATGCGCTGTCGGGGACGTTTTCCATTGCGGCTTTTCCGGCGCCAGCGTTGCCATATGTTCTCTCCTTGCTCGCAGCCGGTTATTGGCCGTCGATTCTTGTCCGTATCCTGCGCTTACTTACCACAATGTCAATAGTGGGTTGCAGTTTGCGACTGATCCTTGCGCCAGCGCGAAAGGAAGCTGCGCCGCCGCGCACTTGTCTTCGAACCTTGCGGCCCTGACTTCATGACTCGCTTGCGGAACAGCGCCGCGCCGCCTTTGATCAGCAAGGCGGTGGCCAGGATCTGCCAGATGATCGCAACGATATGAGGCCACAGCGCAGGCAATTGGGCCGCGCGGCCAAGCATGGCATAGGGCGAACTAAGCGGGAAAATCACCGCCACAATCTCGACCGGCGAACCAAGATCGTTGATCGCATATGTGGCCAGGAAGAACACCATCAATTGCAGGATCGTGGCAGGCATGGAGATGGTCTGAACGTCGCGGACGGTAGGGGCGAGCGAGCCGACCGCCAGAAAGATCGATCCAATCAGCAGATAGGCCATCGCGAAATAGATCAGGAATAAAGCCGAGAATATTGGCCAGCCCACTGCGGGCGAAGGAACCGGGCCGAGTGACTTTGCGCCCAGTAGCAAGATCGACCCGACCAGTCCGCCCCACACGGCAATTCCGACAAAGCTGATCGCCAGCATGGCAAATAATTTGCCCAGAAACACCGCATCCATCGGAATGGCAGCGGCCAGAATTTCAATGATCTTGTTACCTTTTTCTTCAACCAGATTGGACAGGACCATCCCGGCCAGCAACATGGTAAGCAAGAACAGCAAAGTCAGCGATGCCGTGGCGATCGCGGCATTGTTGCTGCGCTCGTTGGCTGCGCTGGAAGCGGTTGGCTGCAGCAAGACCTCGGGATAATCGCTGGCCCCGTTGCCGCGGGCGTAAGCGGATATCAGCGCCACTTCACCGCGCCAGTTCTGGATCCGCGCTTTCGGGCCGATCAGCTGCGGCTGTTGCAAAGTGCCGACCAGAACTGCCGCGACATTGGCCTTGCTATCGTCCAGCATTGTCCGCGGGTTGGCAGACTGTTTCGCGCTCGCCACCACAATATCCGGTAGCGGGGTCAATCGCCCAAGCCGATCATGTGCTGAAACAAACGCAGCTTGATCTGCAGGGGCCATTGCCACTGCCAGACGGGGGTCCTGCGCCCGCTCAGCCGCACGTTTGCCCAACATGCCCGCTCCTCCGCTGATCCCCAGGAAAAAGATCGGGCCCAGCAGGAAGAACAGAAATGCCTTGCTGAACAAGATCGCGGTAAAGTCGCGCCGGGCAATGACATAGGCTGCGCGCCACAGGGACAGGCGCGATTTGCCGTCCATCGGTATCTCCATTGCTGGCCGGTTCATCGCACAGTCTCCGACAGCTTATCTTCTTCCAGCTGCCTCGCGGCGGCTTCCCCTGCAATGTGGACAAAGGCATCATGCAATCCAGCGCGTTCAATCGACAGCGACAGAATGCCCGCATTACCTTCTATCAGTGCGCGCAGCAGCGGTTCAATCCCGCTTTCGGGTAATGAGAACAGCCAATAGTCACCTTCGCGCCGGACATCCTGCGGCAAGGCGTTGAGCCACTGGCCCTCACGCGCATGAGTTTCCAAACGCACCTGCGCCGGAATTCGGTCGCGAGCCTTGTCCACTGATCCGGCATAGGGAACCTTGCCCCCGGCAATAATCGCCACGTCTTGGCACAGCCGTTCCGCATGGGCGATGACATGGGTCGAGAAGATGACTGTGGTGCCATTTTCCGCCAATTCGCGAATCATGCGTTCCAGCTTGCCCTGATTGATTGCATCGAGACCGGAAAAAGGCTCGTCCAGAACGACCAGGCGAGGCTGGTGGACCAGCGTGCCGAGCAACTGCACAGTTTGTGCCATACCTTTTGATAATTGCCGGATCTTCCGGTCAGCGGCATGCCCCATATCATGCTGGGCGAGCAGCTCCCGCCCTCGCCGCTTGCCTTCTGCCAGCGGCAACCCGCGCAGTGCGCCAAGGAAGCCGATTGCTTCATAAGCTTTCATCGATGGATAAAGTCCGCGCTCTTCGGGCAGATAGCCAATCATGCGGGCGATTTCATGCGGGCGGTCATGGCCGAACACCCGCCGGACACCTGCATCGGGGTCGATAATCCCCAGCAGCATCCGCAATGTGGTGGTCTTGCCAGCGCCGTTGGGGCCAAGGATGCCGTAAATTGCGCCTTCGCGCACGCTAAGGTCGACCCCGTCCACTGCTGTGGTACCTTCAAATCGTTTGACCAGCCCGCGGGCTTCAATCGCAAGGCGGGTGCCGGAAGCCCCTGCCCCACCACCATTGCCCAACCCGTTTTGTTCGCTTAGCGCCATATCCATATGTCCCCGGTTAACCCTTGGGCGTGAACGGGAGCAACCCCAAGAATGGTTAATGCCGCGCTTATTAACGCTTTGCAGATCGGCCTGAAAGCTGAAGCTGAGCGGCTGGGGTTCGTGGCAATTGGCTTCGCGCCCGCTGAAGACGATCCGCTCCGCGCGGCGCGCCTCCACCAATGGCTTGATGCTGGGCACCACGGTACGATGGGCTGGATGGAGGACCGGGCAGACGTGCGCCAGGGCCCGCATAGCATGTGGCCCGAAGCGGCCAGCGTGATCGCGCTGGGTATGAGTTATGCCCCGGCTACCGATCCGTTGGCATTGGCAGATGCCCCAGACCGCGCTCGCATATCCGTCTATGCCCAAGGCCGCGATTATCATGACACCGTTAAACGGGCGCTCAAGGCACTGGCGCGCTGGTTGGTGGCAGAAGCCTGGCGGTTGGGTCTGGCAGAACCTCAGCTAAAGGTGTTTGTTGACACAGCGCCGGTCATGGAAAAACCGCTGGGCGCAGCGGCCGGGCTTGGCTGGCAGGGCAAACACACCAATCTGGTCAGCCGTACTCATGGCAGCTGGCTGTTTCTGGGCGCGATCTATTGCACAGTGCCGTTTGTGCCTGACCAGCCGCATGAAGACCGCTGCGGCTCATGCACCGCGTGCCAGACGGCGTGCCCGACCGATGCCTTCCCCGCGCCCTATCAGCTCGATGCACGACGCTGTATTTCCTATCTGACGATTGAGCACAAGGGTCCGATTCCTGACGAATTTCGCAGCGCGATCGGCAATCGGATCTATGGCTGCGATGATTGTCTGGCGGTGTGCCCATGGAACAAATTTGCCGATTCGGCAGCGCGCAACCGGGCCTTTGTGCCGCGCGCGGAGCTGGTCGCGCCGCGGCTCGCCGAGCTGATGGCGCTGGATGATGCAGCGTTTCGCAAATTGTTCGCAGGATCGCCAATCAGACGGATCGGGCGCGACCGGTTTGTCCGCAATTGCCTGATCGCGGCGGGCAATAGCGGCGATCAGGCGCTGGCCGAGCCAACTCGGGATTTATGCAATGACCCAGATGAGGTGGTCGCAGAGGCCGCGCGCTGGGCGCTGAACCAGCTCACAACAAGTTTTTGAGAGCAATTTCCGGATTAGCCAGATCAGCTGAATCGGGCGCGGCCCTTGCTTCGACCAGTTTGCGGCCCTGTACATAATCCTTGACTGCATTGACGCAGTCGAGCGCAATGACGCGTCCTTCCTTGAGATAAATGACCGAAAATTTGCGCTCGCCAGGGTCACCGCGCAGCACCGTCTGGTCATAATCCATCGATAGGCCGGCAGTCTGCAGCTTGAGATCATACTGGTTGGACCAGAACCACGGGAAGGCGTGGTAAGGCTGCTTGTCGCCGCAAATAGAGCGCGCGGCAGTGGTAGCCATATCATGCGCATTTTGCACCGATTCGAGCCGGATCACAGCGTTGTCAGCAAACTGATTGGCATGGGCGGCGCAATCGCCAATGGCATAGATATCATCCAGCGTAGTGCGGCAATATTCATCAACATCGACGCCATTGGCCCCGGCTGCACCTGCGGCAATCAACGGGCCGACTGACGGCACAATGCCAATCCCGACAACCACCATATCTGCCGGGATCAATTCCCCGCTGGCGAGTTTAACTGCGGTTACCCGGCCATTTACCCCTTCGAGCCGGTCGACCATTGTCTCGAGCCGCAGATCGACTCCGTGGGCAAGGTGCTCCTCCTGATAGAACTGCGATAGCTCTTCGCCCGCCACGCGCGCCAGAACGCGGGGGAGCGCTTCGAGTAACACCACTTCACAGCCAAGCTTGGTCAGTACCGCTGCTGCTTCCAGCCCGATATAGCCCCCGCCAATCACCACGACGCGGCGTGCTCCTGCCTCCAGTTCAGCCATCATGCGGTCAACATCAGCCCGATTGCGGACCGAATGGATGCCGTCCAGGTCAGCGCCAAGACAGGACAAACGCCGCGGGTCGCCGCCTGCTGCCCAAATCAGCTTTTTATAGGATATCTGACTATCATCAGCCAGCGTTACTCGATGCGCCATCCAGTCGACGCCTGCGACATAGGTGCTCAGCCGCAGATCGATGTCCTTGTCTGGCCAGAATTGCGCCGGGCGTATCTGGATGCGCTCAAACGGCTTTTCGCCAGCCAGATACTCCTTCGACAAGGGCGGGCGCTCATAAGGCGGTTCGCTATCGCGTCCAATCAGCGAAATCGATCCTTCAAAGCCACTCTGACGCAAGGCGATGGCTGCCTGCGCGCCGCCATGGCCAGTGCCCACGATAATAACGTCTGCATGATCCATGAGGCGGTGGTTTGACGCAATCGCAGCGCGGGTCAAGGGCTAGCAGCCCTTGTCCGGCTGCCATAATTGACCATTCAGCGCCACTAACGGGCAAGGATATTGCGCGCCTGGCTGGCAATCTGGGCCAACATCGCGGGCTCGACAATACTGCGCGCCTGTGCCCGCCCGATCATCGCGCGGAACTGGCGAATGGCGGCTGTATGCTCCTCAGCCCAGCCTTCGACTGCTGCGGTCGGATCGGTTTTGGCATCCTTGCGGCGGGACAGGCGGCGCAGAAATTCGAGGCGCATCTGCTGGAAATCGCGCGCCAGCCCGGCTACCAGCAGCCGCTCCCACACATCGGAAGGGTCCATCAGCGCGGCAGTGCGCTGCGCCCAGTCGAGCCCGAGCCGGTTCCCCAGATTGGTAAACGCACGCGTCAGCGGAACCACCGAGATGTCAGCTTCGAGCGACAGGCTGGCTAGCCCTATCGAACCGTCGATGTCGTACAAATGCGCAACCTGAGCCGCGATCTTGTCCGGTGTCCCAGCGGCGACAAAACTGGCCTGCAATTTGGCCGATTGAGTCCTGGCCTCGGAGGCCAGAAGGCTATCCTTGGCACCGGAAAGCTCCTTCACTCTGTCACTCAGTTCCGCGACAACAGTTGATGGATGTGCACTGTCGCCGCTGTGGCGCAGCAGGTCAGCCATCTGGCCACGCAGCGCTGAGGCGGTGCGTTCGAACAGCATCAGCCGTGCCGATTCGGGGATGGCGGCAGTATCAAGCTGCTCCCAAAGTACGTCGATTTCGAAAAGCTTGACTGCGCTGACAAAGGCACTGGCTACTTGCCACAGCTGCACGCCTTCTTCCTCGGCCAGCTCGAAGGGATGCACCAGACCAAGGCAATTGACCACCTTGTTGGCCAGCACGGTGGCGATAATCTCGCGGCGCAAGGCATGGCCAAGAATTTGCTGCTTGAACTTGCTTCGCATCGGCGCGGGGAAATAATTCAGCAACACCTCGTCCATACTGATATCCTCAGGCAAGGGGCTGTTTTCAATCGCTTCTTGTAGCACTAACTTGGTAGAAGACAGCAGCACTGCCAGTTCTGGCCGGGTCAGGCCAACGCCGTCACTGGCCCGCCGCGCAAGCGTTTCGGCATCGGCCAGACCTTCGGTTTTGCGGTCGAGGTCGCCCCGGTCCTCCAGCGTCTCGATCAGGCGGATCTGTGACGCCACCGCCTTGGCCCCGCCGATTTCCGCGATTGACAGGCTGAGCGCTTGCAGCCGGTTGTCTTCCAGCACGATTGCGGCCACTTCGTCCGTCATCGATTCTAGCAAGGTGACTCGCTGTTTCTCGGACAATGTTCCGCTGCGCTTGGCCGCCTCCAAGGCAATCTTGATATTAACCTCGTTGTCGGAACAATCGACTCCAGCTGAATTGTCGATGAAATCGGTGTTGGAACGCCCGCCCGCCAGTCCGAATTCGATCCGTCCGGCCTGCGTGATACCCAGATTGGCACCTTCGCCGATGACCTTGGCGCGGACGTTGGCCGCATCGATCCGCAACGTGTCGTTCACCGGATCGCCCACCGCGATGTTATTTTCGCTCGACGCCTTGATGTAAGTGCCGATGCCGCCAAACCAGAGCAGATCAACGGGCGCTGCCAGAATGGCCGAAATCAGCACTTCCGGCTCGATTTCCTTCGCATCAATATCCAGCGCCTTGCGCACTTGCGGAGACAGTTTGATTCGCTTGAGCGAACGGCTGAAAACACCGCCGCCCTTGGAAATAAGCTTGGGTTCGTAATCCTCCCAGCTTGACCGGGGGAGCGCGAACATCCGGCTACGTTCCTTCCAGCTTGCTGCTGGATCAGGATCGGGATCAATGAAGATATGCCGGTGGTCAAATGCGGCGACCAGTTTCACTGATTTGGATAGAAGCATGCCATTGCCAAACACATCGCCCGACATATCGCCGCAGCCCGCCACGCGAACCGGATCGCGCTGCACATCAGTGCCCAGTTCGAGGAAATGGCGCTGCACCGAAACCCAAGCGCCGCGCGCAGTAATGCCCATCGCCTTGTGGTCATAGCCGTTTGACCCGCCGCTGGCGAAGGCATCATCAAGCCAGAAATCTTGCGCCTGTGCGATACTATTGGCAACATCGGAAAAGCGCGCGGTGCCTTTATCCGCTGCGACCACGAAATAAGGGTCTTCCCCGTCAAGCACGACCACATTGGCCGGGTGCACAACAGCATCACCAACGATATTGTCAGTAATCGACAACAAGGTACGAATGAACAGTTCGTAACTTCCCTGCCCTTCGGCCGCCCAGCCTTCGCGGTCCCGGTCGGGCGAGGGCAGCTGCTTGGGGTAAAAGCCGCCTTTGGCCCCGGTCGGCACAATCACGGCATTCTTTACTCGTTGGGCCTTCATCAGGCCAAGCACTTCGGTCCGGAAATCGTCCCGCCGATCAGACCAGCGCAGCCCGCCTCGGGCTACCGGTCCAGCGCGTAAATGGATCCCTTCCACTCGCCGCGAATAGACGAAAATCTCGCGCCATGGCACTGGCTTGGGCAGGCCCGGGATCAGCGCGGATTCGATCTTGAAGGCCAGTGCCTCAGCGCCCGCCAGGGCAAAGGCATTGGTCCGCAGAATCGCGCCGATCAGCGCATGATACAGCCGCAGCAGGCGGTCGTCATTAATAGCCGAAACCTTGCCTAGCCCAAGACGGATGGCATCGTTGGCGCCGCGTTCAGCAGCTTCCCGGTCCCCGGAAAAACCCGGGTCATGGCGAAGGCAGAACAGATCGACCAGCGCTCTGGTCACTGTGGGTGCATTGCGTAGCGCATCGACCACAGTGTGCAGCGTAAAGCTCATCCCCGCCTGACGCAGATAGCGATAGAAGGCGCGCAGCCATTCCACTTCATGAACCGACAGGCCCGGACTGATGACCAGCCCGTTGAAAGTATCATTTTCCGCCCCTTCATTGAGCACTGAGGCGATTGCCTGTTCGATCGCATCTGCGCGCGTGAGAAGGCCTTGAGCCTTGTCTCCTTCGGGTAGAATCAGTGTGTAGTCGTGAATTGCGCCCAGGCTTTCATCAAGCAGGGTTGGAGTTTCGGCAAGCACACGAAAGCCGAAATTCTCCAGCGCCGGAACCGAATCCGATAGCGGCATCATGCCTTCATGTTCGTAGATTTTGAGCCGGAGCCGACCTTCCGGATCCCCGTCCAGGTGGTACAGTCTGGCATCGCGCTGCATCGGGTTCAGCCCGGCGGTGTGATCGCCAATGTGCAAGTGGCGCATCCGCACAATGTCACGCGCGGCCTCAGCAGCGCCATATTCGCTGCGATAGGCAGTCGGAAATGCTTCGGCAAAGCGGGTGGCGATGGCCGCCGCGCGCCCGGCATCCATAAGCTGCGCCAGTTCCGCTTCGACCGCTTCGCTCCAGCCGCGCAACATATCCTGCATTTCGCTTTCGAGCGCGGCTTCGCTTTTGACTGGTAGTCCGCTGCGAATATCGAGCACGAAACGCAGCATTGCCAGATTGCCGCCTTCGACCTGCAGCCCCCAATCGAGCAATTCAGCATTGGCGCCGCTTTCAAGCAAATGCTGAATTTGCAGCCGCACCTGCGTAGAGTGCATGTCGCGCGGCAGCCAGACGAAGGCGAACAAATGGCGGGATAGCGGGGCTTCGACCATCGCCAGCCGCGGCCGTGGGCGGTCAACCAGGCTCATCATGGTGGTGGCGACCCGTTCGATATCGGCCTTGGGGAAGCCGACCATGAGGTCGTGGGGCAACGCGGTCAGCGCATGGACCAGCGCCTTGCCCGCATGGCCCTTATTGTCGAAATGAAACTTTTCGACCAGTTCGGCCAGTTGGGTACGCAAGCGCGGCACATCCACCGGCCGGGCCGCCAGTGCGGCGCTGGTCCAGACGCCCGCGTGAACCGACAGCGCGCTGACCGTGCCGCCATCCATCAGCGGAACCATGAACAGGTCGAGCGGGACCCGGCGGTGCACTTCGGACAGTCGGTTGGCCTTGATCACTAGCGGCGCGCTGAGCGATTGTTTGCTGCCTTTGCGCGCCAGATCATCGAACCAGGCAAAGGCCCGGTCATACGTCTGGTCAGCGAGAATCTGCTTCGCGCTGCGGCGGCAAATACCGAGCAAATTGCTGTGGCTTCCATCACGGTGCCGGGTCAGGTGCCCGAGTTGGGTGAGCATGCCCTCGTCCAACCAGCGCAGCAATTCTGCGCCTTCCGGGTCGTCCACCCGGCCTGCATCTTCGGTCATTGCTGCGCGCAGCTTGGGCCAGTCATGCACAGCGGCAGACACATCAGCGAGCGTTTGGCGCAGCGCCTTCTCCAACGCCCGGCGTTGGCGCGCATCGATCCGGACGGTTTCGATATAGATCATCGATTCGCGCGCGGCAGCGTCTGCCGGGCCATCAAGAAGTTCGACCAATGCACCACTGACCGTTCGGCGCACGGGAACCACCGGATGAATCAACCGGTCGATAGAAAGGCCCTGATCGGCAATGGTGGAAGCCAGCGAATCGACCAGAAACGGCATATCGTCATTGATGATGGCAATACGCATATACCGGCGTTTATCGCTGACTGACGCCAGCGCGATGATTGGCTCACCTAAGCCACGGCTGGCGGCGGCATCGATCAGAAACCGGGCGGCTTCTGCGACATGAGTATGGTCAAACGGAATATCGCCGGGCAGTAATGTATCGCGCATCCGGTTGGTAAGCGATTGATCGAGCCGGGTCATCGCAGCAGGTCTCTTGCCAGGCGCGCTCGGCTTGCCAGAAGGGGAATCCTTACGCGATCCGATTGACTTCGAACCCATTCATCAGCTCCTGCAGCCCTTTTGGGCCATTGTTATTTTATTACCGCCATGTGCAGCAATAATTCGCGAATAGACCGATGTTTCGTGCCCTGCAATATCTGTCACTGCTTCCTATCACAGCACTGCGCCTGCCGAATGGGCTCACGCAGGGGAATGTTCGAGCGCATGCATGGTCAGGCTGAGCGACCGGACTCGAGCGTGCGGATCAAAGGTTGATCCAGCGATTATGATCTCGTCTGCCTGAGTGCGCCTGGCAAAGGCTGTAATTGCGGCCCGCACTGTAGCGGGCGAACCAATCGCGCTGGCTTGCCCGATATGCGCCAGTATCGCTTGCGCCGGGGCTGGCAAACTGGCCCGGTAATCCTTCACTGGCGGCGGTAATTTTCCCGGTGTTCCGCTGCGCAGCTGGACAAAGGATTGCAGCTGTGAGGATGCGATCAGTTCCGCCTCGTCGTCGCTGTCAGCGCAGATCACGCTCATCGCCGGCATAACATATGGCTTGTCGAGCGTGGCGGAAGGTTTGAAATTGCGACGATACAGTTCTAGCGCGGCGTCCAGATGATCGGGCGCAAAATGGCTGGCGAACGCATACGGCAGGCCCAGCTGCGCCGCCAGACTGGCGCCGAACAGGCTCGATCCCAGCATCCACATTTCGACTTGCGCACCCAGCCCGGGTGTTGCGGCAAGTGGTAATCGCGGAGCGCCAGTCAGCAAGGCGCGCAATTCGATTACATCCTGCGGGAAATATTCGGCGGCAGTATGCAAATCCTTGCGCAGGGCCTGCGCAATCCGTCCGTCGGCTCCAGGTGCGCGGCCCAGTCCCAGGTCGATCCGGCCGGGGAACAGGGCCTCAAGTGTGCCGAATTGTTCTGCAATCACAAAGGGGTTGTGATTGGGCAGCATGATCCCGCCAGAGCCGATGCGAATGGTCGATGTAGCATGGCCAATATGCGCCAGCACAACAGACGTGGCGGCCCCGGCGATGCCTACCATCGCATGATGTTCCGCAACCCAGAAGCGGCGGTAGCCAGCCTGCTCTGCCGCTTGTGCCAGCGCAGCGCTTGCGCGATAGGATTCCGCCAGCGAGCCCCCTTCGCGTACTGGCACCAGATCCAGAACCGATAGCGGGATCATTTGCTGACCGCCTGTGTATCAAGCTGTGCCAGATAGGCCTTGGCCGTTTTGGCAAAGGGCGTGTAGGGGGCAAGCGTCACGACCGATTCCCAGCTTTTGCGTGCAGCATCATCGCGCCCTGATAGCACTGCAATCACCCCTGCTTCCAGCCCGATCTCCGGATCCCCGGGAGACAAATGAGCGGCCTGTTCAATGTGCGTCTGTGCACTTGTCAGATCGCCCATGCGCCGGGCCAGCGTGGCGGACAGCAGCCATGCCTGCGGATTGGCGGGCAGTTCGGTGCGGGCCGCTGTAAGCGCCTTCGCAGCATCGTCATTGTGCCCCAGTGCGACCAAAGCGCGGGCCCTGTCCAGAGCGATTTCACCTATTAGAGCATCATTTGCCGCAGCATTTGCATCACTCTGCGCCCGTTCAAGGATAGTGGCAGCAGTGGCAGGGTCCTGTGCGCCAAGCGCCGCATTTCCCGCCATAGCGCCCAGCTGCGCGCGGGTCAGTTGCGCCTTTGGCAAAGTGCTGTCGCGGCCCTGCAAAAAGGCGCTTTCGGCCTCTTTCCACAGGCCAAGCTGGACCAGCGCTTCCCCCAGACACTGGGCGGCAGGCGGCCTTTGTACCAACGGGGCATGATCGAGCCACGAGCTGGCCGCTTGCTTGGCGCCTTCGGGATCGGCTTCGATCCGCGCAAGGCACCTGGCCAGTTTGCGGTCCGGCGCCGACTGCTCCTGTGTGCGGTCCTGCTCTGACTGGCGCCTCAACTGGCGCTGTTCAATTAATTCGTCCGGGATCGGTGAGGCAGGCTGCAGCGTGGGTGCAGGGCCTACCTGCAGCAACAGAGCAAAGATGGCCGAAACGGGGAAGGGCATAATCAAGCTTTCGGTTGAACAGGTGGCAAATCATCGAGTGTGCGCAGCAGCAGGGCAATATCCTGATCGCGTGACATCCGGTGGTCGGCAGCTTTGACCAAGGTTACCTGTACATCATCCGAACGAAGCTGTTCTGCCAGTTTCAGGCTGGTATCCCACGGCACGTCGGTATCGCCTTGGCCGTGGAGCAGCCGAACCGGACAGTCGATCGCAATGATCCCGCCCAATTGCCGCTGTTCCTGCGCGTCTGCCCAGAAATGCGGATAGGTCGGGGTCGGTTCCGGGCCGTAGGGATTGTCCTCCAGCACGGCTTCCCCTGCCGCAAGAGCGGCCTTTTGCGCAGCCGTGTAACCCCAGTCGGAAAAATCCGGTGCGGCAGCTATGCCTACCATTGCTGCCAGTCTGCTGCCCAGCGCCACGCCTATCAGCAGCATCAGCCAGCCGCCCATGGAAGAACCGATCAGCACTAACGGGCCGCTGGTGACGGCATCGATCAACGCCAGCACTTCATCACGCCAGTGCGACAGGCTGCCATCGGCAAAATCACCCGAGCTTTGTCCGCAGCCTGAGTAGTCTAGCAGGAGGCAGCTCTGCCCCTGTGCCACTGCCTGTTCGAAGACTGCACTGGCCTTGCCGCCACTCATGTCGGACATGTAGCCGGGCAGGAACACCCAAGTTGGCGCGCTGCCGGCAGCGAAACGGTAAGCCAGGCGTTGTCCATCGGGCAGGGCGTGGAACCGGGGATCGCTCATCGCGGCTACCCTTTTCCCATCGCTACAGGAAAAGCAAGCCAGTCACTGCTGCGGACTGGTCTGAATTATTCAGTAGATCGCAGGCACTGTGACCGGCGCTTCGTCAGCCGGAGCCGGGCGCGAGCCACTGCAGGCGGACAGACCGATCAGCGCCAGGAGCATCAAAATACGGACCAACAATACCCCCTGTTTTAAGCGCGCAGGAAAATCTGCTCGATCGTGATACCAAAAACATCGGCGATGCGGAAGGCGAGTGGTAGCGAGGGATCATATTTACCGGTTTCGATCGCATTGACGCTTTGGCGCGACACTTCCAGTCGCTCGGCCAGATCCTGCTGGCTCCAGTTGCGTTCGGCGCGCAGTACCTTCAGCCGATTGTTCATTTGAGCTGACCCCACGCGCCATAAGTGATGCGGTTGGATACGGCGCCTAGAAAGAAGCCAAGGTACCACAGGATCGCGGTCCAGTAAGCGTTGATGTGCGGAACCAGCGCATAGTTTTCAAGGAAGCCCCAGATTGTCGCCAGTGACAAGGCAAAGCCGGTTGCAATCAGCGTTTGCCGGACAATCAGCATCCGGATGAACTCATCAGTGGTTTCAGTGATCAGCTTGCCGATTGCATAAAGGGCTCCGACCACAGCCAAACCGGGCAGCAGGCCCAACACCCAGACGATTGGTCCTGAGACCAAATCGCGTGAAACCAGATAGACCCCGCCAAGCAGACTGACCAGATAAACAGCCACCGAAAGGCCCAGCCGCCTGAGATAAGCTCTTTGCGCCAGATTATTATTGCCGCAGTCCATCTCAAGCGTCCTTGCGGCCGGGACATGACCGCCCCATCCACGTCGATGGGAACATCGCCAGCAAGGAAAGCGGTGCCCAGCGCGCAAAATGTTCGGGAATGACATCAAAAATGGCAAGCAGGCCCACGGCCAGCATGGCGGCGGCGAGAAGTAGCGCTTTTGAAATCTGGTTCATGACAATGATCCTTTTCATAATGTAAAGGGTAATTTACATTGATTCGATATATTGTCAAGCAAAATTGACATTAAGACTATGATCCTTGTCATTTGATGTGTGGCCGCCTTCGCCATTGTCTTGTCACGAAATCCGGTTAGACATCAGTTATGACCAGCGATCCTGCCAGCAACCCGGCCGCTCCTTCCGCCTCAGGAATGAACCGGCGCACCCTCTTCAAGGCCGGACTTCTCGGCGCTGCGCTTACTGCTTTGCCGGGCACAGCGGCAGCTGCACCGCGCACCGGTTTCACGCACGGCGTGGCGAGCGGCGAGCCGAGCGGAACCAGCGTACTGCTATGGACACGCTATGCCTGGGCCGATCCGGCCCAGCTCAAATATGAAGTCAGCCCCGCGCAGGATTTTGCAACGGTGGTCGCAGGCGGCGAAGTGGAGGCATCACCTGTCCGTGACGGCTGCGTAAAACCGGTCGTAACCGGGCTGGAGCCCGATAACTGGTATTATTACCGTTTCATCGCTCCTGATGGTGCAGTATCCGATACAGGCCGGACCCGCACCCTTCCGGTCGGCAAGAGCCCGCGTTTCCGCATGGCCGTGGTAGGCTGTTCCAACATCGGATTTGGCTGGTTCAACGCCTATGCCCATATTGCATCTGCCGATGAAAGCGACCTGGTGGTGCATACAGGCGATTATTTTTACGAATATGCTTTTGGCACTTATCCATCCACCAAGCAATTTGAACCGGGCCGCGTCCTCGAACCGCTGGGCGAAGTGATCCATTTGGCCGATTACCGCACCCGCTTTGCCGATTACCGCAATGACAGCGATTTGCAGCGGCTGCATCAGATGTTTCCGATGGTGGCGATCTTTGACGATCATGAAACCGCCAATGACAGCTGGAATGGCGGCGCGGAAAACCATGATCCGGTCACTGAAGGCAGCTGGGACGCACGCAAAAAGGCCGCGATGCAGGCCTATCACGAATGGATGCCGGTCAGCGACGAGCCATGGAAAGCCTATGAGATTGGCGATCTGGCAACCATGTTCCGGGTCGAAACCCGGATTACGGCTCGTAGCAAGCAGTTTGATCTGGCCGCAGTGATCAAGCAGGGCGATGGCAATCCTGAACGTATCCTGGCAGCGCTGAAAGGCTTTCATGACGGGGACTATCTGGACCCATCGCGCACCATGATGGGGCCAGTGCAGGAACGCTGGCTGGCAGACGGCTTGAAGGCTTCGCGCAGTGCAGGCAAGGCGTGGCAGGTGCTCCTCCAACAAGTGGTGATGGCCAATCTGAAAACCCCGCCGGGCATAGCCGCTGGGCTGACGGATGCGGTGCCTGCATATGTCCGCCAGCGGATCAAATCGGGCGCACTCGCCAGCGAGGCCGGATTGCCGTTCAATATGGACGCGTGGGACGGCTATCCCGCAGCGCGCGCACGCCTGCTCCAATCAGCGCAGGAAGCGGATGCCAATCTGGTGGTGCTGTCGGGGGACAGCCACAATGGCTGGGCGTCCGAATTGCCCAGTGCAGGTGCACCTGCCGGGGTCGAATTTGCCGGTCATTCGGTAACCTCGCCCGGTGCGGAGGCGTCACTGCCATGGATCAAGCCGCAGGATTTCGCGTCTGAAGCGGTGGCTGAAAATCCTCAGCTCAAATGGGCCAATACCGGCCAGCGCGGCTATATGGCGCTGGAGCTTACTCCGCAGCGGGCGACGTCGGAATATCGCTTCCTTGCCGGGATCCGCACACGCAGCACGCAGCTTGCCTCCTCGCAGCGGATCTCGACCGCGCTGGGCAGCCAGAAACTGGACATTGCTTGAAGCCTTGACCTCTCGCTGCTATCTTCCCGTCATGACGAAAAGCTGGGCCTTGACCTTCACTACCACCACCCGGTTCACGCCGGGGCGGCTGGTTGCGGGCTGACCTGCACTTGCCGCTGCCCGGTTTCGGGCGGCGCGGTGCCACTACCCGAAGCTGAAAAACTCCTGACACCGCACTTCCGGCGCGCGCCGCATTGTGCCATGGCGCGCGTCATCTACAGGTGAGAGCTATTGATGAGTGAAATGCTGAAAATCAGTCTGCCCGATGGTACGGTGCGCGAAATGCCCGCAGGCTCGACGCCTGGCGATGTGGCAGCGGCAATCGGCCCCGGCCTGGCAAAGGCTGCGCTGGCCGCACGGGTGAACGGCGAAGTGCGCGATATCATGCGTCCGTTTGACGGCGACAGCGAGCTTGCACTGATCACCGCGCGGGATGAAGCTGACGCGCTGGACCTGGTGCGCCATGATTATGCCCATGTGCTTGCCGAAGCGGTGCAGGCGCTCTGGCCCGGCACGCAAATTACCTTCGGTCCGTCTACGGATGACGGGTTCTATTATGACGTGATGGCTCCGGCTGGCCGCGAGCCCTTCGGGATGGATGATCTGCCTGCGATCGAGCAGAAAATGCGCGAGATCATCAAGGCCGACAAGCCGCTGGTACGCGAAGTGTGGAGCCGCCAGGCGCTGATCGACAAGTGGCAGGGTGATGGCGAGAGCTTCAAGGCTGAATGGGCGCAGGAATTACCCGAAGGTGACGAACTGACGGTTTATTGGTCCGGTGCCCCGAATTCGCAAGGATCCTGGCTTGACATGTGCCGGGGCCCGCATTTGCAAAGTACCGGCAAGCTGGACCCGCAAGCATTCAAACTGATGCGCGTGGCAGGCGCTTACTGGCGCGGCGACCAGAAGAATGCGCAGCTAACGCGCATTTATGGCACGGGCTGGCTGAACAAGAAGCAATTGGACGCGCATCTTGTGCGGCTGGAAGAAGCCGCAAAGCGGGATCACCGCAAGCTGGGCCGCGAAATGGATTTGTTCCATTTGCAGGAAGAGGCGCATGGCAGCGTGTTCTGGCACCCCAAGGGCTACAAAATCTGGCGCGAGCTGGAAGCCTATATGCGCCGGATGATGGATGGCGGTGGCTACCGCGAAATCAAGACGCCGCAAGTGATGGACGCGCGCCAATGGGAGCAATCCGGCCATTGGGGCAAATATCGCGAGAACATGTTCGTCATTCCTGATGAAGTGCCCAATACCGAGGATGATGGCCCGGTGATTTCAGGCGATGCCGACTGGATGGCGCTCAAGCCGATGAACTGTCCGGCGCATGTGCTGGTGTTCAAGCAGGGCATCACCTCTTACCGCGACTTGCCGATCCGGCTGGGCGAAATGGGCTGTTGCCACCGCAACGAGCCACATGGGGCGCTACATGGGCTGATGCGTGTGCGCCAATTCACGCAGGATGACGCGCATATTTTCTGCACTGAAGAACAGGTGGTGGCTGAAGTGCGCCGCTTTTGTGAGCTTGCCAGCCGGGTCTACAAGGACCTCGGCTTTGAGAAATTTGCGATCAAACTGGCCACGCGGCCCGAACAGCGCTTTGGTAGCGATACCGATTGGGACAAGGCCGAAGCAGAATTGCGTCACGCGGTGGCCGAGGCAGGGATGGCAACGGACGAATTCGGCTGGGAAGAACTGCCTGGCGAAGGCGCGTTTTACGCACCCAAGCTCGAATGGCACCTGACCGATGCGATTGGCCGCACCTGGCAGGTGGGCACGATCCAGTCCGACCGGGTGCTGCCCGAACGGCTCGATGCAAGCTATATTGGCGAAGACGGGGAAAGACATCGTCCGGTCATGCT
>JAHEAW010000194.1 GCA_024642545.1 Erythrobacteraceae bacterium
GGGAATTGAAACCGCCTTGATCAGATCTGACAACGGTGCAGGCTTGGGCATATCGGTAATCACCGAAGCAGGCATTGGCTGGGCCGCAGGTTCGGCCATGGCGGCAGAGGAGAGTGCCAGTGAAAGGGCAGCCAGACTGGCAGCAGGAGGGCGAAAATTCATAAAGGTCCCCATATTACAAAAAATCAGGCGGTGTTAGCCGCCGTGAAACAGATTAGTCCGGCCTTATTTGTCAGCCACATTTTCTCGACTAGCGGCATTTGCCAGTACATCAACGCGCCAGAAATGAACCGGTTTCAAGCGGTGCTGGATAAAGGCGGTCGCCTGGTCCGTGAAATGCGGGTTATCTGGACGCGTGGTCGCAGCTCCGAACGGCAGGATGGATTGCGAACGCACCGGCTTGCCCGGCGTCCATTCCATGAACATGATGAAGCTGTCCCCATGCTTGACGGAAAGCCGCCCATCGGCATCGACATCCCACAAGGTTGCCGCGCGCAGGCTGTCGCTGCTGCCGTCCATCGGCAAGTCGACATCGTAAGGGCCGGGGCCTTGCCGCAGCCTGACCAATTCGGACATCGGCGGATCGAGCCGGCCAAAATATTTCATCAGATGATCGGCAGCCTTTTTCAGTTCCGCATGTGCATCAGGCACCGGATTATTGCCGTAATCCGCGCCCATATAAGGCCGGATCAGCAACAGCGAGATCGCATCGGCGCGCCCGATATTGTCCGAGGTCAGATCCCATGTGGCGAGCAGTTTCTGCGCCCTGGCCAGTTCCGGCTCCTTGCTGAGATCAAGCGCGGCCACGCCGTCCAGCATCATTTTGACATATCCGGCCCGTTCGTAGCCGGTGTCATATTTGATCCGTTCCAGATTGGCGCGATCGATTAACGGGGTTGCTGCCAGCAGCTTGGCTGCACGGCGGGCGCGGTTGGTACTGGTCAGTTCCACCCCCATTTCCGGCGCATAATTGGCCGGTGAAAGATCGCTGCCTGGTCCGGCGGCGGAATAGGGCGAATTGTTGGAATTGAACAACCAGCCCGACTTGGGGTTGATGATCTGCGGGATTTTACTGAAGTCCACCGTCTTGTGCCATATCAGCGAACTGTCATCGCCCGGCAGGATGTGGCGCCAGTCCGGACCGACTTTGCGTTCAGGGATCGCTGCATTGTAGAAATAGGCGATATTGCCCGCCTTGTCGCCGTAGATGAAATTGGTCGACGGGATATCCAGCCGCGCCAGTACTTTACGCCATTGATCGAAGGTCTTGGCCTTGTTGAGCCGGTAATATGCGTCGAGCTGGCCTAGATTGTCGATCCCTGCATAACGGATCGCAAAAGCGCCCTTGGCGTTAATGATCACTGGCCCATGTTCGCTGCGGTAGACCTTGCGGTGAATGGGCAATACCAGAGGGCCCATCTTTACCGGCAGAGTAACGGTTTTTTCTTCCAGCGGCAGCCATTTCCCGTCCATCCGGTAATGCGTGCCGCTGGCATCGAGCACCAGCTTGTAAACGTCGATCAGATCGGGCCGGTTGACCGTGTTAGTCCAGCCCAAATCTTCATTATGGCCCAGGAAAGGGAAGGGGCTGCCGGGAAAGTTTGCCCCGGCGAAGTGCCAACCTTGGCCGCTCTGCACGACCAGTTCGTACCATGCGACGCCGCCACGCCACGGCTGGTGCGAATTGGAGACCACGCGAGTCACCCCGTCACCTGCCTTTTGCGGCGAGATTGCAAACCCGTTGGAACCCGACATGGCCGCTTCTTCACCCATCGGGAGCGGGGCAGGGCGCGATAGCGCGACCTTGTCAGCCTGCACTCCGTCAGCCTGCATGCCGAGCGGGCTTTTGTAAGCCGCCCCGGGAACGATCTTCGGCCCGAATTCTTCCTTCAGCGGGTCCCCCTTGACCAGCGGGCCGATGACATTGTCGAGACCGAAGAAGAATGGCTGGCGCAGAGCAAAGCCGGCCGCAACATCTTCACCATTGACCGGGAACAGATTGGCGAGCTTCAACTCGCTCTTATGGCGGGC
>JAHEAW010000110.1 GCA_024642545.1 Erythrobacteraceae bacterium
ATGATTTCCTGACCATTATGGAAGATTCGGCGAGCGTGGGCCCCGGCAGCGGGTGGAATCCGGCGCCAATCCTGCTGGAAGACACGGCTGGAGTGCTGCTCGGCGCGCTGCCCGCTTATGTCAAAGGCCACAGTCAGGGCGAATATGTGTTTGACCATGCATGGGCCGATGCGTGGCACCGGGCAGGCGGCAGCTATTACCCCAAGCTGCAGATTGCTGCGCCTTTTACCCCGGCCACCGGCCCGCGAGTTTTGGTCAATCACGCCGCTTATGGTGTGCCACTGCTGCGCGCTGCTGAACAATTATGCGCCAGCAATGATTTCTCCTCTGCGCATGCGAGTTTTATCGAGCCGGGCCAAGTGCCGATTTTCGAGGAAGCGGGCTGGCTGCTGCGCAGCGACCTGCAGTTTCATTGGTCCAATAGGGGCTATGCCAGTTTTGATGAATTCCTGGGGGCCCTGGCATCGCGCAAGCGCAAGTCCATCCGCAAGGAGCGCGCCGCCGCGCAGGATGGGGTTGAAATTCGGCATATTTCGGGCGCTGACATTACCGAAGCGCATTGGGATGCTTTTTGGGTGTTTTATCAGGATACCGGCGCGCGCAAATGGGGCACTCCGTATCTAACCCGCACCGCATTTTCCCTGCTGGGCGAACGGATGGCCGACCGGATCCTGCTGATCCTCGCCTATGATGGGGATCGCCCGATTGCCGGGGCGCTCAATTTCATTGGCACAAGCGTGCTTTATGGCCGCTATTGGGGATGCGTGCAGGACCGGCCCTTCCTGCATTTCGAACTGTGTTATTATCAGGCGATCGATGCTGCGATCGCACGCGGCCTGTCGCGAGTGGAAGCGGGCGCGCAGGGCCAGCATAAGCTGGCGCGGGGATATGAACCGGTCGAGACCTGGTCAGCGCACTGGATCGCTGATCCTGGCTTTCGGCGCGCAGTGGCGGATTTCCTCGACCGCGAACGTCAGGGCACCAAGGTCGACCAGATGTTTCTTGGCGAACGCACGCCGTTCAAGAAAATCTAGCGTGTGAAAACGTTCAGGCGACCTTGCGAACGCCTGCCTTGAGCCATTCGCGGGCCTGACGCTGTGCTTCGGCGATTTCGCGCGCGGTCATTTCTTCCGATACGTCGGCGCGGCACCATGCCGCTTCTTCGTGGCCTTTGACCGCAGCAAGGTTAAACCATTTGTGCGCTTCGATCAGGTCGCAGTCGACGCCGTGGCTGCCAGTAGAAAAGGCGACACCAAGATCGTAATAGGCCGATACATCGCCTTGCGCGGCGGCAGCCAGACAATTTGCGACCAACATATCGGGCTGTTTTGCCAAAATGGCTGTGGCACCCATCTGTTCAACAACGGTCAGTTTCATTTTTATTCCCCCGTAAGTGCGGCCCCCTTGCCGCTGGTGAGGAAATCTTCGGCCCGACATGGTCAACAAATGGTTAACGCCATCGCCGTTTTCTTTAACCATGGTGTGAAAATCATTCGCTATTCGGGTCTGCCATAGCGTTCCGCCTGGCTTAATCCCCGCCTCTTTATGGACGGCGGCGGTTTGCTGCTTGCGAGCTTAATCGGGCCCGCCTATAGGCCCGGCCATTGGGGGGTTGCGTAGCTGACGGAAAAATCCGCAGCAGGCTTGGCAGGCGGTTTTTGAATGCTTTGCTCCGGTTCTGAGAGGATCATATGTCGACTGCTGTATCCGACGAGTTAGACATTCTTGCCAAAGCGAAGAAATCGCTTGAGGTTGACTATGTCCCTAGTGATGACGAGCCCTATATGGGTGAAGTGCAGCTAAATTATTTTCGTATGCTGCTGATTGAATGGAAGCGTTCGATCCACAATGCCTCCAGCGCCACTTTGCAATCACTGCAGGACGGGCCGATGCGCGAAGCCGACCTTAACGACCGGGCATCGAGCGAAACCGATTGGAGCATCGAGCTGCGCACGCGTGACCGGCAGCGCAAGCTCATTTCCAAGATTGACGCAGCCTTGCGCCGAATTGACGAGGGTGAATACGGTTTTTGCGAAGTCACGGGCGATCCTATTGGGCTCAAGCGATTGATCGCACGGCCAGTGGCGACCATGACCGTTGAAGCGCAGGAAGCGCACGAACGGCGCGAAAAAATCTCCCGCGACGATTGAGGTTCTGCTGTACCGCAGGCCAACAGGCTTAAAGCTTCATTAGCCAATTGGGTGCTAACCCCTGCATTTGCGCCGTTCAGCGGCCATTTGGACACGTTTTTGGCGAAAGGTGAATGCAGGGTAATGTCCGGCGTCGATACTCGCAACATTTCGAGGGATAGCCTCTTCCTGCTGGCCGATTTGCGGCTGGAGGGCGTGCAATCGCAATATCGCGTCAAGGTCCGTAACCTGTCAGGTGGCGGGATGATGGCCGAAGGGGTGATGCCGGTGGTGCCCGGCAACCGGCTGCAGATCAGCCTGCGCAACATTGGCTGGATCGGCGGGACAGTCGCCTGGGTGCAAGACAATTGCTTCGGCATTGCCTTTGACCGGGAAATTGACCCCAAGCTGGTTCGTGCGCCCAATGGCAGCCTGGTCGAAGGCGCTAGCGAGCAGGAGCAGTTCCTGCGCTCGCACGGGGCAAAGCCCGGTCATGGATATGAAAGCCTGACCAAATTCCGCAAGGTCTGACCCGCTGACGCATAGCTGCGAAAAACGGCGCTGACCGGGCCGCAACAAGCTGCTAGTCAATGGCGGCAATGAAACCCTTCGCGCGCCTGCCCATCCTCTCGCTCCTGTTCTTGAGCTGCGCATCGTGCGGTTCGGGCGGGGATGACAGCGTGGTCGATGTGGCCTTCATTGGCACCACCGATGACATGTTTGAAAGTGACGTGCGGCTCGATGTTGCGGGTCAGCAGATCCGCTCTGCAACCGCAGAAGGGCTGGTGGCGCTGGATGAAACGGGGCAAGTCACCCCGGCTGTTGCAGAACGCTGGATCGTGACTGACGATGGGCTCAGCTATATTTTTCGCCTGCGCAACACCAAATGGCCCGATGGTTCGCTGCTGACCGGGGATAATGTGCGGGCGGCCTTGCTGCGCAACATCAACGCCTTGCAGCGGACTTCCTTCGGTCTGGACCTGAGCAAGATTGATGAAATCCGCGCGATGACCGGGCGAGTAATCGAAATCCGCCTGCGCAGCCCGATGCCCGAATTCCTGCAGCTTCTGGCCCAGCCTGAACTTGGCCTGCGCAAGAACAGGCGCGGGATCGGACCGATGAAGCTGGAACGCAAGGGCGCTTTGGCCATACTCGAACCGCTGCCGCCGCAAGCGCGCGGTCTGCCTTCGCAGGATGATTGGGCCGCGCGGGCGCGGTTGCTGCGGGTCGAGGCGCTTCCCGCGCGCCGGGCGATAGATGCCTTTAACACCGGCGCTATTGACGTGGTGTTTGGCGGCAGGCTGGCGGTGATGCCGATGGCGGATACCGGCGCGCTGTCACGCGGCACGGTTCGGTTGGATGCCGCGCTGGGCCTGATGGGTCTGCAAGTGAAACGCGCGCAGGGCATTCTGGCGACCGCGGCGGGACGTGAAGCCATTGCGATGGCGATTGACCGTCCGACCTTGCTGGCCCCGTTCAACATTGGCGGATGGACGCCGACAACACGGGTTGTCGCGCCCGCTTTGCCGGGTGATCCGGGCAAGATTGGCGAGCGCTGGACGGGTATGTCGCTGGCCCAGCGTCAGGCAGAAGCACGCCGCCGCATCGCCGCCGTTGCGGCGCAAAAGGATTTCAGCCCAAAATTATCCATCGCGATGCCGAATGGTCCGGGGTCTGACCTGCTGTTTGGGGAATTGGCAGAGGACCTGTCCGCAGTAGGTGTGACTCTGACGCGCGCCAGTGGCAAGGCAGTGCCCGATCTGGAAATGGTCGATCAGGTGGCCCGCTACGCCGATGCCCGGTGGTACCTCAACCAGTTCAATTGTGCGCTGCGGCGCGGCGTATGCTCGCCCAAGGCCGATGCTTTGGTGCAGCAGGCTACCGCCACCACCGATCCGGTTGAAATGACGGCGCTGCTGACCGAAGCCGAAGCAGAATTGACGGCCAGCAATGCCTATATTCCCCTTGGCGCACCGATCCGCTGGTCGTTGGTGCGCGGCGGCGTGACGGGCTTTGCCGAGAACCAATGGGGTCTGCATCCCTTGTTCCCACTCTCGATGCGCCCCAAATAGGTGGGCGAGGAGACAGCTATGGATGACCGGTTGCAGCCTGAAGTGATTGCAAGACCCGTGCGAATGGACAAGCGCGGCGCGCATGAAAGCCATGCAGGAAGGGCGCGCGCAATCCAGTTCGAACTGCCGGTCGGGAACGATCCGGTTTCGATTCGCAAGCGCATCGAAGCGATGGAGCAGGTGCTTGAACGCGGCTTTACCATTCCGGGCACACGCTACCAGTTCGGGATGGATGCGATCATCGGGCTGGTCCCGGTGATTGGTGATTTCATCACCGCTGTGATGGGCGCATATATCGTGTGGGAAGCGAAGAATCTCGGGCTGCCCCGATGGAAGTTGTGGCGCATGGCGGGCAATATCGCGTTTGACACAGCGGTCGGCGCTATTCCGGTTGCAGGCGATGCGTTCGATCTGCTGTTTCGTTCCAATACCCGTAATCTCAAGATTGTGCGCAAGCATCTCGACAAGCATCACCCTGAAACGAAAGTGATCGAAGGGTGAGCGCGGGCCTGTTAAAAGAAGGGGCAAAGTACCTTTCATGATCTCGCCGTTCACCACCCGCTGGGCGGTAGCAGCTGATCTGGACGCGATGCGCGCGCTGATGGACACGGCCATTGCGCAGCTCCAAATCGGCTTCCTCAGCCCCGCACAGATTGCCGCCAGCCGCGCGGTGATGGGCCTCGACACGCAATTGGTGAGTGATGGAACCTATCTGCTGGTCGAAGAGGGAGCAGAAGTTGTCGGCTGCGGCGGCTGGAGCAGGCGCGCCACACTGTTTGGCGGTGATCACAGCACCGCGCTGCGCAATCCCGCGCTGCTTGATCCCGCGCATGACCGCGCCCGGATCAGAGCCATGTATACCCACCCGGCCCATGCGCGCCGGGGCATTGGCCGAATTGTGCTGCAGCAGTGCGAAAGTGCCGCCGCCGCTGCAGGTTTTACCGGCGTGGAGCTGATGAGCACGATGAGCGGTCAGCCACTCTATACCGCATGCGGATATCATCCGCTCGAACGCGGTGATACAGAAGTGGACGGGGTGGTGGTGCCGCTGATGCGGATGGTCAAACCTTTGCCGGGCTAGCGGGCGCGTGATCCCCAAGCGGCTTTCTCATGGGGTCGTTTTGCGTTTATAGGCGGGCGTATGGCACGTGATGTAACTTATACCTCCTACCTCGATCTTGACCGTATTCTGGCGGCTCAGCACCCTGCTTCTGCCGCTCATGACGAGATGCTGTTCATCATCGTCCATCAGGCGAGCGAGTTGTGGCTGAAACTGTGCCTGCACGAACTCAGCGCCGCGCGCGCATGCATCATCAGCGACACCTTGCGCCCTGCCTTCAAGATGCTGTCACGCGTTGCCCGCGCGCAAAGCCAATTGATCAGCAGCTGGGACGTGCTGAGCACCATGACGCCGCATGATTATTCGCTGCTGCGGCCGCATCTGGGCACGTCATCGGGCTTCCAGTCTGCCCAGTACCGGCTGATGGAGTTCCTGCTTGGCGGGCGCAATCCGGAGATGGTCACGCTGCATGAGACTGCACCTGACGTGGCTGCGCAGCTGCATGCAGAGATGGGCACTCCAAGCCTGTATGATGAAGCGGTGCGGCTGTTGGCGCGGCGCGGCTTTGCTATTCCCGATAGTGTGCTGAGCCGCGCTGTCGGCCAGCCGTGGGCGGCATCAGCGGCGGTCGAAGCGGCCTGGGCCGAGGTTTACCGCCACCCAAACACCTATTGGGATTTGTACGAACTGGCGGAAAAGCTGGTCGATCTTGAATATCATTTTCAGCGCTGGCGCTTCGGCCATCTGAAAACGGTTGAACGGATCATCGGCTTCAAACGCGGTACGGGCGGAACCGCCGGGGTCGCCTATCTCGAAGGTGTGCTGAAACAGGTGTTCTTCCCCGAATTAGTGAGCGTGAGGACTGCGATATGAATGTGGACGAAGCGCGCCGCTGTGATGCAGCGGACCCGCTACGCGACTATCGCGCGCGGTTCGATCTGCCCGCAGGCGTGGTTTATCTCGACGGAAATTCGCTTGGCGCTTTGCCCAAGGCCGCGCCTGCGCGGCTGGAGCAGGTGCTGCGCGGCGAATGGGGCAATGGCCTGATCCGCAGCTGGAATGATGCCAAAAATGGCGGCGCGGGCTGGATCACCTATCCGCAGCGCGTGGGCGGCAAAATCGCTCCCTTGATCGGGGCTGATCCGGATGAAGTGATCGCGTGTGACAGCGTGTCGGTCAATCTGTTCAAGCTGATCGGCGCGGCGCTGGCGATGCGCCCCGGCAGGACAGTGATCCTGTCCGAACCGGGCAATTTCCCGACCGATCTTTACATGATTGCCGGATTGGAACGGCAGGGACTGGCGCAGCGGCGGCTGGCCGCGCGCGAGGACATGGCAGCCGCGCTGGACGAAGATGTGGCGCTGCTGATGCTTACCCATGTGCATTACAAGACCGGCGCTATGTTCGACATGGCGGCGCTAACCAGGGCGGCGCAGGATGCGGGCGCGCTGGTGCTGTGGGACCTGTCCCATTCGGGCGGGGCAGTGCCGGTGGATTTGAATGGTTGCCATGCCGATTTCGCGGTCGGCTGCGGCTATAAATATCTGAACGGCGGCCCCGGCGCGCCCGCTTATGCTTATGTCGCACAGCGGCACCATGATGCGCTGGCGCAGCCGCTGACCGGCTGGATGGGCCACGCCGCACCCTTTGCTTTCACTGACGATTACACGCCTGCGCCGGGGGTGGACCGGCTGCTGGCGGGAACGCCCGGCATCATCGGGCTGGCCGCGCTGGAAGTGGGCGTCGACCTGATCGCAGAGATCGGGGTGGAGCGGCTGGCGGCGAAATCGCGCGCGATGAGCGAATTTTTCCGGCAGATAGTGGCGGCGCGCCTGCCGGATCTGCCGCTCGTCAGCCCATCCGACCCAATGGCAAGGGGCAGCCAGCTGTCCTTCCGCCATGCAGAGGCTTACCCGATCTGTCAGGCGCTGATTGCACGGGGCATCATCGGCGACTTCCGCGACCCCGACATCCTCCGCTTCGGTTTCGCCCCCGCCTATGTGTCGTTCGAGGATGCGCGGCGCGCAGC
>JAHEAW010000111.1 GCA_024642545.1 Erythrobacteraceae bacterium
AATCCGATGGTTCGCTTAGAACTGATCTCTTATTGATTAAGGTGGAAGGCCCAGCGCCATCATTTTCATCGGCATATCCTAAAAATACGCCAGCTTGGCGCAGTTCGCGTTAACCCAGCGCGATATCGGGTGCGTCTTCCTGTTTCATGCCGACTACGTGATAGCCGGCATCCACGTGGTGAGTCTCGCCTGTTACGCCCGACGACAGGTCCGACAGGAAATACAGGCCTGATCCGCCGACATCTTCGATCGTCACATTACGGCGCAGTGGTGAATTGAGTTCGTTCCATTTGAGAATATAGCGAAAATCACCAATTCCGCTGGCCGCCAGCGTCTTGATCGGCCCGGCCGAAATGGCATTAACGCGGATATTTTGCGGGCCGAGGTCATTAGCCAGATATTGCACGCTGGTCTCCAGCGCCGCCTTGGCGACACCCATGACATTGTAATGCGGGATCACCTTTTCCGCGCCATAATAGGTCAGCGTCAGGATAGAGCCGCCCTGCGGCATCATTTCAGCAGCGCGCTTGGCCACTGCCACCAGGCTATAAGCGGAGATATTCATCGTCATCAGGAAATTTTCGAGACTGGTGTCGACATATTTTCCGCGCAGCTCATTCTTGTCGGAAAAGCCGATCGCATGCACCACAAAGTCGATCGTGTCCCATCGGCTCTGCAAGGTTGCAAACGCGGTATCGAGCGCCGACATTTCGGAAACATCGCATTCAAAGGTAAAGTCGGAGCCGAGCTGCTGTGCCAGCGGGATTACTCGCTTGGCCAACGCTTCGCCTTGGTAGGTAAAGGCTAGTTCCGCGCCGTGTTCATGCAAATGCCGGGCGATACCCCAAGCGAGGGACTTGTCATTTGCAAGGCCCATAATCAGCCCGCGTTTGCCCGCCATCAGACCACTCATTGCTCTATTTCTCCCGCTTTGCATCATCGCCAGCTGCCAGTCCGCGTTCTTCGGGTGTTTCAGCCAGCGCTGCATTCAATTCTGCGCCCACCACCATTCCTAAACCGACCAGCCAGAAAAAGAAAAGCGTGATCATGATCCCGGCCAGACTGCCATAGGTAAGATCATATGTGAAAAACTGGCGCAGAACAGGCGGCAGCGCGGCAGTTACGGCCACCCACCAGACGGTCACCAGCATGGCACCCGGCCACTTGGGATACGTCTTTGCGCGGTATTCCTGCGGGGTAAGTGTATAAAATAAAAGATAAATCGATCCAAACAGGCCGAGCGCGGGCAGGATGCGGCTTATCGCGAGGCCCGTCAGTACAGCGTCAAGCCGGGGCAGGTAGATCGCAATAAACTGCTCCGCTGATCCGATCAGAACCTGAGCGATGAGGGATAGCATCAGCAATGAGATGGCCGCCATTATCACGCCAAACGAGAGCAGCCGGTACCGCCAGAACGCCAAGATTGCTTCAGTGCCATACGCGCGGCGCAGGATGTCGCGAATGGTCTCGATCAGGCTGGAAGCAGTCCACAGGCCGACTGCGCCGCCAATCCACAGCAGCCATCCGCTGCGTGCCTCAACCACATTACGCGCCACCGGGCCGATCACATTGCTGACCACGGGCGGCAGTGCTGACAGGGTCGCATTGATGGTCGCAGCCCGGTCAGCGCCTTCCCCGATTGCAGCGAAGATTGCAGCGCCGAGGATGAAAAACGGAAAGATGGCAAGAATGGCCATATAGGCCAGATTGCCAGCATGGATGGACCCGTCATTCCATGCCCCGGCCGCGGTACGACGGAACACTTCAAAAATTCGTGTGCCCGGCCCCATCCGAGCCAGCACACGCTGCTGCACATTATCTTGCGGCCGGGCCGCCGCCAGTCGGCGCGCTTCTGGGGAAAGCGAATGCGATCTGACTGTTTCGGGTTCGTGATGCCTATGCCAGCTTGCGCTTCGCGACCGGTCTTCAGGGTCTGACTGAGCGTTCTCTGACAAAACTTACACCCCGAGTTTGCTCCGTGGATCGCTGTTATCTTCCCAGCCTTCGATGCGCTTGGCAAGTTCTGCCAGATCATCGGGCATGGTGATCTCCAGCGTGACCAGTTGATCGCCGCGGCCATTGGTGCCGCCGCCGCCCTTGATTGAAAAGCCTTTGCCCTTGAGCCGCAGCACGGTTCCACCGCTGGTGCCCGGCTTGATCGTCATCATCACCGCCCCGTCGACCGTCGGGACTTTGACCTTGGCGCCGTTGACCGCTTCATTAAGGGTAATCGGCAAATCCAGCCGCACATCGTGGCCATCCCGGCGATAAAAGCTGTGCGGATCGATTGAAATCGTTACCAGACCATCGCCTGCGCCGCCCGCGCCCGGCTGGCCTTTGCCCTTGAGGCGCATTTGCGTGCCATCCTCCACCCCGGCGGGCAGTTTCAGATCGATGGTCTTGCCATCTGACAAGGTAATGCGCTGATCCGCGAGGCGCGCTGCATCCACAAATGGGACGCGCAAGCGGTAACCGATATCTGCGCCCTTGCTGGGCGGCGGAGGACGGCGTCCGCCCATGCCCCCACCAAAGCCGCCACCCGGGCCTGGCCCTCTGCCGCGTGCGCCGCCCCCGAACAGGCCTTCGAACAGATCGCCAAGGTCGATCCCTTCCTGCGCATAGCCCCCCATATCATCGGGACGAAAACCGCCTTGCGGGCCTCCGCGCGGTCCCCCGCCCCCACCAAAGCCTCCGCCCATTCCTGCGAAGGGATTGGCCGGGTTGCCATCGGCATCGATTTCGCCCCGGTCAAAGCGGGTGCGCTTATCCTTGTCGGACAGCAGATCATAGGCCTGCGTCGCCGCCGAAAAACGCTCGGTTGCGTTGGGATTGTCCTTGTTCTTGTCGGGATGCAGTTCCTTCGCGAGCTTGCGATAGGCGCTTTTGATCTCCTTCTCTGTCGCAGAGCGGGGTACACCAAGCGTTGCATAGGGGTCGGCCATAGCGTGTTAGCTAGGTGTTACAGTGCGCGCGCGCAAGCAGGGATGCTTTGCCTTGGTCAAAATGGGCGGTAGAGGGGCTGTATGACATCGCACCCATCCCAGAGTGAAATCCCGTCGACTGACCCATTCGCGCTGTTTGATAAATGGTTTGCCGAAGCCCGGCTGAGCGAACTCAACGATTCAAACGCGATGGCGCTTGCCACTGCGACCGCGGCGGGTGCGCCCTCGGTGCGGATGGTGCTGCTCAAGGGCCATGGGCCAGACCTCGGCAAGGGTGGCGGTTTCACCTTCTATACCAATGCCCAAAGCCGCAAGGGTCAGGAAATTCGTGCCAACAGCCAGGCCGCGCTGCTGTTCCATTGGAAGAGCCTGCGGCGGCAAATCCGAATCGAGGGCCTGCTGGGTGAAGTCGCGCCCGAGGTGGCCAACGCCTATTTCCATAGCCGCAGCCGGGATTCGCAGCTTGGCGCAGTCGCTTCTGATCAGTCGCGTCCGCTGGATGAAAGAGCGACCTTTCTGGCCCGCTTCGCGGCCGCCGAAGCGCGCTTTGCTGGCGGTGAAGTGGAGCGGCCTGCGCATTGGACGGGCTTCACCTTGACGCCTTCTGCTTTTGAATTCTGGCTCGACCGGCCCAACCGGCTCCATGACCGCCGCCGGTTCGAGCGCGCAGTTGATGGCTGGAGCGACGGGCTGCTCTATCCATGAGCAGCGCTGCGTCACACCGCGCCTTCCTGACGCGCAGCGCTGCTGCTGCCTCGATCAGCATGGCGCTGTTTCTGGTAGCGCTCAAACTATGGGCGACATGGCATACAGGTTCGACCGCGATGCTGGGCAGCCTGGCAGATACGGCGCTCGATCTGGTGGCGAGCATTGCCACGCTGGTCGGCGTCTCGATTGCAGCCCAGCCTGCTGATGAAGCGCACCGCTTTGGACATGGCAAGGCCGAATCGCTCGCGGCGATTTTTCAGGTGATGCTGATCGCCCTGTCTGCCGCTGGCATTGCTTTCAGCGCGATTGGCCATCTTATCAATGGCGGGCGAACGGCTGATGCATCGCACGGGATTGCCGTTTCGCTGGTCGCGATTGCGGCGACGGTCGCACTGCTTGCGTGGCAGCGCTATGTCATCCGCCGTACCGGGTCAGTCGCAATTACCGCGGATCATGTCCATTACCAGTCCGACTTGCTGCTCAATGTCGCGGTAATTGCGGCACTGGCGCTTGACCAATATGCCGGATTTGCGCTGGCTGACCCGCTGTTCGGTCTGGGTATTGCGGTATGGCTGCTATTGGGCGCGTGGCGTGCTGCCAGCGAAGCGATTGACCATTTGATGGACCGTGAATGGCCTGAGGAAAAGCGCCAGCGCTTTGTCGAACTGGCTGCGCGGCATCCGGAGCTCAACAATCTTCATGATCTGCGCACGCGCACCAGCGGGCACCATGATTTCGTGCAGTTCCATGTCGATATGCCCGGCACCATGACGGTCGAGGAAGCGCATGATATTATCGAACATGTCGAAGCAGATCTCTATCGCCATTTCCCCAATATGGACCTGTTGATCCATATTGATCCCGAAGGTCATGTCGATGAGCCGGATAATCCGCTGGCAGAGGCAGATGAATTCGCCAAGCTGGAGAAGGAAGTATGAGTCTGCCCATATCCTATTGGCATGTCGATGCCTTTGCGAGCGAACCCTTTGCCGGCAATCAGGCCGCAGTGATGGTGCTGGAGCGCTGGCTACCTGATGCTGTGTTGATCGCCATCGGCGCTGAAAACAATTTTGCGGAAACCGCGTTTCTGGTGAAGGATCAGACCGGAGCCGCGGATTGGGAACTGCGCTGGTGCACCCCTACCTCCGAAGTGCAACTATGCGGCCATGCCACCTTGGCCAGCGGGCACGCGCTGCTCAGCGGTGATGGCGGCGACAGGGTTACTTTTCGGACCCGCCACGCCGGTATTCTCGAGGTGCGCCGCGCCGGTACAGGCTATGAGCTATCGCTCCCGCTGAGCAAACTCCAACAACGCCCGGTTGATGGGCTGCTTCCGGCTCTGGGAATTGACGCGCCGGTTTACGACACGGTTGCCGGTACTGAGCAGACATCGGTAATTCTGCTGGACAGTGAAACTGCTGTGCGCGCCGTGACCCCTGTTATGGATGCGCTGGGAAAGATTGACCGGATGGTGATTGTTACTGCGCCGGGCGATCACAGCGATGTAGTGAGCCGCGTCTTTGTACCTGCATGGGGCGTACCGGAAGATAGTGTGACCGGTTCTGCCCATGCGGTGCTCACGCCGTTCTGGGCCGAGCGACTGGGACGCAGTGAATTCACCGCGCATCAGGCCTCGCAGCGCGGGGGTGATTTGACCTGCCGCCTTGAAGGTGACCGCGCCTGGCTTGGCGGGCCCTGCGTCACCATTGTTGAAGGTAAGTTCTACCTGACCGGATAAAGGTCCACCACATCAGCCAGTTCGGGCAGCAGCGCTTCACGCTGGGCGTCGTCAGAATGACCCAACCGGACCACTGTCAGGCGCTGGGTGGGAGACACCAGCACATATTGCCCCATGTGCCCGATTGCCGCGAATAGCGAATGCGGCGCGCGATCGGGAAACAGCGGGTGCGGTTCTGATTTGCCATTGGCGCCGAGGGGACGTTTGTAATCGCGGTTGAGCCAGGTCTGAGCGCCATATTGCGGGCTGCGCGGACTCGGCGTAGTCATGAAGGTAACCCATTTGTGCGGAATCAGCTGCGCCCCGCGCACCGATCCGCCATTACGCAGAAATTCGCCAAATCTGGCCCAGTCACGCGCGGTGCCATGAATCATGCTGCCGCCGATGAGCGTGCCGCTGGCATCATATTCGGCCACCATCGAATTCATTCCGACCGGGCTGAACAGCCGCGCTTTCAGATAATCGTCAACCGCTTTGCGCCGCACGTCCGGACTGGGGCTGGAGGTGAGCGTCCGCGCTGCTATATCGGCCAGAATAACGGCAGTACTGGTGGAATATTCAAATGTGCTGCCAGGTTCGGATTCGAGCGGCTGCGATTCGGCCCAATCGGCCATATTGTCGCGCCCATCGAGGAAAAGCATCCGCACCTCGGACGATTCGTAGGGCGGATTGCCCGCTTCTGTGTGGCGCAGGCCAGAACGCATCTGCAGCAATTCGCGCAAGGTAATTTCACCGCGCGGATCGCCGGGCCTTTGCCACCGGGGGATGGGGGCCGGCTCATCCAGTCGCAGCCTCCCATCGGCCACCAGCATCCCGATCATCACTGCAGTGACGGTTTTGGCCATCGACCAGCTGATGAACCGCGTCTTCGCACTATAGCCGGGGGCATAGCGTTCCGCGGCGATCTTGCCGCTATAGACCACTACCACCGCGCGGGTTTCACCCACGTCAGGGTTGGTGAACAGATCATCGACTTGCCGGGCCAGATCTTCGGCAGGCGCGCCGGCATCAGGGGTTATGGCAGCCATCGCTGTTTTGCTGGGCGGCGGCAACGGGGGTTTGGTGTTGCTGCAACCCGATAGGGCTGGCAGCAGCAACATGGCAGCTATAAGGGGATGGGAAATTCTTGTCATCGCCGCCCCACTTGCGAGAAGGAAATCCGCTTGGCAATCGCAAAACCGCCAGTCCGCCGTGCCACAGGATCATCTCGCCTGCCCCGTCCGCGCCGCTGGGGCTGGGCAGCGATCATACTGCTCTTGGCGTTGGGCGGTACGGGCTGGTATTATCGCGGGTCGATTAGCGGTTACAGTGCAGCGGCAGCGTCCTACAGCGCGCATGTGACGTGTTCCTGCCGCTATATTGAAGGGCGCAGCCTGCATGATTGCAAGAAGGACCGGCTGGCAGGGATGGAACTGATTTCGCTCAAGGATGATGTTGAGGCCCAAAGCGTTACCGCGCGGTTCCCACTGATGCCATCGCAAACCGCCACGTTCCGCAAAGGCTATGGCTGCCTGCTGCAAAAATGGGATGGCTGAGCTTAACTGGTGGCATCAATCCAGCCGCCGCCAACAACCCGTGCGCCTGCGTAAATGACTGCCGCTTGCCCCGGTGCCACGCCGTATTCAGGCACCGCAAAGCGCAAGGTTACGCTGTTTCCTGCGCCCAGCGTGCCGTCGATCGTGACAGGTACCGGCTTTGACAGGCTGCGCACTTTG
>JAHEAW010000022.1 GCA_024642545.1 Erythrobacteraceae bacterium
GCCTGTGCCCCGCGTCCGGTGGCCGTCATGATCGACATGGGAGTGGCGAGGCCAAGCGCGCAGGGACAAGCGATGATGAGCACTGAAACGGCAGCGATAAGCGCATAGGACAGCGATGGGGCAGGCCCCCAGATTGCCCAGCCGATAAAAGCCAGCACGGCAACCGCGATGACCGCTGGCACAAAAAAACCTGCGACCCGGTCAGCATATTTCTGGATTGGCGCGCGCGACCGCTGCGCACTTGCGACCATTTCGACAATTTGCGCCAGCACTGTGTCCTGGCCAATATGAAGCGCTTGGATAATCAGGCTGCCCGTGCCGTTGAGCGTTGCGCCAGTTACATTGTCACCAGCAGCTTTTTCAACTGGGACTGCCTCACCAGTAAGCATACTCTCATCGACTGAAGAATGACCTTCGAGCACTTCACCATCGACCGGAACTTTGTCACCCGGGCGCACCCGTAGTCGGTCGCCAATCGCAACGTCTTCGAGCGCAATTTCTTCTTCGCTGCCGTCTTTGCGGATGATGCGGGCGGTCTTGGCCGACAGTTCCAGCAGAGACCGAATAGCTTTGCCCGTGCCTTCGCGGGCGCGCAGTTCCATCAGCTGCCCCAGCAGGACAAGGACCACGATTACTGCGGCAGCTTCGAAATACACCGGGACGTGACCATCTGCCGATCTGAAGCCGGCCGGGAAAATGCGCGGCGCAAAAACTGCGGTTACGCTGAAACTCCAGGAAGCGGCGACCCCGACTGAAATCAGCGAAAACATGTTGAGATTGCCGGAACGGAAGGATTTCCACCCGCGCTCAAGAAATGGCCAACCGCACCAAAGGACGACTGGCGTTGCCAGTGCAAGTTCGGCCCACTGAGCCGTGCTTTCGCCCAGTAGATTGCGCAAGAATGACAGGCCGACCATCGGCCCCATCGCAAGCAGCAATAGGGGAACAGTCAAGACCACCCCGATCCAAAAGCGGCGAGTGAAGTCGATCAACTCAGGATTCGGTCCGGCATCTTCCATTGCCGCCGAATCGAGTTCCAATGCCATGCCGCACAGCGGGCATGCGCCAGGCACCTCCTGCCGCACCTCGGGATGCATCGGGCAGGTATAGACCGGCCCGGCATAATTATCCGATACTGTGTTAAAGCGTCCATCCCTGGGCGCTTCGGCATGGCCTGAATGGTGACAGCAGGAATGCTCGCTATTGCCGACTTGTTGCAGCGTGTTCATCGTCAAACACCTCTTGTAAAATACTATAGGGGAGTATAGTAAATTACTAGTCTTTTTGCAAACCGAGAGCGCCGTGGAACACAAATTCGACAAAGAAATCGCCCGGATGCGGCGGATCGAAGGGCAAGCACGCGGCATCGCCCGCATGATGGAAGAAGGGCGCTATTGCATCGACATCCTGCAGCAAATAGCGGCGATCGACGCGGCGCTCAGATCCGCCCGGTCGCAAGTGCTCAAACTTCATGCGGCGCACTGTGTGGAAGATGCCATTGCTTCGGGCGATCAGGCTGAACAAAAGCAGAAATTTGCCGAGCTGGTAGCGCTGTTCGAGAAGCAGGGGCGCTAGGGCGTACACAAACCCAAAAATTACATTTTTGATAGGCGGATACTCAACCAATGGATCGACGTAACTTCATCTCCAATACGGCCATGGCAATTGGCGTAGCGGGATCAAATTGGGCAATGCCGAGTTGGGCGCGGGGCATCCACGGCGGCACGCTGGCACGAAAGGGCAGTGATGTGCTGTCGGGTGAACATTTGACCATGACGGTTGCCGATGCTGCCTATGAGACCGGATCGCGGCATGGCCCGGCAGTGGTTGTCAATGGCTCTTTGCCCGGCCCATTGGTTCGCTTGATAGAAGGGCAAAATCTGGTGGTGGACCTGGTCAACGCCAGTTCGGGCGATACATCGATCCATTGGCACGGCTTGCTGGTGCCATTTTTGATGGACGGTGTGCCGGGCGTTACGATGGCAGCAGTGGGACCTGGCGAGCGGTTCCGCTATGAATTTCAGATCCGTCAGGCCGGCACCTATTGGTGGCACGCTCATACCTTGCAGGAACCGATGGGGGTTTACGGACCGATCGTGATTGATCCTGCCTCGCCCGACGGGCATGTTTATGACCGTGAATATGTGCTGCTGCTGTCAGACTGGTCGCCGCTTAGCCCGCATACGATCATGCGCAAGCTGAAAGTGGGCGGGGGCTATTTCACTTACGACAAAACCACCGCCAGTGATGATTACCCACTCAGCGGTGCGCAGCGCCGGATGTGGGCGGGTATGCGGATGAGCCCGACCGATATTTCCGATGTTACTGGTTCGACCTATTCCTATTTAATCAATGGCCATGGACCTGCGGATAATCTGGAGCTTGGTTTTCAGCCGGGTGAGCGGATTCGCCTGCGCATCATCAACGGTTCTGCAATGACCTTCTTCAATGTACGCATACCGGGTGTGCCGATGACTGTGATTGCGGCCGATGGGCAAGATGTGCTCCCGGTAGACACTGATGAATTCCAGATCGGCGTTGCGGAAACCTACGATGTGCTGATCGAGCCACAAGGGGCGGATGCCTTTACGTTTGTGGCTGAAGCCATGGACCGATCCGGGATGGGGGTCGCAACATTTTCCGCACGCCCCGGAGCCACAGCGGTGGTTCCTCCGCTGCGCAAACCGCCCGTTTTAACGATGGCGGATATGGGAATGGGGGAAATGGCCCGTGATAATGGTGGCATGGTGGGCCATGACATGGCGCAGATGGACATGGCGCAGATGGACATGGCGCAGATGGACATGGCGCAGATGGACATGGGCCAAAAGGATATGTCCAATATGGATATGTCCAGCATGAATATGCGCGACACAGCCAAATTGCCGTCTTCGGTTAAGGTCGGGCCAGGGCTCGATATGGTATCGATGAATCCAGTCGACCGGATGGACTATCCCGGGCTTGGCCTCGATCAGCTTGATCATAGGGTACTGAATTACACGCAGCTTGCGGCCGCACGGCCCAATCACCAGGTGCAGCAGCCCACGCGCTTTAAGGAAATCCATCTGACGGGAAATATGGAGCGCTACATGTGGTCGTTCGACGGCAAGAAGTTTTCCGCCGTTACAGACGATCCGATTCGCTTTGCGTTCAATGAACGGGTGCGCGTAAAACTGGTCAATGACACCATGATGGCGCACCCGATCCATTTGCACGGCCATTTTTTCGAGTTGGTCAACGGGGCTGGGCATGGCCAGCAGCCGCTCAAGCATACAGTAGTGGTGCAGCCCGGTGGCAGTGCCAGTTTCGACCTGACCGCCGATGCTCCGGGTGACTGGGCGTTTCATTGCCATCTCGCCTATCACATGCACGCAGGCATGTTTCAGGTTGTCACGGTGCGGCCGTTTGCCAAAGCCGGAGACGCTGCATGAAGGCGCTTTTTGCAGGCTTGATTGTACTTTCGTGTCCGGTGCCGGTTGCCGCGCAAAGCACTGCCCCGGGCAAGCCCATGGATCACAGTCAGATGGACCACGGGCAAATGGATGATCACACTGCTGATATGGCTATGCCGCAAATTCCAGATGCGCCGCCGCCCGCAGCGGCCTTTATTGGTCCGCTGCATGCGGCTGACGCTTCCGTGGGTCAAGCTAAAATGGCGGCCTCGCGCGCAAAAATCGCGCGCGAATTCAGCGGTATGCCGGTGCTATGGCTAGAGGGGGATCGGCTCGAATATCGGGCTCGCAGGGGCGGCGATGGATATCTGTGGAGCGCGCAAGGCTATTATGGCGGCGATACTGACAAACTCTGGCTGAAGAGCGAAGGCGAAGGCAGCTTTGGCGAATCTCCCGAGCGAGCCGAGACGCAGGCTCTATGGAGCCACGCGGTCGGGCCGTGGTGGGATATGCAGATCGGCGCGCGGCAGGATCTTGTTGGCCCGGCAGACACTTACGGTGTCATCGGCATTCACGGCCTGGCACCGTACCTGTTCGAGGTAAATGCGGCGGCGTTCCTGTCAGTCAAGGGTGAGGTGACAGCGCGTATCGAAGGTGAGCTGGATCAGCGACTTACCCAGCGGATCATCCTGCAGCCTCGGGCAGAGATGAACCTCGCAGCGCAAAATGTGCCAGAATTGGGGATCGGTGCGGGTGTTGATCGGATCGAAGCCGGACTGCGTCTGAGGTATGAAATAAGGCGGGAGTTTGCACCATACCTGGGCGTGGCACAGGAATGGAAAGTAGGCCGAAGTGCTGATTTTGCGCGGGTGTTGGGAAATAAGCCGAGCACAACCAACTTTGTCGCAGGCGTGCGGGTCTGGTTCTGACGCGCTGTCGGCGCGGGCCAGCCATACTCAATCCATTCGGTGATCACAGGGCTTGCCGCATGCCTTCTGCGCTTATATTCAGCGCTCCATGCAGATGACCAACCGACCCGTGATCTCTTCAACCGGGCTATTTACCCCAGATGACAGCATTTCCAACGAGGAGCTGGTTGCCAGCTTCAATGCTTATGTCGACCGCTTCAACCTCGACAATGCGGCGGCAATCGAGAGCGGAACGATCGAGCCGCTGCAACCCAGTTCGGTCCAGTTCATCGAAAAGGCGAGCGGGATCAAGGCGCGCCATGTGATGGCCAAGGCGCCCGTGCTTGACCCAGCGATCATGGCGCCGCGCTGGGAAGAGCGTAATAACGACGAGCTTTCGATCATGGCGGAAATAGGTGTGCTGGCGGCGCGTCAGGCACTTGAGCGTGCGGGTCGCAAACCGGAAGAGGTTGATGCAGTTCTTTGCGCAGCCTCCAACATGCAACGTGCTTATCCCGCGATGGCGATTGAGATCCAGCAGGCGCTAGGCATCGACGGTTTTGCCTTTGATATGAATGTTGCTTGCTCGTCTGCAACCTTCGGAATTCAGACGGCTGCCGATTATGTGCGATCGGGTAATGCCAGGTCCGTGCTGGTCGTAAGCCCGGAAATCACCAGCGGTCACCTCAATTGGCGCGACCGCGACAGCCACTTCATTTTCGGTGATGTGGCCACAGCGGTGCTGGTGGAAGACGCCGCCATCGCCCCAAAGGGTCATTGGGATATAATCGGGACAAAGCTCAAGACAGTCTTTTCGAATAATATCCGCAATAATTTTGGCTTCCTTAACCGTGCCAACCCTGAAGGTGAAGGAACATCTGACAAGCTGTTCGTGCAGGAAGGGCGCAAGGTGTTCAAAGAAGTAGTGCCGATGGTCGCGACGATGATTACCGAGGAAGCCGAGCGGCTGAGCGTGGACCCCGCAGGCTTGCGGCGAATGTGGCTGCATCAGGCAAATGCCGGGATGAACCGTTTGATTGCTCAGCGCGTGCTCGGCCATGAAGCCGACGCCGATAAAAGCCCTACTGTTCTTGATACCTATGGCAATACGTCTAGCGCTGGGTCGATCATTGCGTTCCATTTGTATAGCGATGATCTGGCCGCTGGCGACACGGGTCTGATCTGCAGCTTTGGCGCGGGTTATTCTGCGGGCACTGTATTTATTCGCAAGGCCGCGTGAGCGTGCCGGTCAACTTGAGAACGGTGAATGCATGGGCTGGATTGTTCCGCCGCGCTTGTCGGGCGCGTCTGCAACGCCTAGGTGAAAATGATGGCTGGTGAATTAGTAGATAACAAGGGTCGGGGTGATGCCGAATGGCGTTGGCCCTCAATCCACCCGGAAGGACGCAAGTTTGGATTGATCGCGCTAGCGATCAGTATGGTATTCCTGTTGTTTTTTCAATGGGATATCATCGGATGGCCGCTGCTGGCACTGACGGGCGGAGTGTTTGCCTTCTTCCGCGATCCGGAACGGGTGGTGCCGCAAGACGACAAATATATCGTTTCGCCCGCTGACGGGCTGGTATCGCTGATAACCGAAATGGATCCTCCTGCCGAGCTAACTGGTGACGATGGGTCAGGGCGCGCGGGCCTGCCGCCGGACAAGGCGATCCGCATTTCAATTTTCATGAGTGTGTTTGATGTCCACATCAACCGTGCGCCAATCGGCGGCACGGTGCGGCGGGTGATCTACATTCCCGGAAAATTTATGAATGCTGATCTCGACAAGGCAAGTGAAGAGAACGAACGCCAGCATATTCTGATCGAACGCGCAGATGGGATGGCCATTGGCTTCACCCAGATTGCCGGGCTGGTTGCGCGCCGGATTGTGCCTTTTGTGAAGCCGGGTGATATGATTGCTGCTGGTCAGCGGATCGGCTTGATCCGTTTCGGCAGCCGGGTGGATGTCTACCTACCTGCCGGAACCGATCCCAAGGTGCTGATCGGGCAAAAGATGATTGCGGGCGAGACTATCCTGGCGGAAGTCGGCCAGCAAAAGCTGATCGAAGGCATCGCGCAATGACGTTTCTGGTGCAGAAATACTGATGGATGAAGGCGGTGCACGGATCGGTCCAAAGGCAGCAGAAGATGAAGTGCCGCAGCTTTCCGGACGTAGCAAGGGCTTGTCCCTGCGTGCAGTTCTGCCGAACGCAATAACCGCAGCCGCGCTGTGCTCAGGGTTGACGGGGGTTCGCTTTGCCATCTCGGGTGACTGGCGAGAGGCCATTCTGGCGGTAATCTTTGCCGGTTTGCTTGACGGGATCGATGGCCGAATTGCGCGCTTGCTGAAAGCGCAATCGCGTTTTGGTGCGGAACTTGACAGTCTTGCTGATTCGCTTTCTTTCGGTATGGCTCCGGCGCTGATCCTCTATTTGTGGTCGCTGCAAGATCTGCCCCGTGTGGGTTGGTTTGCGTGCCTGGCCTTTGCAATTTGCTGCGCTTTGCGCCTGGCGCGGTTCAATGCGCAGATTGATACTGATGTTCAGCCACACAAGTCGGCCGGATTCCTGACCGGGATTCCTGCACCAGTCGGGGCAGGGCTGGCATTCCTGCCGTTCTATCTCTGGATGGCGACTGGCTATGAGGATTTCCGCAATCCAGTACTGATGGGCATTTGGATGACCGCGATCGCGTTTCTTATGATTTCCAACGTCGCGACGCTCAGTTGGACTTCTATCCGACCCCGCCGGAATGTAAGGCTGGAACTGATTGGTGTGTTCGGGCTGCTGTTCGCGGCCTTGTTGCAAGAACCATGGTGGACGCTCGCGGTAATTTCGGTTGGCTATCTGGCGCTCATGCCGCTGGGGATCATGCGCTACGCCCGCATCAGGCAGCAGCGTTCAAACGCGGAGCTGCCGCGCGAGCCGTTTGACGTAAACCATTTGTCCGGCTGACCAGTCGCAGTCGCGGGGCCGCAGCAATCTGAATGGGGCCGCAGTCAAAATACTTGATAGTAATGATTGACCCCAAGTTGCCCTGCTTCATCCGCCGGTTCAGATGCTGATGGGCCCGCACGCCGCGTGCGGCACTATCAGCCAAAACTATAATGGCCACCAGAGCTGTAGTGAAGAACAGAGCGGTCATCATGAAAGCAAGCATCGTACATATCCTCTGGTCGGAACAGGCCTGTTGACAGCCTGTGGGTAACCTGTTGAAAACATCTTATGAGGGGTTTTTGTTCCCTGATAAACGCAATGTTCCCTATTTGTTCTTATGTGTCAAGCGCAATTATGAGCGCTTGGACGATTTTATGGGCGGATCAGGGCTAGTATTTTGCCAATCGTCTCGCTAGGACGCCGCGTCAGTCGCGAATCAGGATCATTCCGATCCACTCATGGCAGGCAAATTCACATGAAAAGCGCCCATACCGGTGCCTGCGCGGGAAGCTCCGCAATGGTTCCAGCTTTTCAGAGGAACAACCGGAAGGAATTATCTTATGGCGGCACCTACCGTCACAATGCAGCAGTTGATCGAAGCCGGAGCTCACTTCGGCCACCAGACCCATCGCTGGAACCCGCGCATGAAGCCGTATATCTTCGGCGCACGTAACGGGGTTCACATCATCGACCTGTCGCAATCTGTGCCGCTGTTTGCTCGCGCACTCGACTTTGTCACTGCAACCGCACGCTCGGGCGGCAAGGTGCTGTTCGTCGGCACCAAGCGCCAGGCGCAGGACCCGATCGCAGAAGCGGCACGCCGCTGCGGACAGCATTTTGTAAACCATCGCTGGCTGGGCGGCATGCTGACCAATTGGAAGACCATCTCCGGATCCATCCGCCGTCTGAAGACGCTGGAAGAACAGCTTTCGGGTGAAGTATCTGGTCTGACGAAGAAAGAAGTGCTGCAGTTAACGCGTGAGCGTGACAAGCTGGAAATGTCGCTGGGCGGCATCCGCGACATGGGCGGCATTCCCGATGTGATGTTTGTGATCGATGCCAATAAGGAAGATCTGGCCATCAAGGAAGCAAACGTGCTTGGTATTCCGGTGGTTGGTATTCTCGATACCAATGTGGACCCTTCAGGCATTGCTTTTCCGGTTCCGGCAAACGACGATGCGAGCCGGGCTGTACGCCTTTATTGTGATGCCATTGCCGATGCAGTGCTGGCGGGCAAGGGCGGTGCAGTGGCGGATTCTGGTGCCGATATCGGTGCCTTGTCTGAACCTCCGGTCGAAGCCGCCGCAGAGGTCACCGCGTAACCGGCCACAAACCGTCACAATCGCGAAGTAGAGCGCCGGACCAGTCCAACTCTGGCCCGGCGCCAAAAATTATTGAAAAGGATAGAGCAATGGCTGCATTCTCAGTCGCCGATGTAAAGACCCTGCGCGAGAAGACCGGCGCGGGCATGATGGATGCCAAAAAAGCGCTCACAGAAGCGGGTGGCGATATCGAAGCTGCGGTTGACGCGCTGCGGGCCAAGGGCCTCGCTACTGCGCAGAAGAAGTCGAGTCGAACCGCCGCCGAAGGCCTCGTCGGTGTTGCTGTCGAAGGCACCAAGGGTGTCGCGGTTGAAGTAAATTCTGAAACGGATTTTGTGGCGAAGAACGAACAGTTCCAGGATTTCGTGCGCAATACCACTGGTGCTGCCCTCGGTATGGCGGGTGATGATGTCGAAGCACTCAAGGCTGCTGCCTATCCGGGCGGAGGCTCAGTGGCTGACAAGCTGACCGACAATGTCGCAACTATTGGTGAAAACCAGCAGGTCCGCCGGATGAAGACCGTTGCAGTCACCAACGGGATTGTTGTCCCTTATGTCCACAACGCCGCCGCGCCGAACCTCGGCAAGATCGGTGTTCTGGTCGCGTTGGAAAGCGATGCTGGCGCTGATGTGCTCGAACCGCTCGGCAAGCAGCTCGCGATGCATATCGCAGCAGCTTTCCCAATGGCGCTGAGCGCTGACCAGCTTGACGCCGACATTATCGAGCGCGAGCGGGCGATTGCTCGTGAAAAGGCAGCTGAAAGTGGCAAGCCTGAAAACGTGCAGGAAAAGATGGTCGAAGGTGCGGTGAACAAATTCGCCAAGGAAAACGCACTGCTTAGCCAGGTCTTCGTAATGGACAACAAGACTCCCATCGCAGACGTCGTGGCCAAGGCCGGCAAAGATGCAGGCACGGCCATCGTGCTCAAGGACTATGTTCGCTTCCAGCTTGGTGAAGGCATCGAAAAGGAAGAAAGCGACTTTGCTGCGGAGGTTGCTGCAGCCGTCAAGGGCTAAGTACTTCGTCGCTAAAATTCGCAGCCCCGCGCAGCTTTTCGGCTGCGCGGGGTTTTGTGTATCTGCAACCCTTGGCAGAAGCGGGCGCGGCTCTATAAGGGCTTCGCTTGCAGTCCCCGCTAGAAAGACCGGATTTCCATGGCTCTTCCCAAACTCAACCGCATTCTCCTGAAACTCTCAGGCGAAGTGCTGATGGGGGAACAGGAATACGGGATCGACCCGGCTTATGTCGCGCGTCTTGCGGAGGAAGTGAAAGCGGCCAAGGAAACTGGGCTGGAAGTGTGTCTGGTAATCGGTGGCGGTAATATCTTTCGCGGAGTTGCTGGTGCGGCACGCGGGCTCGACCGGACGACCGGCGATTACATGGGCATGCTTGCCACGGTGATGAACGCGCTGGCGATGCAGAATGCGCTGGAACAGATTGGGGTGCCGACCAGAGTACAAAGCGCAATTCCGATGTCGTCAGTGTGCGAGCCCTATATTCGCCGCCGGGCAGAGCGGCATCTTGAGAAAGGGCGGATCGTGATCTTCGCTGCCGGGACTGGCAACCCGTTCTTCACTACCGACACCGGGGCGGCACTACGCGCTGCTGAAATGAACTGCGATGCATTGCTGAAGGGCACCAGTGTCGATGGGGTCTATGACAGTGACCCGAAACGAAATTCAGATGCGAAACGTTTTGAAACAATTACTTATGGCAAGGTTTTGTCAGATAATTTGAAAGTTATGGATGCTGCCGCCGTATCGCTGTGCCGCGAAAATGACATTCCGATCGTGGTGTTCTCGATTCGTGAAAAGGGCAATGTCGCGCGGGTTCTGGCGGGTGAAGGCGTGCAGACGATCGTACAAGGGGAATCCTGAAAATGGCAAAATATGACAAGGCTGATATTGATCGGCGTATGGCGGGAGCAGTGGAATCGCTCAAGAGTGATCTGGGCGGTCTGCGCACGGGCCGAGCCAATGTGACACTGCTCGATCCGGTTGTGGCGGAAGTCTATGGGGCGATGATGCCGCTGCACCAGGTCGCAACTGTTTCTGCGCCTGAGCCGCGCATGCTGTCAGTGCAAGTGTGGGACAAGGGCAATATGAGCGCGGTGGAGAGGGGTATTGCTAAAGCTGGTCTGGGGCTCAATCCGATGATTGATGGCCAGACCATCCGGTTGCCAATTCCTGACCTGACGGAAGAGCGCCGCAAGGAATTGGCGAAACTGGCGGGGCAGTATGCCGAAAAGGCGCGGATCGCCATTCGCAACGTTCGGCGCGACGGGATGGAATCGCTCAAGGAAGATGAAAAGAAGAAGGAAATTTCCGAGGACGAGCGCAAACGCATGGAAGATGATGTGCAGAAGCTGACCGACAAGTATGTTGCCGATGCGGATGCCGCGGCAGAGGCGAAGGAAAAGGAAATCCTGACTCAGTGACGCGCCAAGTTTCCGGGGTATCTTCGTGAGTAGCGCAAATGCGCGCGCCCGGCATGTCGCCATTATCATGGACGGCAATGGCAGATGGGCAAAAAAGCGTCATTTGCCGCGCGCGATGGGCCACCAGCGCGGAGTGGAGGCAGTTCGCAATTTGGTTCGCAATATTGAGCCGCTGGGGATCGAATGCTTGACGCTTTATGCCTTTTCGAGCGAAAACTGGAAGCGGCCGGAGGATGAAGTCTCCGATCTGATGAATATGCTACGCAAGTTTATCAAAAGCGACTTGCCTGAATTCATCGCCAATGATGTCCAGCTAAAAATAATCGGTGATTACAGAACATTGGCGCCTGATATTGTCGAACAACTTGAAGACGCTTTGGCGCAAACGGCTGGCGGATCACGGGTTTTGGCGGTCGCACTCAATTACGGGGCGCAGCAGGAAATTACCCGTGCAGCGTCGCTGGCTGCTCAGACAGGGGAAGTAACGGTTGAGAGCATTGCGGCCAATCTGTTTACTGCTGATTTGCCGCCGCTTGACCTGCTCATCCGCACGTCGGGTGAGGTACGCCTATCCAATTTTTTGCTGTGGCAGTCAGCCTATGCAGAAATGAATTTTACCGAGACTTTATGGCCCGATTTCACGCCTGAGCATTTGCAGGCAGCCCTGAATGAGTTTTCAGGCCGGGAGCGCCGTTTTGGTGGACGTTGAGGCATCTTCATCCGGTTCGGCTCATTGTCCGAAAACTTCGGACCTCGGCACGCGGCTGATTTCTGCTGCTGCGATGATGGGGGCGGCAGGAACGGCGCTGGCGATCGGCGGGCGGGTGCTCGACGGTTTCATTGCGCTGGTTGGGCTGGTTGCGATTGCAGAATTTGCAGGTTTGGTGCTGAAGGCAACGAAAAGTGTTCTTTGGCAAGGCATCGGACTTGTCTTTGGCGCGGCCTATATTGGCGTCGCGGCGCTATTTCTTGCCCGCCTCGACACCTATTTCCTGATCGCTGCGTTGGGGGTCGTGATTGCTACCGATACCGGCGCCTATTTTTTTGGCAGATCGATCGGCGGTCCCAAAATTGCCCCAAGGATTAGTCCCTCCAAAACATGGGCTGGGCTGCTGGGGGGCATGTTCTGTGCGGCCCTGTGGCTGGCATCATGGGCGGGCGCATTCTACTATATCGGAGGGCATTATACCTTCACCGATCTGATTGATGCGATGTGGGATGATGCCATTGGGGCGGCCTTGCTGGGCGCGGGGCTGGCCCTGGTGGCGCAGGCGGGTGATTTTTTTGAAAGCTGGCTCAAACGCAAGGCGGGCGTCAAGGATAGCTCGCGGCTCATTCCGGGGCATGGCGGCGTGTTCGACCGGATCGATGGCTTGCTACCCGTTGCGCTGGTCGTTGGCCTGCTGAGTACGCTTTTTTGACTCCGCGAAGCATTTCGATTCTTGGCGCAACTGGTTCGATCGGCGCATCCACTTTGGACCTTGTCCGGCGTGAGCGGGATCAATGGCGGGTGGTCGCGCTGACCGCCAATTCCAGCGCCAACGAACTGGCTCAACTAGCCCGCGAGTTCCAGGCCGAAATCGCCGTTGTTGGTGATGAAGCAAGTCTGGCTGATCTGCGCGCGGCGCTGACCGGTAGCGGCGTTGAAAGCGCGAGCGGTGCGCAGGCACTTTGCGAAGCAGCGGCGCGGCCTGCCGATTTGACCATTGCTGCTATCGTTGGCTGCGCGGGGCTGGCGCCGACTATGGCAGCGATCGAGCAGGGTGGCACGATCGCGCTGGCCAATAAGGAAGCATTGGTTTCGGCTGGCGACGTCATGACCGCAGCGGTTGAACAGAGCGGTGCCACACTGCTGCCTCTCGATTCAGAACATAACGCAATTTTTCAATGCCTTCAGGGTAACGATGCGCGCGATGTCACCTGGATCACCTTGACCGCTAGTGGTGGGCCGTTCCGCACCTGGAATGCCGATCAACTGGCTGCCGCCACACCGGCGCAGGCCGTGGCGCATCCCAATTGGGACATGGGCGCAAAGATCAGCGTCGATTCAGCCACGATGATGAACAAGGGCCTGGAGTTCATCGAAGCACATCACCTTTTTCCGGTTGGACTGGAGCGGCTTCGCATTCTGGTCCATCCACAAAGCATAATCCATTCGATGGTCGAATATCGCGATGGATCAACGCTGGCCCAGTTGGGACCATCAGACATGCGCGTGCCCATTGCTTCCTGCCTGGCATGGCCGCGCCGCATGAGCACTCCGTGCGATCCGCTTGATTTGGCTCGAATTGGCAATCTCAGTTTTTTTGCTCTGGACGAACAATTGTTTCCCGCAACCCGCCTGGCGCGCGAAGCAGTTCATGCAGGCGGCGCAGCGCCTGCAGTGCTGAACGCTGCCAATGAAGTGGCCGTTGCAGCATTTTTGGGCGGTAAGATCGGGTTCACCAAGATTGCGGTAATGGTGGAACAAGTGCTCGAGCATGCTATTCCCTTGCCGCCTGCTAATCTGGATGACGTATTGGCAGTCGATCGGGAAGCGCGCCGCCGCGCAAGTGAGATTCTGGAGAGTTGTTGAGTGTTTGATTCGCCCCCTGTCTGGATGTGGTTAGTTGGCTTTATTCTGGTCCTCGGTCCGTTAGTTACGGTTCATGAGCTGGGCCACTATCTGATTGGCCGTTGGTTTGGGGTGAAGGCCGATGCCTTTTCAATCGGCTTTGGCAAGGAGTTGGCTGGGTGGACCGACAAGCGCGGTACACGTTGGAAACTCTCTGTCTTGCCGCTGGGCGGCTACGTCCAGTTCAAAGGCGACATGAATCCTGCCAGCATACCCGACAGCGAGGCATTGGCAGCGATGCCGGAAAGTGAACGCGATGGTAGTTTCCAACTGGCGAAACTGTGGAAGCGCGCATTGATTGTCTTTGCCGGCCCGGCCACGAACCTGCTGGTAACGCTGGCGATTTTCTCGGCCTTTAACCTTGCTTATGGTAAGCTGGAGGCAAGCACCGTAGTGGGTCGTTTTGCAGAGGTGTCAGCCGCTCGCGACGCAGGCCTTGCCACAGGCGACCGGATCATTGCGATTGACGGAAAAAGGATGACCGGGTTTGAGGACATCAGCCAGCAAGTGGTCATGTTCCCGGGCAAGTCTGTGAAAATCACAGTTGAACGCGATGACCGCGATCTGACAATTCCGGTGAAATTGACTGATAGCCGCGAAAAGGACCGCTTCGGGAATGTCTCGCGGGTGGGGCGGCTCGGCATTTATGCTGCAGCACCCGACATTGTGCGTGTTGGGCCGATAGAAGCCGTCGGCCTGGCAGTCGATCAAAGCACAGAATTGGTCCATATGATGGTCACTGGAATTGGCCAGATCATTACCGGGGACAGGTCGGTCAAGGAATTGGGCGGGCCAATCAAGATTGCCAAATATTCGGGCGAGCAGCTCAGCCTCGGACCGCTGGCCTTTGTCAATTTTGCCGCGTTGATCTCGCTTAACTTGGCATTCATCAACCTCCTGCCAATTCCCGGCCTCGACGGTGGGCATCTTGCCTTCTATGCCGCTGAGGGCGTCCGACGGAAGCCGATTGGCCCGCGCGGGCAGGAATGGGCCTTGCGGACAGGTATGGCGATGGTGCTGATGTTGATGTTGTTTGTAACGGTAAATGACATAGTTTCGCTGCCGATTTTTGGTGGTTAGACGCAATTTTTTCCGGGGGTCGGAATAAAAAGCGCGGGGGATGGCCGCGGCATTGCTTGATTGGGGGCACAGCATGGGGCAGAGGGCGGCATTTGCTGCCTTGGCACGCTGTGTCAGTCATGCGGTGAAGAGTTTAGTGTAGTATTTTGGACGGGATACAAGTGTCGATGATTGGACGTACAATGGCAGGCGACACTTCTGGCACACCTGCCGCACGTCTTGCACTTACACTGATGTGCGGGACCATGATGGCCGGCATGCCGGTATCGGCAATGGCGCAAGATAGCAAAGTGGCAACGCCGCAGACAGCGGCTGCTGCCGAGACTCCTGCGCTGCCCGCCAAACAGGACATTATCCAGTCGATTACCGTCGTCGGGGCGCAGCGACTCGAGCCGCAGACGATTTTGAGCTACATCAAACTTCGGGTAGGGCAGCCTTATACAGAGGCTTCTGCCGACCAGGCGCTCAAGGATTTGGCAGCAACAGAGCTTTTCTCTGATTATAGTGTGCGCAATGACAGCGGCAAAGTGGTCATACAGGTCACTGAAAATCCGGTAATCAACCGTATCATTCTGGAAGGCAACAAGCGCCTCAAGAGCGACAAGATCAATCCTGAGATCAAGCTTGCTCCGCGACAGATTTTTACCCGTTCCAAAGTTCGCGCAGACGTGGCGCGGATTATCGAGCTGTATAAGCGGCAGGGCCGTTTCGCCGCGACGGTTGAACCAAAAATGGTGAAGTTGAGTCAAAACCGCGTCGATGTCGTGTTTGAAATCAATGAAGGGCCAAAGTCGAAGGTTCGCCAGATCAATATCATCGGCAATACCGTATTTTCGGACAGCAAACTGCGAGGGGAGATGGTCACCAAGCAAGCGCGACTGACCAGTTTTCTTAGCTCGAACACCAGCTATGATCCTGACCGGCTTGCATTCGACCAGCAAAAGCTGCGCCAGTTCTATCTGACTCAGGGCTACGCTGATTTCCGGGTAGTTTCCGCCGTGGCCGAGCTGACCCCTGACAAGAAGGACTTCATCATCACCTATGTGGTGGAGGAGGGCAAGCGCTACAAATTCGGTGATGTGAAGGTCGACAGCCAGCTGCGCGATTTTGACAGCGACCGGATGACCAAGAATTTGTCGATGAAGACAGGCGACTGGTACAACGCTAAGCAAGTTGAGGATACGGTCGATTCGATGACCGAGCTGGCTGGCACGTTTGGTTATGCCTTTGCTGATGTGCAGCCCGAATTCACCCGCAACAAAGACGACCTGACGATGGATGTAAAATTCGTCATTCGTGAAGCCCCGCGCGTTTATGTCGAACGGGTCGATGTGAACGGCAATACGCTCACGCAGGACAAGGTTGTGCGGCGCGAATTCCGCCTTGCTGAAGGCGATGCGTTCAATTCGCTGCAGGTGAAGCGTACGACCAACCGGATCAAGTCGCTCGGCTTCTTCCAGGAAAATTTTGAAGTTGAACAAAAACCAGGATCCGATCCGGGCCGGATTATCCTGCAAGCCAACGTCGAGGAACAGCCGACTGGAGAATTGCAGTTGTCTGCCGGTTTCAGCTCGATCGAAAGCTTCATTCTTGCAGGGTCAATCAAGCAGAAGAATTTTCGTGGCCGCGGCCAGACTGTTGGCGCAAGTGTAAATTATTCAGCCTATGCCCGCTCGTTCCAGGTGAGTTTTGCCGAACCTTATGTGTTCGATCGCAATATTTCGGCTGGCCTCGACCTTTATCGCCGCGACACCAACAGCTTCAACTATATCAATACCAACCGCAACACGACCTACCGGCAATCCACTACCGGTATGTCATTACGGCTTGGCGTACCTCTGACCGAATATATGTCGCTCATCGGCAGCTACACCTTCAATTTCGACAATGTGACGCTGGATCAGAACACCTATTTCACCGACCGGACCGGGTCCGGGGTTAGAACCTGTGATCCGCTGATCGCCGGCCGCTATCTGTGCGAGGCCATCGGTAGCCGGACCAGCTCGATCCTTGGCGCCACTGTGTCCTATGATGCAACCGATAGTCGCTATCGCCCGACAAGAGGCCTCTCGGCCTATATTACCGGGGAGTTCGCCGGGCTTGGCGGTTCAGTCAAATATGTTCGAGTGCGGGCCAAGGCATCGCGTTACTGGAACGTTTTTAACGGCTTCATCTTCTCTTTGAGCGCTGAAGGCGGCCATATTATTGGGCTTAGTGATCGTGGTCCGGGGCTCGACAAGGTCCAGCTAACTGACCGGTTCTTCCTTGGTGAACCGCAGTTCCGCGGGTTCGATATTCGCGGCGTTGGCCCGCGTGTGTTGCGCCAGCCAATTATCAGCGATGGTAACGGGAATCCAGTCGTGGTCACTGACCGCAACAAGGTCGGCGACGATGCAATTGGCGGCGATACCTATTATCTGGGCCGGGCAGAGCTTGAAATCCCACTTGGATCAGGTGCCAAGTCACTTGGTCTGCGACCGTCAATCTTCATGGATGTCGGTGCCTTGTTCAATGTCGTCGCTCCGCAATTGCAGCAGAGCCCATTCCCGGGCGGTACGTTCATCCAATCACGCGATTCGAGCGGTAACCTGCTTTATATCGATCCTGCGACCAATACGACTACGACTGCTACCAGCGATGGGATGGGCACGACTTACCTGCCAGCCCAGACTCAGATCGCTGCCCCATTCCAGGAAGTCTTCCTGGGCGACACTGCTTCCCCCCGTGTCACCATAGGTATTGGCGTCAACTGGAATTCGCCCTTCGGTCCCTTCCGGATCGACTTTGCCCATTCGCTGCGCACAGCGCCGGGCGATAAACCGAAGCAATTCACATTCAACGTAGGAACACAATTCTGATGAAAACTCTCTTGAAACCTATCCTCACCGCTGGCTTGCTGATGACTGCATCGGCAGGTTTGGCTGCCGCCCCGGCAGCTGCGCAGCAAGCTGTACAAGGTATCGCGGTCGTCAACCTACCCGCTGCGATGGCAAATTCGAATGCCTATAAGGTTGCCGAACAGCAGCGCACCGTGACCTATAAGGCGACCTTTGATCAGGCGACGACGCGGCGCGACCAACTGCAGGCGCAGCTCAAGCCGATGTATGACAAATTCCAGGCCGATCAGAAGGCGAAGGTCGCAACTGCGACCTTGCAGCAGGAAGCACAGCAGATTCAGCAAATCGAAGAAGCGGGCAAGCGCGAGCTGAACCAGCTGGTTCAGCCAATTGCCATGAGCCGTGCTTACGTACAGGAACAGCTGGAAGACAAGCTGGATGATGCTGTAAAGATTGCAGCGAAGAACAAAAACGTCACGCTGATTCTCGATGCATCCAATGGTGGCGTCGTGTTTGCTGCTGCGGAATATAATATCACGCAGGAAGTCATCAATCAGCTGAACACGCTGATCCCAAATGCGCAATTGGTACCGCCGCAGGGTTGGTTGCCGCGTGAAGCCCGCCAGCAGCAGGAAGCCGCGCAGGCAGCTCAGGCTGATCAGGGGCGGACAGCACCCGCGCCGCAGCAGCCAAGCGGCCGCTAAGCACAAAAATCGGGGGCAAGGCCATGAGTAACGACGATTCTAACGCTTCAGCGTATGATATCCACAAGGTACTCAAGGCCCTGCCGCACCGTTACCCTTTGTTGCTGGTAGACCGGGTCAAATCCCTGACTGCTGGTGAAGAAATCCACGCGGTCAAAGCGGTAACTTTCAACGAACAATTCTTTCAGGGCCATTTCCCCGGCCGCCCGATCATGCCGGGCGTGCTTCAGATAGAGGCGTTGGCTCAAGCGGCAGGCATTCTTGCGGTCGAAACCCTGGGTCTCGCAGGAAGCGGTAAGCTGGTTTATTTCATGGCGATAGAAAGCGCCAAGTTCCGTAGTCCGGTGGAGCCAGGTCATCTGCTCGACCTGAAGGCGGGTTTCGTGCAGCAGCGAGCCAAGGTGTGCAAATTCTGGGGCAAGGCTTCGATTGAAGGTAAGACAACCTGTGAAGTCAATTTCACGGCCATGATCGCCGATCCTCCTGAAGGCTAAGATCAGCAAACTTGCAATCTGCCAAAAACGCCCCTAGAGGCGCGCCTTTCCGAATTACTAACGCATCATATTTGCACGGGCCGGTCGGAACCGGCCAATCGCACGAAGGACCAATGCCATGAAGGCCGATACGCACCCTGATTACCACACCATCACGGTCAAGATGACCGATGGGTCCGAATTCCAGACCAAGTCGACCTGGGGTAGCGAGGGCGATACGCTGACGCTCGACATAGACCCGACCAGCCACCCGGCATGGACTGGCGGCAAGCAGCAACTTCAGGAAGGCGGCCGCGTGGCAAAGTTCAACCAGCGTTTTGGCGGGCTTTCGCTCGGCAAAAAGTAAGCGGGATTATCAGTTTGGCGACCGCAAGGTCGCTGGAGGAAGGGCGGTCCGACGGGGCCGCCCTTTTTGATTCGTGATGTTCTCTAGGCCCACGGCTTTTCACGGTACCATTTGGTAATCACATATTTCAGCCCTTGGCGGACCTTCATTCCGTGGTGGAGTGTGTTGGGATTTACCCGCCCGTCTGCGCGGCGGTTATTCCAGCACAGAAGCTTGCCCTCTTCTGGCCGAAAAATCCTGTTAATTGCCTTGAATCGGGTCCCCCCACCTGCGCCGACCGGGTTGAGATAGACCATAAAGGTCCACGTGCGCTGCCCGGCGACCGAGCAATATTTGCCAAAATCCTGCCCGTCCGGAGCAAAATAGTCCGTATGCGGTTTGAATTCTTGTCCGGTTGCATAGCGCTGACCTTGCACCGGCTCGCCAAATTGCGGATCAATTCCAGACAGATCCTGCAAGAGCTGTTCCAGCGCAATGACTGCCGGTTCTTCAGCGGCGAGATCGCATGTCTCGCTGGTTCGGAAATATTGGTCACCATTATCGTCAGCAATGGTTGAAGGACGGCGCCCTGTGTCGATCAGCTTAATCAGTTTACTGCAAAGAGCAGGGGTCAAAAACCTGCGCAGCTGGAAAATCTCCAGTTTGGCATTGGGAATACGCTGCACGCCTGGGTGAACAAGCAAGAGTTCAACAGAAGATTCGCGGCGCAAGTTCATCGTTTTGATTGATAGCTAGCCAAGCGCTGCGAACAAGCATTGAAATAATCTTGCGTCATTTGCCGCTCGACGCAGTTTTCGCTTCCAAAACTGGGGAAGCTATGCAACAGGCGCTCCCCTTCGCGGGAAGCGGGTTGACCGCATCTCCTGCAGGCTTATCAGCCCCGCATTATGGCATACCCCATGGGTAAGCTTTGGAAATTGTGGCGATCGTAGCTCAGTTGGTTAGAGCGCCGGTTTGTGGTACCGGAGGTCGGGGGTTCAAGACCCCTCGATCGCCCCATTTCCTCACAGTGAAAGACCTTAGCGCGTCCTGCAGGCGCGTTTCTGCGGAGCGATCGATGACAGCCTTTTGGACCGAAGCCGATTTTGACGACCACGAGCTGGTCCAGTTGGTGCACGACCGCGCTTCTGGCCTAACCGCCATTCTTGCGCTTCATTCAACGCATCTTGGCCCAGCTGCAGGCGGCACGCGCTTCTGGCATTATCCCGCTAGCATGGATGCAATGCGCGATGCTTTGCGCCTCTCACGCGGAATGAGCTACAAGAACGCCATGGCTGGGCTACCGATGGGCGGAGGCAAGGCCGTTATCCTTGCGCCGCAGGATAGGGCAAAGACACCGGAATTGCTGGCTGCCTTTGGCGATGCGGTTGATGCGCTGGGCGGCCGATATGTCACAGCAGAAGACGTCGGAATCAGCGAAGTGGATATGGTCGCAGTATCCAAACGCACACAATACGTGTCAGGCCTCCCTGCTCAGGGTAGCGGCGCAGCAGGCGGCGATCCTGGGCCGTTTACAGCGATTGGGATCTATCACGGGATCAAGGCAGCAGTGCGTTACAAATTGGGCCGTGATTCGGTTGAAGGCGTGCATGTCGCACTGCAAGGAGTCGGTAGTGTCGGCGGCGGCGTGGCGCAGCTTTTGTCCAAGGATGGGGCGAAATTGACCTTGTCAGATATTGATGAGGGCCGTGCTGCGGCGCTGGCGCGGGATCTGGGCGCGGAAACTGCGGCTCCCGATGCTATCATGGGCGTCGCCTGTGACGTATTTAGCCCCAATGCGCTTGGCGCCATTCTTGACGATGAGGGGATCGCCCGGCTGGAAGCGCCGATTGTGGCGGGCGGGGCGAACAACCAGCTTGGCCGTGCAGGACACGGCCAGAAGCTGGCTGACCGCGGCATTCTATATGCGCCTGATTATGTCATCAATGCAGGCGGCATCATCAGTGTGGCGCTTGAATTTTTGAGTCGCCAGCAGGGCCAGTCCGGTGACATCAACGAAGTGCGCAAACGGCTCGCGCAAATCCCCGACCGGTTGGTCGAGATATGGGAGCAGTCGGATAAAACCGGTGTTTCTCCCGATGTGGTCGCAGATCGGATAGCGCAGAAGCTGATCGGGCGCTGATCGTAGCGTAATAAGCGCGAGTCGCGCTCTTGCAGGCATGAGTATGTCCTGCCAATGCTGCGCTCTCGTCATGCATGGCTTTGCTAACCCCAAGCGCTTTCTGAAAATTGCGCGCTGGCTCACGCCCTTACTGGTTGTCAGCGGATTGCTGATTGCTGGGGGCGCATTGGCTTGGGGTTATTTTGTGGTTCCTCCCGACCGCCTGATGGGCGACACCGTGCGAATCCTGTTCCTGCACGTCCCCACGGCATGGCTGGGCATGGGGGGGTGGAGCGCCATTGCACTTTCCAGCCTTGTGTTTCTGGTGTGGCGTCATCCGCTGGCTGCACTCGCCGCACGCGGTGCAGCATTGCCGGGAATGGTGTTTACCGCGCTGTGCCTGATCACCGGTTCAATCTGGGGCCGCCCGACCTGGGGTACCTGGTGGGTGTGGGATGGCCGCCTTACCTCGATGCTGGTGCTGTTCTTCCTTTATGCCGGATATATCGCTCTGGCTCAGGCGGTCGCGCGCGATGGCGCTTCCAGCCGACTTCCGGCGATTTTTGGGCTTGTCGGGGCGATCAACCTGCCGATCATCAACCGTTCGGTTGTTTGGTGGAACTCGCTGCATCAGCCGCCCAGCATAACCTTGGGCAAAAGCGCGATCGATCCCGCTTTTCTGGTTCCCTTGCTGGTTTCCACGCTGGGCTTTTCTTTGCTGTTTGGCGGAATAGTGCTTGCCCGGATGCGTGCCTTGATGGCTGAAATGCAGGCAGAAGCGCGGCTGCGGCGAAAGGCATTAGGCAGTGAACTGCCGCAAACGAAGGTTACCGCGTAATGCGCGAAGGCCTCAACCAGATGGGTTTTGTCGAGGCTGCCTATGCCATCGGCGTCATCGGGACCTTGCTGCTTGCGGCATGGAGTTGGCTGGCGATGCGGCGCGCCGAAGCCCGGCGCGACCGGATCAAGGATGAGACACGCGGCCAATGACCGGTTGGATGAAACCCAAGCACCAGCGACTGGTGCTGATCGTGATAGCGCTGGCGTCGCTTGTTGGCGCTGGGCTTCTGGCAGCATGGGCGCTCCGCAATCAGGCGAGCTATTTCTTCGTTCCCACGCAAATGGTGACAGCGCCGCCAGCGCCAGGACAAGCGGTTCGGCTTGGCGGAATGGTCCAAAAGGGGTCGATCAAAACGATGCCTGACGGGGTGACCATCACATTTCTGGTGGGTGACGGTGAAAATACGGTTCCGGTCAGATTTTCGGGTATAGTGCCCGATCTGTTTGTCGAAGGGTCAGGCGTGGTGGCCGAAGGACGGCTGGACCCAAGTGGAACCTTTGTTGCTGATAACCTGCTCGCCAAACACGATGAAAACTATGTGCCGCGCGAATTGAAGGATATGACCGACCGGCAAAAGGCGCAGATTGTGGCAGAAACGGAAGTAGGCAAATGATTGCTGAACTGGGTCTTGTAGCTCTGTGGCTGGCTGCTTCGCTGGCCGCACTACAATTGGTAACTGGCGCTTTGGCACAGCAAGTCGGCGGCGATGAACTGGCCGTCCTGACCAGGCCCGCGGCGATTGTGCAAGGGCTGCTGGCAGCATTCGCTTTTTTGATGCTGCTGGTCGTCTTTGGCCAAACCGACTTGTCGGTAAAACTGGTTGCGATGAATTCACATTCGGAAAAGCCGCTTATTTTCAAGCTTTCCGGCGCGTTTGGCAATCATGAAGGCTCGATGCTGCTATGGGTAACTATTATGGCGCTGGCCGGCGCCATGATTGCCGCGATTGAGCACCGCTTGCCGGAAAAGACCATGCTGGCTACGCTGGCGGCTCAGGCCTTTGTTGGTCTGGGCTTTTATGCCTTCCTCTTGTTCAGCTCCAACCCGTTTGAACGGCTGCCCACGCCAGCACTGCAAGGCCAGGGGCTGAACCCGCTGCTGCAGGATATTGGCCTCGTGTTCCACCCGCCGACGCTTTATGTCGGCTATGTCGGCCTGTCTGTGGCGTTCAGTTTCGCGGTGGGTGCCTTGGTAACGCGGCAAGTGACACCGGATTTTGCCCGAATCATGCGTCCATGGGTGCTAGGCGCTTGGATTTTCCTGACGCTGGGGATCACAGCAGGCAGTTATTGGGCCTATTACGAATTGGGCTGGGGCGGCTGGTGGTTCTGGGATCCGGTTGAGAATGCTTCGCTGATGCCATGGCTGGCGGCAACCGCGCTGCTCCATTCGGCCAGTGTTCTGGCTGCGCGCGACGCATTGAGAGCATGGACGATCATGCTCGGCGTGGTCGCGTTTTCCATGTCTATGGTTGGCACTTTCCTTGTCCGTTCGGGCATTCTTACCAGTGTGCATGCCTTTGCGGTTGACCCTGAACGCGGGACCTTCATTCTTGCACTTCTGGCGATCAATATTGGCGGGGCATTGTTGCTGTTCGCCTTGCGGGCAGGAACGGTAGCGGAAGGCAAGCGCTTCTCGGTCCTTAGCCGCGAAGGCGCGCTGGTGTTCAACAATGTGATGCTCAGCGCCGTTCTTGGCATTGTTTTGCTGGGCACGCTTTATCCGCTAGTGACCGAAGCGTTTAATGTGCGCGTTTCAGTCGGTCCGCCCTATTTCAACCCGGTCAGTGCCATTTTCGTCTTCCCGATGCTGGCGGTGATGGCGGTTGGTCCGCTGCTGCGTTGGCGGCAGGATGGCATGCAGCGGATTGGGCGGCCGGTATTGATTGTGGCGCTGGTGGCGCTGCTGGTTCTTGCTGGCGGCTGGACCTTTGCTTCTATCCACCTGCTGCCATTGCTGGGGCTGGCATTTTCCGCTGCGCTGGCTATTGCCGCATTCATGCCGCTGCGGGGGCGCAATCTGCGACTGCTACCTATAGCGACCTGGGGCATGGTGGCGGCGCATTTCGGTATTGCCGTGGCGCTGTTTGGCATGGCCAGCGAGAGTGCTTTTTCCAAGGAAAAACTGGCAGCTATCGAGGCAGGTGGCAGTGCAGACGTCGGGCCGTGGACTGTCGTTCTGACTGATGTTGTTCCGACCGCTGGCCCGAACTGGACCGCGCTCGAAGGGCAGATGCTGGCCAGCTATGAGGGCGGCCCGCCGATCGCCATCGCGCCGCAATCCCGTAACTTCTGGGCACCGCCGCAGGAAACCACTGAAAGTGCGTTGGTGACCCGCTGGAATGGGCAGCTTTATGCTGTCGTGGGGCGCGAAACTGCCGAGGGGCGCTGGCAGCTGCGCTTGTGGTGGAAGCCATTTGTGATCTTCATCTGGTTAGGCGGCGCGCTGGTCGCTCTGGGTGGGTTGCTGGCGCTTATCGGCCGGGTACTGGCTGATCTGAAGCGCCGCACGGTCAAGGCGCGGGCTGCTGAACGCCGGGCGGAGAGCGCGGCATGAAGCGCTGGACCTTGTGGGTGCCTCTGACCCTGTTTCTCGGCTTCTGTGTGCTCGCAGGTTACCAACTGACGCAGCCCAAGGATGATTTCGTCGTCAGCCGAATGATAGGGAAGCCGTTACCCGACTTTGACTTGCACGCTGCGTCATTGGACCGTCCGGCGCTGGCTTCCAGTTATTTCCATGATGGCAAGCCGCATTTGCTGAATGTGTTTGCCAGCTGGTGCATCCCTTGTGCCGCAGAAGCACCGCAGCTCGAAGCGTTGCGGCGGCGCGGCGCAGATATCGCCGGGATCGCCATTCGCGACCGACCTGAGGACGTGGCTGATTATTTGACGCGCTACGGCAATCCCTATAGCCGGATCGGGTCAGATGATTTGTCGCAGGTCCAGCTCGATATCGGATCGTCCGGTGTGCCAGAGACGTTTGTGATCGATGGCAAGGGCATTATCCGTTATCAGCATATTGGGGACATCCGGCCAGATGATGTGCCGTTGATGATTGGCAAGCTGCGGGAGGCGGAGCAATAATAATGCGCGCGCTCAGCACAATTCATACGGCCTTGGTTGCATTTATGATCATCGTAACGCTACCGGTTGCGGCTCAGGATGCGGTTCCGCCCGCACCCTATGCCAATGTCCAGCTGCCCGATCCGGCGCAGGAGGCAAAAGCGGAAGCTCTGATGGAGACATTGCGCTGCCTCAAATGCCAGAGCCAGTCGATTGCCGATAGCGATGCATCCATGGCAGGCGATATGCGAAGTCAGGTGCGCGAACGGATTGCTCGCGGCGAAGACCCGGAAGCGATCCGCGCCTGGCTGATGGAACGCTATGGCGATTATGTCAGCTATGCGCCCCGCGTCAGCGAGACGACTTGGCCACTGTTTGCGGTGCCGTTGCTGCTGGCGCTGGTGGCGGGGCTGGTGTTGCTCCGCCGATTGAGAGGCCGGACATGATGTGGGTTCCGTTCCTTGCGCTGGCGCTATTGACCTTTGCTATCGCTGTCTTTGCTGCGCGTCTACCGCGTAACGGCTGGGCCTTGTTTGGCGCGACCTTGCTGTTTGGGCTGTCCGGTTATGCGATGCAGGGCTCCCCCGCCGAGCCAGGTTCGCCCACTATGGCGCCGAAAGTCGATGATGCCACCAATGCTGCGATGGTCGACGCCCGGCGGCAGATGTTTGGCGCGGATCACCAGCCAAGCCGCTTTGTCACCATCGCTGATGGCTTCGCCCGCCGAGGAAAATATCAGGATGCCGCCAATCTGCTGCGCAACGCGGTTGAAGAGAACCCGAAGGATGGCGAAGCATGGCTGGCGCTTGGCAATGCTTTGGTGGAGCATGCCGATGGGATGCTGACACCGGCCGCCATCTATGCCTTTGTCAAAGCGGAAACTATATTGCCTGGTAATCCTGCACCGCCCTATTTTCTGGGTGTTGCTCTGCTGCGGTCAGGCAGGCCGCAAGATGCCCGGCAATTGTGGAAACAGACGCTTGATAATGCGCCGAAGGATGCCAGTTGGAAGCCGCTGATGCAGGAACGTCTGAAGCGGCTCGACGATCTGATCGCACAAATGGGTGTCCAATGATGCAAATCAGGGCAATTTGTTGCGAGTGCGAAGGGATACTGCTACGCGGCCATCAAACAGGGAGCGGCCTTTGCAGGTTTGTATCCTCGTGGTCGCTAGAGTGGTCAATCTATGAGTGAAGCGGTTCCCCATATCGTGCGCCCGCCGGCGGGCTCGCACACCTTACACGGTGCTTCGAGCAAGACGAAGCTGACCGTCGGCGCCATTGGTATCGTTTTTGGCGATATCGGGACCAGTCCTCTTTACGCATTTCGTGAAACCTTTGTCGGGCCGCATCCACTCACACTGGATACCGCGCATGTATTTGGCGTGGTCAGCCTCATTTTTTGGTCGATGACCATGGTGGTGTCGCTGCAATATGTGACCATCCTAATGCGTGCGGATAACAAAGGGCAGGGCGGGAGCCTTGCACTTGTGGCGCTTATCGCCAGCAAGATTGGCCGCACCCGCTACGGCTGGGTCACAGTGCTCCTCGGCGTGCTCGCGACTTCACTGTTCTATGGCGACAGTATGATTACGCCTGCAATTTCAGTGCTTTCTGCTGTTGAAGGGCTGACAGTTGTCGAATCCGGACTGTCAGAACTGGTGGTACCGATTGCGCTTGTTCTGCTTGTCGCGCTGTTCGTTATCCAGAAGCGCGGAACGGCCAAGGTCGGGGCGCTGTTTGCACCTGTAATGATCGTTTATTTTACGGTGATCGCGTTTCTTGGCGTCCTGCAAATTCTCCAGCATCCGCAGATCCTGTTCGCGCTCAATCCTATGTATGCGGTACAATTCTTCATGCTCGACAAGACGCTTGCGTTCCTTGCACTTGGTTCTGTTGTGCTGGCGGTGACCGGGTCAGAAGCGCTTTATTCCGACATGGGGCACTTCGGGCGCGGTCCGATGCGCTTGTCGTGGTTCGGTTTTGTGATGCCGTGCCTGCTGCTCAATTATTTCGGGCAGGGCGCTATGATTGCCAGTCTGGGTGATGCAGCAGCAGCGCAAGCCATTCAGAGCCCGTTCTATTTTCTCGCGCCGGATGCGTGGCGGCTACCACTGGTGATACTGGCAACCTGCGCCACATTCATTGCCAGCCAAGCGGTGATTTCGGGGGCTTTCTCGATTACTCAGCAAGCGATGCAGCTGGGCTTCATCCCGCGGCTATCCATCAGACACACCAGCACTACTGAAGCGGGGCAAATCTACATTCCCAGTATCAATTGGGCGCTGATGATCGCAGTGATCGTGCTGGTTCTGACCTTCCGTAACAGCACT
>JAHEAW010000023.1 GCA_024642545.1 Erythrobacteraceae bacterium
GGTGGAAATAGACGATGCCGATATGGACGCGGATTTGCAGGCGTTGAGCGACCGCAAGCTCGCCGAAGTCGGCGTGCGGGTGCTGCGCTTCACCAATGAGGTGGTGCTGGAGGATGCGGATAGCGTCTGCGAGGCGATCCTCGAAATGCTGAACACTCCCTTTGAAAAGCCCCCGCGCCGCGCCCACCTGCCTTCACACGGGCCTTCACACGGGCCTGACTATGAAACGAATTATGAGTAAACCCATGCTGACAATCGACAATCTTTCCGCCAAAGTCGGCGGCACGGCCATTTTGAACGGCCTTTCGCTCGCCATTAATGCGGGCGAGGTCCATGCAATCATGGGGCCGAACGGTGCGGGCAAATCGACGCTGGCCTATGTATTGGGCGGACGGCCCGGTTATGAAGTCACCGGTGGGTCTGTGACTTTCATGGGACAGGATTTGCTGGGCCTGGAGCCGCATGAACGCGCCGCTGCCGGTCTGTTTCTCGGGTTTCAGTATCCAGTTGAAATCCCCGGCGTCTCCAACGTCCAGTTCCTGCGCGAAGCGCTCAATTCGCAGCGCAAGTCGCGCGGTGAAGAACCGCTGTCGGGCGGTGAATTCCTCAAGCTGGCGAAAGACAAGGCAGGCTTGCTGAAGATGGACATGGAAATGCTCAAGCGGCAGGTCAATGTCGGCTTTTCGGGTGGCGAGAAGAAGCGCGCTGAAATGGTCCAGATGGGTATTCTCGACCCGGCGTTGGCGATCCTCGATGAAACCGATAGCGGCCTCGATATAGATGCGCTCAAGATTGTCGGGCAGGGGATCAACGCGATCATGCGCCAGCCGGACAAGGGGGTGCTGCTGATCACACATTACCAGCGGCTGCTCGATTATGTGACGCCTGATTTCGTCCATGTTCTCGCCGCTGGCCGGATCGTGAAAACTGGCGGGCCGGAATTGGCGCAGCTGCTGGAAGCCGAGGGCTATGAAAGCGTGGCCGGGGAAATGGCTGCGTAATGGCTGAGACGGCACTCCTCCCCGCCACGCGCGATGAAGACTGGCGCTATGCTGACGGCGGCTATCTCGCCGGGGCCGATGCTGGCGCGCTCATGCAATGGCGCACGCTTGACGTGCCCGCTGGTGAAACCGTCCTGGACTGCGGGACTATGTCCAAGCCGGGCACAGACCGCCTGCGGGTGCTGGTCCGCAAAGGTGGGCGGTTTGAAGCGTTCACGCTGATTACCGGCAGCGACTACAGCCGGGTCGAACTTGACGTGACGCTTGAAGAAGGCGCGCATTTTGAATTTGGCGGGGTTACTGTCGGCGGCGGGAGTGCGGTTCAGGAATTTGTGACCCGCGTTCATCACGCGCACCCTAACGCGACCTCAAGCCAGACAGTCCGTGCGGTTCAATGGGGCCGGGCTACGGGTAATTTTCTCGGCCGGATCGAAGTGGCGCGCTACGCGCAGAAAACCGATGCAGCGCAGAATTTCAAAGCACTCCTTTTGGAAAAGGGCGCGTCAGCCAACACCAAGCCGGAACTGGAAATCTTCGCTGACGATGTGAAATGCGCGCATGGCGCCGCGATTGGCGCGCTCGATGATAGCGCGGCATTTTACATGGCAGCGCGCGGGCTTGCACCTGATTTGGCCCGGCGATTGCTGGTGCAAGCCTTCATCGGTGATGCCTTTGCTGCACTGGCAGAAGATACAGCGCGCGAAGAACTGCTCAACAGTGCGCTGCGCGAGCTGGGAGATGCGGTGTGAGCGAGACTGCAACCATCAACCGAAAGGCTGACTTCCCGGGGCTCGTGACCCCAAACGGTGATGTCTGGCATTATCTCGACACCGCGGCGACCGCGCAGAAGCCGCAAGCGGTGATCGATGCGATGACCACTGCGCTGGGCCGCGATTATGCGACGGTGCACCGCGGCATTTATGCCCGGTCGGCCAATATGACACTGGCTTATGAGGCCGCGCGCAGCCGGGTAGCGCAATTCATCGGCGCAAGGTCGGACAATGAAGTGGTGTTCGTGCGCGGCGCGACGGAGGGGATCAACCTTGTCGCATCGAGCTGGGGCGGGGCCAATTTGCAACCGGGTGACCGGATCATGCTGAGCCAGCTGGAACACCATTCCAACATCGTCCCGTGGCAGATGATAGCGGAAAAAACGGGCGCAGCAATTGATGTCTGCCCGCTGACCGAGGACGGGTTGATTGACCTCGGCGCGCTTGAGGCAATGTTGACCCCGCGCCACAAGATTGTTGCTCTGGCGCATGTCTCCAACGTGCTCGGTTCGATCCTGGGCGCCAAGCGTGCAGCCAAACTGGCGCACGGCGTGGGCGCGAAATTCCTGCTCGATGGCTGCCAGGCTGCGCCGCGCATGCGGTTGAACATGGCGGAACTGGACTGCGATTTCTACGTCTTCTCCGGCCACAAGCTCTACGGCCCGACAGGCGTGGGTGTGCTATGGGCGCGCGAAGAGTTGCTTGACGTCATGCCCCCGTATCAGGGCGGCGGAGCAATGATCGATGCGGTAACTTTTACCAGGACCACTTATGCGCCGCCGCCGCAGCGTTTCGAAGCCGGTACGCCAATGATCACTGAAGTGATCGCGCTTCACGCAGCGGTCGATTATGTCGATGCGCTGGGACCGGAAAAGCTGTTCGCGCATGAAAGCGCGCTGGCGGCAAAGGCGCGCGAGGCGCTGCGCAGCATCAATTCGATCCGCCTGTTTGGGCCAGAGAAGACCGCCGGGATTGTCTCCTTCGCGATGGAGGGGGTTCACCCACATGATCTGGGCACCATATTGGATGAAGAAAATGTCGCGATCCGCGCGGGCCACCACTGCGCGCAGCCGCTGATGGCGCATCTCGGTGTGCCTGCAACCGCACGAGCCAGTTTCGGCCTGTACAGCGATGAAGACGATATTGCTGCGCTGCTGCGCGGGATTGAACGGACCAAGAGGATTTTCGGCTGATGGATAAGCCTGCAGAACAAACCCGCGATCATGTGGTTGCGCCTTCGCCTGCCGAACAGGAGCTGGGGGCTGTCAAACCGCCGCGAGCGCGGGTTAGCGATGCCGTCGATCCGGATGCCGAATCGATGAGCGACAAGCTGGAACGCAAGCGCGACTATCTGGAAGGGTTCCTGTCGCAAAGGCCTGCTGCCGCAGCTGCGGGTGAACCGGGCGGTGACCTCTATGAAGCGGTCATTGACGCGCTCAAGGAGATTTATGATCCGGAAATTCCCGTCAATATCTATGATCTGGGCCTGATTTACGCCGTTGAAGTGTCCGAAGATGCCGATGTGGTGATCAATATGACGCTGACCACGCCGCATTGCCCGGTAGCAGAATCGATGCCGGGTGAAGTTGAACTACGCGCCTCGTCGGTGCCCGGCGTGCGCGATGCTGAAGTCAATCTGGTGTGGGACCCCCCGTGGGACCCGGCCAAGATGAGCGATGAAGCCCGGCTTGAACTGGGGATGCTATGATGACTGAGACCAAAACCCGCAAATTGCCTGCTGCAGTGACACTGACAGGTGCGGCCGAGCAGCGCGTCGCTGATCTGATGGCGCAAGCTCCGACAGATGCGATCGGCGTAAAGCTGTCCACTCCGCGCCGTGGCTGTTCGGGCCTGGCCTATTCGGTCGATTATGTGACCGAGGAAACAAAATTCGATGAGAAGATCGAAACGCCCGGCGGCGTCTTTTATATAGATGGTGCCAGCGTGCTCTATCTGGTCGGTTCGGTGATGGACTGGGTGGAAGATGATTTCACTGCCGGCTTCACTTTTGAAAACCCCAATGCCAAGGGCGCGTGCGGCTGCGGCGAAAGCTTCATGGTCTGAGCCCAGACTGGTGCGGCCAGTTTATTTCTTGAGCAGTGCGGCAATACAGGCGGCCCGGTCTACATCCAGCCCGTCGCTTGATCGCCGCGCATCGACATAGGTCGCCACCGGCTCTGATCCCTCGCGTAGCGGATAGAGATAGACATCCAGCACGCAGGCCGCGCCGCTGAATTGCAGTTTGTGCGCATCGCCTTCGATCACATTGAGCCGAGGCGGGCCGAACTGGCGCGTCAAAGCCCCCTCATTGGCCCCGATAACCCCGGTAATTCCCGGTATCCGCATCAGTCGGGGCGTGCGAAAGCCAGCCACTGGCGGGCGCTCGGCCGGTCTGGTTGGCGGGATTGCCGTACGCCGCTCCACAGGGTGGGCCAAAGGCCGGTTGGTGCTTGCAGGGCCTCCGTTATTCCCGGCACAGGCAGCCAGAAGCGGCAGCAGCGCCAATGCCAGACCTGTTTTACGCAGCATGGGCGGTATCCTGGCGGCGGTGGACGAGATGGGTTGCAGCCGCTGCGCCGATAACCGGGGCCAGCAAATTGATAAACGGCACGGCCAGCAAGGCGGCGACAATCCCGCCCAGCGCAAAGCGACCCGCGCCGGAAAGCGGCGGCGCTTGATTCTTGCTGCTTTGATGCCGCAGCCACACCATGTCCTGCAGCTCGCGACCCAGCAGCCAGCCATTGACCGCCCAGAACAGCACAGCGGTGCCAATGCCGGTCACCAGCAGCGCAATGGCAAAGGGCAAGGTAAGCAAATTGACCAGCATTGCTCGCCCGGTTGATCGCAGCGATCCCTGCAGTTCTTCATGCCAACTGCGCGCGCGGGCAGCTGAAAGGGCAACGGGATAATGCCGCGCCTCGACCGCATGCACCACGTCATCGGCAAAGAACTGCAGCACTGCCAGCGCGACAAACCGGAACAGCAGCCAGCTGCCGATCACGGTGATAATAAGTGTAATTGCAGTGCCAAGAGCGCCGCTATAGGCTACATTCCATGCAGCCAGCACATGCTCCAGACCAAACCACAGACCCACGCCCAGACCCAAAAATATTGCCAGCGTTACGCTCAGGCTCTTGCCCAGAATGCGCATAATCGCCGGGTCGATCACTTGACCAGCGGCGAGCGCGAAGGAATTCAGAAGCCCTGTCATGCGGCGCCCTCTGCCGTGGGATGCCGGACCAAGTCAATCACCCAGTGCCTGCCAATGCGACAGGCAGGTCTTGGCGCGGGCCGCATCAGCGGCTAGGCGCGCAGCTACTGACGACTGCAATATTCCCAAAGGACTTTCATGCCCGCTCCCAAATATGACGTAATCGCGATTGGTAATGCCATTGTCGATGTGATGGCCCCGTGTGACGATGCGCTGATCGGGCAGCTTGGTCTTAATCGCGGCGGGATGACGCTGGTCGATGCCGATGGCGCACTCAGCCTGTATGAAGCGATGGGACCGGCTAAGGAAATTTCTGGTGGTTCGGCGGCCAACACCCTTGCAGGGCTGGCGGCCCTGGGTGCGAAATGCGCCTTTATCGGGCAAGTAGCGCAGGATCAGCTGGGCGAGGTTTTCAGCCATGATATTCGCGCGGCCGGGATCGATTTTGCGACTCCGGCGCGGCCCGGCGAGCCGCCCACCGCGCGCTGCCTGATTTTCGTCACGCCCGACGGCGAGCGGACCATGAACACGTTTCTGGGCGCGAGCCAGTTCCTGCCGCCTGCTGCACTTGACGAAAAGGCGATTGCCGATGCAGCTGTGCTTTATCTCGAAGGCTATCTGTGGGACCCGGAAGAACCGCGCAGCGCCATGCGCCGGGCGATCGGGGTCGCCCGTGATGCCGGACGCAAAGTCGCCTTCACGGCTTCGGAGAGCTTCGTGATCGAGCGCCACGGCGATGATTTTCGTCAGCTGATCGCGGAAGGTTTGATCGACATTCTGTTTGTCAATGAGCATGAACTGGCGGCGCTCACGGGGGAAGCCGACTTTGAAGCCGGTCTCGCCAAGCTGGCCCCGCAATTGCCAGTTGTAGTCGCGACCCGCAGCGCCAAGGGCGCGGTTGCGCTGGCAGGCGGCGCGCGGGCCGAAGTCGCTGCAGAGCCAATCGACAAGGTGGTCGACACCACCGGCGCAGGCGATCTGTTTGCAGCCGGTTTCCTGTCGGGTCATGTGAAGGGCGAAAGCCTCGCAAGCTGCCTCACCCGCGGGGCGGTCTGCGCCGCAGAAGTCATTTCTCATTATGGTGCCCGGCCCGAGGCCGATATCAAGGCGCTGGTCGCAGCGCGGCTGGGCTGAGCGCGCCGGTGAACAGGAACAGGGCGCAGCGGCAGTGCTGATCCTGTTCAACAAGCCGTGTGGCGTGCTCTCGCAATTCACTGACAGCGGCAGCCTGACGTCGCGCCAGACGCTGTCAGATTTCATCGATATGCCGGGGGTTTATCCTGCCGGACGGCTCGACCGTGACAGCGAGGGGCTGCTGCTGCTGACCGATGACGGACAGCTGCAAGCGCGCATCGCTGACCCCAGATTTAAACTGCCCAAGACCTATCTGGTGCAAGTGGAGGGGGAGCCGGACGAAGCCAGTCTGGAGCGTCTACGCGCAGGCCTTCGCCTGAAAGATGGTATGACCCGGCCCGCTGTGGCCGAGCGGATTGAGGCGCCTGATTTGTGGCCGCGCGACCCGCCGGTACGGTTCCGCAAGAGCGTGCCAGATTGCTGGCTGCGGCTGACCTTGCGCGAGGGACGCAATCGGCAGGTCCGGCGGATGACCGCTGCGGCCGGATATCCGACCTTGCGACTGGTCCGCTGGGCCATCGGTGATTGGAGCCTGGTCGGTCTTGAGCCGGGAAACTGGCGGCAGGAGTAGCCGCCGCTGCGTTAGTCTGCGCCTTCGAATGCGAGGCTGCCCTGATTGATAAGGTCTGTGATCAACTGAACCAGAGCATCGGATGCGGTGCATTGCTCCGCCGGAACAATATGCCCCGCTGCGCCCAGTTGCCGGGCGAATTGGGCACAGTCCCCGGCAAGGTCGTAGCTTGTGCCATCAACAAACAACGTGGTCCCGCCCGCGGCAAGAGTAACAAAGGCAAAGCGGCTCGCCGGATTGCGGAGCAGCCTCTCACCCCGGCCCAGACAGGCGCTGACATCTTCCGCGCTTACCGGCGTATCGGGCTGCCAATCGACTTCGGGATATTTGGGCGTGCTGCTATATTTGCCGAACCAGCGGGCGAAGGCGTCCCGGTCGCAAAGCGACTCACTGACCATGGCGTGCAACCGCGCCAATGCGGCCGGGGAAATTTCGCCCGGATTGGCCTGCAGTGCCAGATCGGGATCGGTGAAACGATCATCATCGTCCATATCGGCGAGCAGATCGTCAGCCCAATTGGAGACCAGCTCGCTGCGCGATGGTGCACGAAAGCCGACTGAATAGGTCATGCAATCATCACCCACGGCCACCCCATTGTGCGACCAGCCGGGCGGGACATAGAGAATATCGCCCGGCTCCAGCACCCATTCCTCGCTTGGTTCAAAATCTGCCAGCAGTTTGAGCGTGTCATGCGGTAACAGCGCGCTTGCCCCATTACACTGGCCGCCGATCTGCCACCGACGCTGGCCCAGCCCCTGAATCAGAAACACGTCATATTGGTCGAAATGGGGCCCCACACCGCCGCCATCGGCAGCATAGCTGACCATCACGTCATCGATCCGCCAGTTTGGAATGAAACGAAAATCATCTAGTATTGCAGCGACTTCCGGCACGTAATGATCGACCGCTTGCACCAGCAAAGTCCATTGGCCGCCGCCCAGATCGCCAAAATGTTCCGCTGCAAATGGCCCGTCGCCGCCGTTCCAGCCTTCCGGAGAGCACGTGACCAGCCGCGATTCGACCTGTGCTTCGCCCGCCAAGCCGGCCAGCTCATCGGGGCTCAGCGGATTGCGCCATTGCGGCCAGAAGTTGCGGATAAGCAACGGTTTCTTTTGCCAGTATTGCGCAAGAAACGCCCCGCTGTCGAAGCCGCCGCCGCTCATTCGGACAGCGCCGCCTCGCGCGCGATTTCGCGGGCGCCGATATCGCGGCGGCAGAACCCCGTTGGAAAAACTATTGCATCGACCGCACGGTAGGCGGCGGCCTGCGCCTGCGTCACTGCAAGGCCGGTCGCAGTCACATTGAGCACCCGTCCGCCATCGGCCCTAAGCACTCCCTCTGCATCCCGCCTCGTTCCGGCATGGAAAATTTTCACGTCCGGTAATTGCACTGCCGACAGGTCAATCGCGCCGCCCTTTTCGGGAGCACCGGGATAACCCTTGGCAGCCAGCACCACCGTCAGCGCCGTCTGCGCGGAAAAGCGGACCGGGCCGCAGGTGCCCAGCTTGCTGTCAGCGCAGGCCAGCATCAATTCGCCAAGATCACTCTCGAGGCGGGTCATCAACACCTGACATTCAGGATCGCCAAACCGGCAATTATATTCGATCAGCTTGGGCCCCTCGGCGGTGAGCATCAGCCCGGCGAACAGCACGCCGGAATAAGGCGTCCCTTCGTTGGCCAGCGTCCGCACTGTCGGGGCAATAATCCGCTCCAGCACCTCCCCGCGCATCACGGCGTTGAGCACCGGTGCCGGGCTATACGCGCCCATCCCGCCAGTGTTGGGGCCGGTGTCGCCTTCGCCCACGCGTTTGTGGTCCTGCGCGCAGCCAAAGGACAGGATGGTGGCGCCGTCGGTCAGGGCAAAGAAGCTTGCTTCCTCGCCTTGCATGAATTCCTCAATCACCACTTCGGCCCCGGCTTCTCCAAAGCGCCCGCCGAACATGTCTTCCAGTTCAGCGACAGCGGCATCATAGGTTTCGGGAATGACTACACCCTTGCCCGCCGCCAACCCGTCGGCCTTTAGCACATAGGGCGGGGTGAAGCCGTCCAGCGCTGCCACCGCCTGTTCCAGCGACGCGGTGCGGACATAGGCTGCGGTTGGGATCCCGGCGCGTTCGCACAGATCCTTGGTAAAACCCTTGCTCCCTTCCAGCTGCGCGGCGGCCTTGCCTGGCCCGAATACCGAGATACCGGCACCGCGTAGGCTATCGGCCAGCCCGTCCACCAGCGGTGCTTCGGGTCCGATCACGACCAGACCAATGCGGCGCATATCGCAAAATTCGGCCACTGCGCGGTGGTCTGACAGATCAAGATCAACGCAAGTTGCGTGTTCCGCAATTCCGGGGTTGCCCGGCGCAGCATAAAAACTATCCTGCGCACCAGACAGTAAACGGGATTGCGCCAGCTTCCAGCTCAGCGCATGTTCGCGCCCGCCCGACCCCAGCAGCAGGATGTTCATGTCCGGTACTCCCGAAAATAATGACTTAGATGCTGATTCATCTGGCGCGCTGGTAGCGCGAAGCCGCGCTGGCGACAATTCCGAGCCGATGACCATCACCGAGATTTCCGCTCGGCTCAAGCGTATAGTGGAGGACCAGTTCGGTTTTGTCCGGCTGCGCGGCGAGCTTTCAGGCGTCAAACGCGCCGCTTCTGGCCACATCTATCTGGCGCTGAAAGACGATCAGGCCGTTATCGATGGTGTCATGTGGCGCGGCAATGCCGGGCGGCTGGGGTTCCTGCCAGAAGACGGGATTGAAGTGGTCGCCAGCGGCAAACTGACAACTTACCCCGGCCGGTCGAAATATCAGATTGTGATCGACAGTATGGAAGTAGCGGGCGAAGGCGCGCTGCTGGCGCTGCTGGAAAAAACCCGTCAGCGGCTGGCCGCAGAGGGCCTGTTTGGTGAAGCGCGCAAGCAGCCTCTGCCATTTATACCGCGCGTTATCGGTGTCGTGACGTCGCCCACGGGCGCAGTCATCCGCGATATTCTTCACCGCTTGTCCGACCGTTTTCCCAGCCATGTGCTGGTGTGGCCGGTGCTGGTGCAAGGGCGCGGATCAGCTGAGCAAGTGGCAGCGGCAGTGCGCGGCTTTGCGGCGATCATGCCCGGCGGGCCGGTGCCGCGCCCCGATCTGGTGATAGTGGCGCGCGGCGGCGGTTCGATCGAGGATCTGTGGGGCTTTAATGAAGAATCCGTGGTGCGCGCGATTGCCGAGTGCCCGATACCCGTCATTTCGGCAGTGGGACATGAAACCGACACGACTTTGGCGGATTTTGCCGCAGATCGGCGCGCGCCGACACCCACGGCAGCGGCAGAAATTGCAGTTCCGGTTCGCACCGAATTGCTGCTGGCAGTGGAAGATCTGGCGCTGCGCCAGAAACGCGCTGCACCGCGCCCGGTCATGCTCGGGCGTGAACGCTTGCAAGCGCGCGTTCAGCGTTTGCCGCGCGCAGAAGCTTTGCTGCAGCCGCAGGCACAGAAGCTTGACGATCTGGCCGAACGTTTGCGCCGCGGCCTATCGGACCGGGCGACACAGGCCCGCGCCCGGCTGATGGCAGACCAGGCGCGGCTGATCCCGTCGATGCTGGGCCACAGAATGGTCCGGGCGCAGGACCGGCTGACTTCAGCAAGGCTGATCCCCGGCTTGCTCAGCGCGCGCGCGCAACGTGAGCAGGAGCGCTTTGCCGCGCTTGAGCGGCTGTATCTCTCGCTCGACCCCAAAGCACCGCTGCAACGCGGCTATGTGCTGGTGCGCGGCGCACACGGCGCTTTGCTGCGTAGCTGTGCTGCGGCTGCGAAAGAGCCGGTGTTGGGGATTGAGTTTGCCGATGGCATGCTCGATGTGGTTCCGGCAAGGTCAAAGCCGCCCTCCACTTCGCCTGCCACGCCGCGCACCGCAGGATCGCGTGGTTCAGCAGGCCGACAAGAGGATTTGTTCGGCTGACCCGGACTTGCTAAGGTAGCAATATGTTGATGACTTCTGGCGAATCTGCCGCACAATTGATTTATGGCCCCAACGGATTTCGCGTGATGCGGCCCGGCCAGCACGTGCTGTGCGCGGTGACTGGCGCGGTTATTCCGCTGGAGGAGCTGCGCTATTGGAGCGTCAAGCTTCAGGAACCCTATGCCAGCGCCGACATTGCGACGCGGCGCTCGCTCGGATCGTGAAGGCCGCGAAGCCATCATTGGTGTTGGTACTGGCCGCTGGCTTGGCCGGGTGCAGCGTTATCCCCCAAGCTGGATCGGAAGCCGAAGCTGTACCGGCGGTGATTGCTGCCACTCTTCCGGCCCAGCAGGCCGCTGCGCCAAACCCGGAAAAATTCACCTATGCCGGGGCATTGACCCAAGGCGGCTGGATCCGCGGCCAGGTGCCTGCCGGAACCATCAGCGCCAAGCTCGGGGATGAACCCATTATATTCGACGCCACCGGCCATTTCTTCGCCGGCTTTGATCATGATGCGACCAGCAGCATGACCCTGGCCGCACAATTGCCGGGTGGCATGACTGCGCAGACCCAGCTTACCATTGCTCCGCGCCAGTGGGGCGAATCGCATCTTAATATCCCGCTGCGCAAAGGCGGGCCGAGCGAGGCTTTCATGCAGCGGCGGCTCCCCGAACTTGCGCAGATCAAGGCGGCCCGCAGCACCGATCACGATGTGGACGGCTGGCAGCAACATTTCATCTGGCCAGTAAAGGGCCGTGTTTCCGACCCGTTTGGCGTGCGCCGTTTCTATCAGGGCGAAGAAGGAAGTTACCACTCCGGGATCGACATCAGCACGGGCGAAAGCGGCACGCCGATTGTTGCTCCGGCAGATGGGGTGGTGATACTGGCAGCGCAGACGCCTTTTTCGCTCGAAGGCAATCTGCTGATGATCGACCACGGTGAAGGGCTCAATAGCGCTTTCCTGCATTGTTCGAAGATTGCCGTTAGCGTGGGCGATGTGGTGCATCAGGGCCAATATATCGCCAATATCGGAATGAGCGGACGCGCAACCGGGCCGCATCTGCACTGGAGCGTCAAGTGGCGCGATGCCCGGATTGACCCCTATTTGCTGACTGGGCCGCAATAGGCGCGATGGCCGCCCCAATGATTGCCCGTCGATGCAAGTAAGATGCGCTGCTTGCTGGCGGATTGCGGCAGTACTTGTGATTGCAGCGGCGCTGGCACCCGGAACTTGGGTAAGGACCCTGGTTCCGCCGCCTGATTTTGCTGCCGGAGTAACATTTTCCCGGCTGCCAATCGCTCACCCCGGGGCGGGCCAAGTGACGATCTGCGAAGCCTGGCGCTTGACCAGCACAAATGATCATTTCGGCGGTTATTCTGCGCTTGCGGCACTAAGTGATACCACTCTGGTGTCGATCAGCGACCGCGGCCGGGTGCTGCGTATCAATCTGGACGAGCCGCAAAGGCCCCGCATCAACATGGGCTTTCTGGCTGCAGGCATGGCTGCAGGCGATGTGCTCAACAAGCACCTCACGGATGTCGAATCGATGACGCGTGATCCACAAACCGGGCAATTCTGGACCGGTTATGAAGGCGAGAATGCGATCGAACGGGTCAATGCCGGCCTCAACAATCCAGTGCGCATACGCCCGCCACAGATGCGCGGCTGGTCTGCCAATAGCGGCCCGGAAGCGCTGGTCCGGCTGGCCGATGGCCGTTTCATTGTGCTGTCAGAGGGCAGCACGCAGTGGCATTGGCGCAATCTCACCTATCCCGGCCTGTTGTTCGCGCATGACCCGGTGGAAGGGGGCCGGGCACTGTCCTTCCGCTTTGCCCCGCCTGAAGGCTATCGCCCGGTTGATCTGGCCCAGATCCCCGACGGGCGCCTGCTGCTGCTGCTGCGTGAGCTGCATTATGCGTTGCCGCCGCGGTTCACCACCAAGATCATGCTGCTTGATCCTGCCGACATAACGCCGGGCGGGACGTGGAGCGGAAGGGTGATTGCCACTTTTGCGCCGCCCTTGCTGACCGAAAATTTTGAAGGTCTGGCAGTCTGGCCCCGTCGTGACGGCATGCTCGACCTGTGGATTATCTCGGACGATAATCTGGCGCGGTTTCAGCGCACCTTGCTGCTCAAGCTGCGGTGGGACCCGCGCCGAGAGCCCCTGTTGCCAAAGGAAAAGGCGCGCAGTCCAGCTGCACGCCTTGCCCCTAATCTGAAATGAAGCAGCAACGCCAGATAAGGTTATCCGGCGATGCCGTTATCAGGCTGCAGCTTTGACCATCTTCTTCAGCTCGCGCTTCACCTTGAGCGCGCTGCCGCTGAGCTTCTCGTCCTTGGTCTTGAGCAGCCAATTGTCCAGTCCGCCGACATGCTCAACCGAGCGGAGACCGCTCGTCGAAACTCGAAACTTGAAGCTACGCTCGAGCTTTTCGCTCATCAGCGTGACATGCTGAAGGTTGGGCAAAAAGACACGCTTGGTCTTGTTGTTGGCGTGGCTGACGTTGTTGCCGACCTGGCGACCCTTGCCGGTCAGTTCGCAAATGCGCGACATGATTGATCTCGTTCGTTGCGGGGCTTCGGAAAATGCCAGAGCACCGTGTTGCTTACGGAAAGCGGGGCGCTTAGCGGCCACTAGCCGAATCGTCAAGCCGCACAGCGCAGCGTTGCCTGTATTGCTCGGGCGCGGTAGCGCGGTATCCATGACCCGTTGGCCCCTTCCCGAACCGATGCAGTGGGCGCTGGCACAAGCGCGCGCAGCCGCAGCGGCAGGCGAAGTGCCGGTCGGTGCCGTGGTGACCTGCGGCGGCAAGCTGATCGCAGGTGGGCATAATGCACCGCGCGAAGCTCATGATCCAACCGCTCATGCGGAAATAGTTGCGATTCGGGCAGCCGCCGCCGCTTTGGGGCGCGACCGGTTGGACGATTGCGAGCTATGGGTCACGCTGGAACCGTGTGCGATGTGCGCCGGGGCTATCGCTCATGCGCGGATCGCAAAGCTTTATTACGGCGCTGATGATCTCAAGGGCGGGGCGGTTGAGCATGGCGCGCGCCTGTTCGAACACACGCAGACCATGCACCGTCCGGAAATCTACTCCGGCATCGGTGCAGAAGAAGCAGGCTCTATGTTGCGCGACTTTTTTCAGGAACGCCGATAGCGGGGGCCGATATCTGGTGGGGGGTTATGGTCCGCGCCAGATCTTCGCTGCGGCAGTGTCGGCGGCGCCATAGCGGCTCCGGTCGCATGCCTGAGGGAGAAAGCGAGTGTCGTAGCACAGCTGTACTTCTTCCAGCCAGCCGCGCCGGTTCAGGCCGATCCCGATATTTCGCGCCCCGATCCCATCATTGGCATCAGCAATGGCGGTGCGAATCATTCCGGCGGTCAGTTTCTTGTCGCGCGAAAGCTGGTCCATCTCGGGGAAATGCAGGCTGTTCCACAAGATGCGGGTCGCCTTGAAATAGCTTTCCGGCCGCCTCACCATGCAGCTGCCGTGCTTGGCCCATTGGTGGGCGATTAGCCGGGGTGAGGGCATCATGCACAGATTCTGCCGCAATTCACGCGGGCTCAATCTTTGCGAGGTTGGGCAATATTGCGGCCAGGCGCGGCCCTTGGGCGCTTCGGGCCATAGCCCGTGCACGACAAAGCCGAAGCGCCCGTTGGCGCCCGAACATTGGGTGCGGTCACTGGCCCGTATTTCGCGCCCTTTGCAGAATTCCGGTGACCAGCTTAACGCCAGCGTATAACCTGCGATTGGCGCGCTGCGCTGCGGTCCATCAGGCGTAATGCGGGGAACGGCCACTTGCGCGGCCATTCGGCATTGATAGGCCTGGGCATAAGCAGGCTGCGGCCCTGCAAAAACGAATGCCGCAGCCAGTATCAGACAGGCGCTGCTTCGTTCAGTCACCGGTACCCGGATCGGCTGGCGTGCTGCCAAACCACGGCCTGGCATCAGATCGGAACAGCATGGCCGCCGCCGCGACTTCCAACGCAGTGATCGCCACATGCAGGACCATCGGCAAGCCGCCGAGAGTGGAGAAGACGCTGCCCAATCCAAGCAGGCCAATTATTGTGAAAGCGACCATGAACCATTTGGCGATGACGCTGCCCTTCCGGGTGATAAAGTACCAGATCAGCAAAGATACCGCGAGACTGATAGCGAAGGAAATCAGCACAGCCCCTGCGCCCCAGCCCATTTCGGCAACCGCTTCATTGGTCTGTAAATCCGCTATTGCACTATCAAAGGTGACCACCAGATTGATTGCGCCAACCACCAGCGAGCCAAGGTACAGCCGTTCAAACCAGACGATAGAATTGGGACGTATCATACGGCATCTCCCCTCAAGATTGCAGGCCGCAGTCTTATCCGGTTGTATGCGGCTGGCAATAACTAACTTTTCTTGCCCAGTGCAGTATCTTGCTGGTCACAGTGGAGAGAAATCGAGGCCGATGTCTGCTGCAGGTGCGCTTTGCGTGAGGCGGCCGACCGAAACGTAATTGACGCCGGTGGCTGCTTTGGCTGCAATCGTCTTCAGGTTTATTCCGCCTGATGCTTCGGTCGGAACGCGCCCAGCCACCAGCGCCACTGCTTCGCGCAGCGTATCGGGGGCCATATTGTCGAGCAGCAAACGGGTTGCGCCAGCTGTCAATGCGGGTTCGATCTGGTCAATCCGGTCGACTTCGCAAATAATGTCCGCAACGCCTGCTTGCCGCGCGCGCCGGACCGCTTCGGCAACACTGCCTGCCACCAGCACATGATTATCCTTGATCATCGCGGCATCCCACAGACCCATCCGATGGTTCTGCGCCCCGCCCATGCGCACAGCGTATTTTTCCAGCATGCGCAAGCCAGGAATGGTCTTGCGTGTATCAAGCAATGTGCAATCAGGATTGTCCATCGCCGTTATATAGCTGCGCACCATAGTGGCGATGCCGCTCAGATGCTGCACCGTGTTGAGTGCGCTGCGCTCTGCCGTCAGCATCGCCCGAGCATTGCCGCCAAGGCGCATCAGGTCCGACCCTGCAGGCACGCTTTCCCCCTCAGCCGCGAGCAACTCGATTTGTATGGCGGGGTCGAGCGCGCGGAAGAATGCTGCTGCAATCGGCAAGCCAGCGACAACGATCGCATCGCGGCTGTCCATCACGCCGGAAAAGCGCGCCTGAGCTGGAATGACGCTTTCCGATGTGACGTCACGCCCGCCACCGTGCAGGCCAATGCCAAGATCCTCGGCCAAAGCGCTGCGGACAAATGCGTCAAGATCAAAGCCTGCAAGGGCGAATGGGTCAGTGGACAAAACGCGCCACCACATCGCGGTATGACCGGCTGACTTTCACTTCAGCGCCGCTATCCAGCACCAGAAAACATTCACCATTGGTGTGCGGCTTGACCTGGCGGACCTGATCGAGATTGACGATAGTGGATCGGTGCACCCGCTGGAATTTGCGTGGATCGAGCCGCCGTTCGAGATCCTTCATGGTTTCGCGCAGGATGAGCGAATTTTCGCCGGTGTAGATGCACATATAGTCGCCAGCTGCCTCGATATGTTCGATCGAGCCGACTTCGACGCGGAAAATCTTGCCCTGGTCCTTGATATTGAGCAGCCGTTCGAACCGCTCGCTGGTCTCGCTTTCGCTTTCGGCGAATTCTTCGGCAGCATCGGGTGCAACTTCGGCCAGAACATTCATCAAATTGGCAGCTTCTTCGGCAGAGCGCTTTTCTGACAAGCGGATACGGACCCGCTCGACCGTATCAGCCAGCTTGTCGACATCAACCGGCTTCATCAGATAATTGACCGCATTGGCTTCAAACGCGCGAATTGCATGCTCCTGAAACGCGGTGACAAAGACAAATAGCGGCGGCTCGATCTCCATCACGCCCTTGACCACGCTGAAACCATCAAAGCCGGGCATTTCGATATCGAGGAACACCAGATCAGGCTTTTCAGTCTTGATCTTGCGGATCGCCTCACGCCCATTGGCGCACGTGCCGATCACTTCGATATCCTCGAAGCTTTCGAGGCGCAGTTGCAGGCCCTGGATAGCGAGCTTTTCATCATCGACGATGATCGTGCGAATTGTCATAGATTTGTTCCAATCTGGCGAGGAGGCAGCGGCTCTTCGCTGGCAGATGCCGCGGGCGCAAGTGTGACGGGCCCAGATTTTAAGGGCCTAGATTCGGCGGGCTGGGCTTGCGGGCTGCTGCCCCCGGCCTGTTGTATCTGCCGCAAAGGCTGACCGGTTACTGAATGCTTGGGCGCTTCATATGGCAATTCGATCACGACGGTGAAGCCGCCTTCGGGCGGAGTGCGGATTTCAAACAGGTGATCATCGCCATAGGCCTGCGCCAGACGGTCCCGGATATTGGCCAGACCCACTCCGGTTGATTCGACACGGCCTTCTCCTGTCATAGCGCCGGGCAGTCTGTGCTGTCGCTTGCGCAAGTTCAAGCCTGGTCCTGTATCAGATACGGTAATGCGCAGCCGGGGTCCGACCAATTGCGCTTTGACGCTGATTTCCGCCCCTTCTTCCTGCGGAGAGACGGCATATTTTATTGCATTTTCGACCAGGGGCTGCAGCAACATCGATGGCAGCGAGGCAAGCGCAGCGTCGGTATCAATCTGGAAATCGGTCCGTAGCCGTTCTTCAAACCGCATCCGCTCGATCCCGAGATACAGCTTCAGCGTTTCCACTTCCTGTTCCAGCGTGACCTTGCCGCCCGGCTGTGAAACCAGCGTATGGCGCAGGAAGGAGGACAGGCGCGTGAGCATCGCATTGGCCGGCTCGGTCTGCTTCAGAAGGACCAAAGTACTGATCGAATTGAGCGTGTTGAACAGGAAATGCGGATTGAGCTGATAGCGCAGCATTGCCAGTTGGGCGCTGGTGGCCTGCGTTTCCAGCCGCTCCAGCCGGTCCGCCTGTTCTTCCACCTGCAGGAAGTAATTGATCGCATAATAGAGCGCGGACCACGCCCCCAGCAGCGTCATTGGCAGATAGATCAGCCCGACCAGTAATTGCGCAAAGGACGAATCGCTATTGGGCCGATACAGGCCCAGCACCCAGGCCTCGACAAAGGCATATAGTGCCACTGCCAGGACCAGCGAGACGGCGGTCAAACCCCAGGTCACCACTGGCCGCCGGGTAATCAGCTTGCGGTAAATGACCGACAGCACCAGCGTGATTGAAAAGCCGGTGATCGCTTCGATCAGGAGCAAGACTAGAAACGAAGGCTGCTGCTGGTTGGCCAGCGCGGTCATAGTGCGCAGCAGGAACAGACCGGTCCAGCCTGCGATCTGCAGGTTCCAGAAGGCCCGGTTCTTGTTGCGAAAGAACGGCGTGGGTCGGAAAGGCAGCATGGCCATAATCTGCCAGCCTAGCCGATTTTTCCGGCGGCGTCAGATTGTTTTACCCGGCGGCAAACTTGCGCTAGAATGGGCTCAGAGGAGACAGGATAATGGGTGTTGACCACAAATTGCCAGAAGCCGAGCATGCTCGTGCCAAATTTCGCGAGATGAAAGAGGGCACGGCCGAAGACTGGGCCATCATCGGCGGGCATTTTCGCGAATTTGCAGGCAGTGTGGCAGACCGTGTTCTTGAACATTTGCGGTTACTTGACGGCGACTTTGGCGGCTTTCCGGTCGACCGGCTGGAACATTCACTGCAAACCGCGACCCGCGCATACCGTGACGGACGCGACGAGCAATATGTCGTCATGGCGTTGCTCCACGATATTGGCGATACGCTGGGCAGTTACAACCATCCGGATGTGGCGGCAGCGATCATCAAGCCGTTCGTACGCGAAGAACTGCACTGGACCTGCCAGCATCACGGCCATTTCCAGGGCTATTATTATTTCCATTATCTCGGAATGGACCGCGATTCGCGCGAGAAGTTCCGCGGCAATGAGCATTTCGATTTCTGCGCTGAATTCTGCGAGAAATATGATCAGGCCGCGTTCGATCCCGACTACCAGAGCGAAAGCCTCGCATTCTTTGAGCCGATGGTACACCGGGTAATGGCACGCCCGCTGGCATCGCTCTACAAATTGGAGGAGCCGGAAGAAACCGCCGCCTGAGCGGCTGCCTGTGCGGCTGATTCTGCCGCTGGCCCCGGCACAACATCAGGCGCAATATCGCGCTTAAACAGCGCGTCCCAGTCGGCCTTTTCGGCCTGTGTGAGCGCCTGCCTCACTATCGGGAGTTCCGCAGCGATCGCATCGGCGCGCTCGTCCCACCCTGCGTGCGAACGGTTACGAAACAACCCGCCGTCATGGCCGGGCCCCCATGTTCGCATGAACACCTCCGCATCGCTTGGCGGGTAGCCGGCATTGGCCAGCAGCCAGGGCATCAGCCGGTCAGCCTCGCGTTCGGTCCGGCGAATGTTGCGTTGCGAACGGCCATGCGCGTCGAGCCAGGCGGGATGGCCCAGCACATTATGCGCAACTTCATGCGCGATCGCAGCCGCAAGCAGACCGTCGCCATAAGTGAATCCGATAAACGCCTCCCCCACAGCGACTCGCGTCCCATTGGCGGAAACTTGCTTCGAGGCTGTGATCACCTCAAACCGGGTGGGGCAAGCAGGGACGCCAACCAGCTTGGTGGTGACGGGTGCCTGTTTTCCATACTGCCAGGTCAGTGTAACCGAGCCGGACTTTGCCAAACCTGCATCCATCGCTTGATTGAGCTTTTGCAAGCGCAGCCAGCGCTGTTTGCCGGGCGGCGGCAAGTCCGCCATCACCGCGCCATCGAGCGTCAGTACCTGCGCGTGAACTGGCACATTGGCCCGCCCTGCGGGCGATCCCGGCGCCGCCGCCTCGACCGCAATATCGCCTGTCAGGCCCAGACTGGCGCGGATCGCGTCGGCCTCTGAAAAAGCTGCGATATCTTCCAGCAGCAGGCCTGTGGCGGGCCTGACATGGCGGCAGAAGGCTGCGTTACCTGATATCAGCTGCCAACCAATCCGCTGCACGCGGGCATCACGCAGTTGCAGGGCAGCCAGCGCCGCGCTGAGCGCGCTATCGCCGGCCCCTGTTTCACGTGCCGCAGCAGGGACCGGGAAAGCGGGCAGGATTATCAGCAGCGCAGCGCATATCGCTTTGCCGCCGAACTGGCTCATTTGTCTTTGGCAGCGTCAATCGCCCGCTGGAGCGTGTCAGCACCAACCGCGCCTTCCAGCGCCTGATTGCCAATCACCCAGCTCGGCGTGCCAGTGAAGCCAAGTTGCTGGGCAAGACCGAAATTCTTCTGCAATTCTGCTTTGACTGCATCTGAACGGGCGAATTCCTGCGCGGCGGCCAAATCAAGGCCTACTTCCTTGGCCGAGGCGGCGATAGTGGCATCGCTGGGCGGGCCTTTGCTGAACATTGCGTGGTGGAAAGCGGCATATTTACCCTGCTTGGCCGCGCCCAAGGCAAGGGCAGCGGTGCGGTCGCTGCCCTGAAAGATCGGCCATTCTCGCACAACAACCCGCAAGTCCGGATTAGCCTTGATCAAAGAGGTTACTTCAGGCTCGCTCGCCCGGCAATAGGTGCAGGCATAATCGGTGAACTCGACCAAGGTGACCGAGCCATTGGGATTGCCCAGCACTGCGCCCGGAAATGGCGCAGTGATCGCGCCTGAAATTCCGGCCAGCCGCTTCTCGCTTTCGCTCTTCTGATAGGCCTCGGCCATTTGTGGCAGCAATTCCGGATGCGCCAGCATATACGCGCGCACTTGCCGGTCCCCCATCCCGCTGATCGACCAGATACCGGCGCCGGCAAAGCCGAACAACAGCGAAACGAGCGCCGTGATGATGAGCGGACGAAGGGAGATTTGCATAATCTTCCCGCGCTACCGGCGCTTGCGCTTGGTTTCAAGCTCGGCGCGCGCCTGCATCTCGATATCCTGTGCCCTGATCCAGTCGGGCGTTTCCTTGGCCAAGCCCGCTTCGGCATATTGCGCGCTGCGCAAGGCATCGCCGAAGTCACGGTTCAAGACCTGCTGTTCCGCGCTGGCCAGCCGCGCGCGCGGCATATCGCCACCTGCCGCATAAACCATGCCCAGTTGATACCACGCGAAAGGATTATAGCGGTCACGGGCCACCGCTGCGCGCAGCACCCGTTCCGCTTCAGGGTAATTCTTCGGGTCTTCGGTTGCAATCAGCGCGTGGCCAAAGGTGGAAGCGATCAGCGGATTGTTATTGGTCAGCAAGGTGGCCTTGCGCAGTGGCTCCAGCGCGTCGGCAGGCCTACCCGATTCGAGCAGCACCTGTCCTTTGAGTTCGAGGAAATAAGGATCAGCCGGATTGATCGCCAGCAACTGATCGGTTTCGTGCAGCGCTTTATCCATGAACGCGGCCTTGTGATAGGCATAGGCGCGGGCATAGAGCGCGGGCACATCATTGCGGCTGGTGGGATAGACCAGCAAGGTTCGGTCCGGATCACTGAGATAGCCGAACAGCTTGGCCTTGATCCGCAGAAACCGTTGTTGCAGCACTGGATCATCAGGTCTGTTCCATGCCGGATCGGCTTCATATACTGCTTGCAAGCGCGAAATCCGGTCACCCGTGAGCGGGTGCGTGCGGCTATAGGCGGCATCATCGCTCTGGCTGTAGCCATAGCGAAATTCCTGATTTTGGAGCTTTTTGAAGAAATCAATCGAGCCGCGTCCTGATATTCCTGCCTTGGACAGATATTTGGCACCTGCCGCATCAGCGCTGGATTCCTGCACCCGGGTGAAGGCAAGCAGGTCGCCCATGGCTGCTTGTTGCCCAGCCATCATCACGCCCATCCCCGCTTCGCCAGCGCCAGCAGCCGCTGCTGCGACACCGAGCAGCATCGAGAGGAGCGATATCTTGCCAGCCTTGCTGTACCCTTGGCCGGCGCGAATGGCATGGCCCCCGGTGATGTGGCCCAGTTCGTGGGCGATCACGCCTTGCACTTCGCTGGCATCATCAGCCGCTTGGATCAGGCCGCTATTGATATAGACCGCCTGTCCGCCTGCAACAAAGGCATTGATTGCAGGGTCGTCGACCAGAATGATATCGACATTGCCCGGCTGCAAACCCGCCGCCTCCACCAGCGGAGCGGCCAAGTCCTGCAACAAAGCTTCGGTTTCCGCGTCGCGCAGGACTGATTGCGCGGCCACTGGCTGGGCGGCCAGCGCGGCAAGGGCCAGAAATACAATCAGGCGGGCAGGGGTACGCATATACTGCAGCTGTAACGCACTCAGCCCTGAACTGGAACTGAAGCGCGCTCCGCAGCGGATTTTTCAAGCACCGCATCGACAAAGCTGGTAATCGTATCGAGAACTTGCGGGTCGCGCCGCCAGGGGCTGGCCAGTGCCAGCAGCGGGGCATTGTGGTCCATTCCGGTGAAATAGGCAGTGGTCACCTGATCGCCTGCCTTGGTCAGGTCAGCCGCCAGCTTGCGGCTGTTGCGCGGGTAGACCAGCGTATCTTGTTCACCGTGGATGAGCAGCATCGGCGGCGCCCCGGCGTGCACGTGATTGACAGGCTGCGTGGCGGTTAGATCAGCGGCTGCACCAAAGGCTGCCTTGGTCGATGCGCTATCCAGCGGCAGGAAATCATAGGGGCCTGACATGCCAATGACGCCGCTGATATCCTTGCTGCTCAGCCCGTCAGCAGCAAGCCACTGCGGGTCCAGCGCCACTTGCACGGCATTATAGGCGCCAGCTGAATGTCCTGCGATGAAAATTCGCTCCGCGTCGCCATTATAGCGTCCGATATTGGCCTTGGCCCAGGCAACCGCCTTGGCCGTATCTTCCAGCATGGCAGGATATTCGCCGCCGGGGACCAGGCGGTATCCTGCCAGCACAACGGTAAAGCCCTTGGGCACCAGCGCGCGGGCGACAAAAGTGTAGTCATCAGGATCGCCGCTGTTCCAGCTGCCGCCATGAAAAAAGATGATGACGGGTTTGGGCTGATCATCGCCGGCCATATTATAGACCAGTATCTTTTGCCGCGGTGACGTGCCTATGGTCTCGCGGTGGACCAGCTCCACATTGCGCGCACCCCCGGCGAGCCGGTCAATGGCATTAAGGACAGCAGGCCCATTTTGTGAGATGGCATATTGCAAGGCGCCGTAGCCTGCGCCGCCCATCACCAACAGCCAGACCGCAACCCAGCCCATTCTTCGCCATCCTGCTTTGCTCATGCAATCCAGCTAGCTGCAGTTTGGGCGATGGTATAGTGTCAATTTTGAAGCGTTTAGTCTTGGCCGCCTGTGCCCACAGGGTCAGGCGACCAGCTTGCGGGCAGCCCGTTCGACCAGTGGCTGGTCGCCGGTGATTTCGCCCAGCATCACCACTTCGCCAGACGGCATCCGGCGGATCATCACCAGCGCAAACTCCTCGCCATCGCTAGTGATGGTCTCAAAGCCTGCAGGGGCAATATCGCGCAGCTTGCGCAGCAGCTTTTCCTGCGGACTTTCGGCGTGTTCTGCAGTCTGTGCGCTTTCTTCGCGGCGCATCTGACGCTCTGTATGGACTACGCCTTTGAGCCCGCCATCTGCTTTGGCCAGGAACCCCGCCAAAGCGCCGCGTTCGATTCCGATCCGGTGCGCATGCGATAGCACGGCAGCATATTCGGTCAGGCGGGTTTTATCATATTCGGCACCGAACACCAGTTTCACCACAGGCGTCATGGGCGCACGGTCCTGCACAGTCAGCCCGTTTTCCGTGACCAATTCGTCAAATTCATCGGGCTCTTGCGCGGCGGCCAGGCTGAAATCATATGCGCGGCCAACCGCAGCATAGAGCGCATTGCGGCTGCGATCTTCACAGCTGCGCGCGGCATGCGCCAATTCGCGCGCTGCGGCGAGGCAATCATACAGGCCTTCATCATCTGACGGGGCTGCCGCTAGTGCGTCGAGATATTGTTCGTCATCTTCCGGCTCTGCCACCGCCGAGCTTGGCACGTCGGCCGGTTCGGCTTCATCGACCAGTTCGAAGGCTTCAGTTTCTTCCTCAAGCTGTTCGTCGGACAATTCCAGCACCGGTTCCTTGGCCTTGCTGCCACCTGCCGTGCCGAAGCTTAATGCGCCTTGGGGCAGCAGCGAACCAAAGCTTGGCTCGGGATAGTCATTGTCTTGCGGCGCTTCCGCTTGGTCCAGCGGGCCAAGGTCAAAAATGTCTGCCGCCGGGCCATCTGCCCAATCGCTCACCGCGTCGGGTTGACGGACCGGATCGAGCTCGTCTTCTTCAAATTCGTCGGAGCTGTCTGTCGCTTCGAGCGCCTGATCGATTTCGAGCATCAATTCATCGGTTGTGATCTGGTCGGCCATTTCCTTCCAGTTGATCACGCCATAGATAAAGTCGATGCCTTCATCGTCGCTTGAGAAAGGCAGCAAGATGCCGCGGTACAGAATGGTGGCACCGCGCTGGTTTACAAATTCGGCTTCGAATCCAATCGGGGCCTGATTCGCGAGAATCTGCATGTAATGATCGGTAATCCGGCTCAGCAGCGAACGGCTGGGAACATCGGACAGCGAGTCGATCTCCTCATGCGTGCCGCATTCATCGGCCAGTTTCGCGCCGACATACTGAACGCCCGGGTTTTCGATTCCCGAAGTAAAGTCGAGCAAAACGCTATAAGGGCCAAAATCGGGTAGATTTTCCGGATCAAGATCTTCGATTGACGGGAAATTGCGGTCGTTCAGCAGGCTCGCCCAATGATTATAGGCGCGCACCTGCATCCGGCGTTCATCGGTTCCGATGGCGATGGGCGGCGGTTCGTGGGCGGCATCTTCTTCAGACACGTCCCAATCGCGCGGCCAGTTGTCCTGCCCGGCATCATAATCTGCGGTGTCAAATTCGCTGCCTGCGTGCCGATTGGCATCCAAATCAGTGGCATCGAAGTTACCGCGAAGCGTATCCATGGCTGTCAAAGCCCCCTTGACCCGTGTCACACAATCCTTGTGCAACGGCCCTTCTGGCGCGACATGGTAAACATACTGTTAAGCCGTGCCATAAAGTTGGCGTGGCAGTTTGACGTCATGGAGCTGGCGTGAACCCGGATTTGCACGGGTGTGCTGCGGGCCGACGCGTCCGCTGACTAGAACATATAACGCATCTTGATCGTTTGATGCACTGCGCCGCTTGTGACATCAAAGGCAGCTGCTTTGAACTTGGGCGGCCCAAACCGCACCTTGGCGTCACGCGAAAAGCCGAACCCTTCCTTGGGCATCATCAGCAGCGCCCGGTCCGCCTTGTTGTTGTTGTTTTCATCATGCAGCAGCGCAATCGCGTAGCGTCCAGGCGCGACATTGGTGAATGTCATGGTCACTGTGGCGGCCGCAGGTTCGACCAGCGTGACGCTATGGGCATCGTTGCATTTGGGAAATTTGTCCGCGCTGCTGGTGAGGCATGCGCGTATCACGCCCTTGTCAGACCGCAGCCCGGTCACCGTTACGGTGATTGTGCTGGTGGCAGTCTTTGTCGCTTCAGCTAGTGCTGCACTGGCCGGGCTCATGACCATCGCAGCGGATCCTGCGATCAGCGCTCCGCTGAAAAACGTTCCGACAGCCCGCGGTCGGTTCCGCACACCCTGTCCCAAAAGCGAAAATACAGTCCGTAATTGCATGTGTAATTCTCGTGATGGCGCTGATGATGGCTGGCAGTTATCAGCCAATATCCCAATGGGGCATGAACAAGTTTCCCCGGGAACATTTCCCAGCCCATATGATTAGTCACCCCCATCAGCGTCATGATTGCCAGCACCATGCCTAAAACGGCAATATGCACCGGGATGACAAATACCAGCAACGGTATCACTATTGCGCCGGTGATCGCTTCCAACGGGTGGAAACTCATCGCGGCCCAGGCGGTTGGCGGGCGGCTGGCATGGTGCACGGCATGCATGGCGCGAAACAGCTTTGGGCGGTGCATCAAACGGTGGGTCCAGTAGAACCAGCTATCGTGGGCCAGCAAATAGGCGAATAGCGAAAGCGGCAGATACCACAGCGGGTAGCTGTTCCAATTGCGGTAGACCAGGGTCCAGCCGTGCTGGTCCCAGCCCCATGCGATAATGCCTGCGGGCACACCATAAATCGCAGCAGACATCAGCGACCAGCCAATTTCCTTGCGAATCTGCTGTCCCATTGCGGCATAATGACCGGGGTGGAGCCGCTGGGTGATCCAGGCGAACACACCGCTCACCGCGAGATAGCGCAGCGCCACAATGACCGTCATCGCCGCGGCCGACAGAAGGATGGAAGGAACCATTCCTGTGCTTATGAAGCGAGCGCCGCAGCGGATAAAGAACTTTCAGGCGCAGGTCGCTGCGCAGCGGTCAACCAAGCGGGCCGAGTGCGGCCCCATCTGCATCGGCGTTCTGCAAATGGCGGCGCAGCGCGGTGCGGGCGAGGCGCTCCACTTCCACCTTGCGGCGCGCTGCGGCCAGCGGTTGGAGCGGTGCCGGACGAATAATTTCCCCATCATAGCTGTCCGCCACAATCACCCCGCAGCTTTCAGGCAGGAAATTGCTGCCTTCCAGCGGCCCGCGGTCCAGTTCTGGCGGCACGCCCCAGAAGAAGCGGTCACAATAGTCGAGATAATCGGGCCATTTGCTATCACCCAGCAGGTCGCCGCGCGCGACCTTGATTTCGACAATCACAATCCGGCCCTTGGGATCGAGCCCCATCAGATCGGCCCGGCGGCCATTGCGCAGCGGCATTTCGGACAGGCACCAGATATCATTGCGGGCAAATAGCCGACAAATGCCGCGGGCCACAGCTTGCGCGCCCTGCAATGATGCCGAATCGGCGTCGGATAAGCCCATGCTGGGTGTGATTCGCTCCGGGATAACATTGGCCATGCCCCGATTTGGAACATAGCAGGAACTTCGTCAAGCGAGCAGAACCCGGGGCGCTCGCTCGGATGTTTAGGCGCTGCGGCGCGGGCCGAGCGATCCTGTATCTGGTGCCAGCGCCAGCAGGCTCTCCCGCGCATGCTGGAATTCCAGCCACAGCGCCTGCGCTGCGGGCCTTGCGTCCTGCCCGCGCGCGTTGACCGCCAGCAGCGCAGTCAACCCCGGTTGCATGATAGCGGCCAGATCAGACACGCCCTTGGCCGCCAGTTCCAGCCGCCACCCGCCGACATCCTTGATCAGTGCAGGATAGTTGCGAATTTGGCGCGAAGGCGGCTCGCTGGCCTGCTCGGCCAAGGCCGCCACCGCTGCTGCTGCATCCTGCAGGGCAGCCCATTGTCGGCTAATCGTTCCGGCTGCGCTGCGTGCAGTGGATGCCGGAGCAGGCATGGCGGCCGGCACACCAGCACCTGCCTTGTGGAATTCGGAGGAATAAGCGTTCATTGCACGAACGGCTATAGACCGGTCCACTTGCCAAATTGCTAATGCACCGGAGCGGCAGAATGCAGAAGAGCGATAAATGCTTCCAAGCAGCGATCCGCTTTGCTAAGCGCCCCGTTCGCGCGGTCAACAAACTGTACCAACACCGGCACCCGTAGCTCAGCTGGATAGAGCGCTGCCCTCCGAAGGCAGAGGTCACAGGTTCGAATCCTGTCGGGTGCACCATAATTTCAATGACTTAGGCCTCCGCCGTTCGTGCCGTGTGGAATGAGTATGGGAAAAGGGGGTGACGTGCTCGTGATGGAGGCTGTTGCCTCCGTTGTGGCGGACCCGTTGTCC
>JAHEAW010000112.1 GCA_024642545.1 Erythrobacteraceae bacterium
AAACCCGCCTTCCGGGCCAATCATCAAGGCGGCTGGCCCATTATGGTCCTGGAAGGCCTGCGCTGCTGGCGCGCCGCCCAGCTCGTCAGCCACAAACAGCACCCGGTCTGGCGGCCATGCGGCAAGTAGCTGGTCAAGTTTCACCGGCGCGTCAATTTCGGGCAAGGCGGTGCGCGCGCATTGTTCAGCCGCTTCAGTCAACACGGCCCGCGCGCGTTCCAGATTGAGCTTGTCGGCGATGCAGCGCCGGGTGATGACTGGCTTGATCTGCGCTGCGCCAAGTTCAGCGGCCTTTTCCAGGACCAGATCGAACCGGTCTTTCTTGAGCAGGGCGGGACACAGCCAGAAATCGGGCACGTCCTCCAGCGGGCGCAAATGCCGGATGACAGTCAGCGATATGTCGCGTTTGCCAGCGGCGGTTACTTCCGCGGCCCATTCGCCGGTCATATTGTCGCACAATATTGCAACCTCTCCTGCCTTGGTGCGCATCACGCGGGCAAGATAATGCGCTTGATTGCCATGCAGCGTGATTACCGCGCCAACGGACAATCGATCGCTCACGAACAGGCGCGGTGCACTTCGCGGGGGCCAGGCTGGTGTTGCAGGCATGGCTTTCCACTAGGCGGCGCAGCCGGTAAAGCGCAAGCATGAACGACGCGCTACCTGCCACTCCCGCTGGATCTGCTAGCCAATCCGCAATTGTTCCTGATAGCCAGCACCGCGGGCTGATTGCTCGCTTGCCGCAGATGCCGCGCGACCTTGCGCAGCTCGCCCGGTTTGACCGCCCAATCGGATGGTGGCTGCTGTTCTGGCCCTGCGCGTGGGGCGTATGGTTGACGGGGGCAGGCGCGCAGCTTGTTCTGCTTGGCTGGCTGCTGCTGGGCAGTATCGCCATGCGCGGTGCAGGGTGCGTCTATAATGATATTGTCGATGCCGGGCTTGACCGTAAAGTGGCGCGCACGGCTGTGCGGCCAGTCGCCAGCGGACGCATCAGCAAGCGGTTGGCGTGGGCTTGGCTGATCGCGCTGTGCCTGATCGGGCTGGTGGTGCAGATGCAATTGCGCCTGCCCGCACAGGTAGTCGCGCTTGCCAGTCTGGCGCTGGTGGCCGCTTACCCGTTCATGAAACGCATTACATGGTGGCCGCAGGCATGGCTCGGGCTGGTATTCACCTGGGGCCTGCTGGTCGGGTGGGTGCAATTGCGCAGCGATCACTGGGATGTGCTGGCGCTGTTTTATGCCGGGGCAATGGCATGGGTCATCGGATATGATACGATCTATGCGCTGCAGGACCGGGAGGATGATGCGCTGGTTGGCATTCGCTCCAGCGCGCTGCGACTGGGCGGCAAGGTCAAATTGGGCGTTGGGTTTTTTTATGCAGCAGCAGTTGCCTTATGGGCGCTGGCGATCTGGCTGCTGCGAGGGGACGGCATTGCGCTGTTGGCGCTGGGGCCTGCTGCCGCGCATCTGGGCTGGCAAGTGGTCACGCTCGACCCGGCTGATCCAGATAATCCGCTGGCCCGATTTCGTGCCAACCGTTTTACCGGTCTGCTGGTCGCTGCGGCTTGTTTCGTGGTTGGCAATTCCTGATGTGCAACCTCTATCGCCTTGCCAAGCCTGCTGATGAGGCAGCGCGATTGTTCGCTGCGGAAAATGCGGCAGCAGGCAGCAATCTGGGCGCAGAAGTCTACCCCGGCTATCCGGGGCTGGTGGTCGAATCCGGTAAAATCAGAGCGATGAACTGGGGTTTCCCGCTGCGACTCAAAGGCAGGAAGGGCCAGTTGCTGAAGCCCAGGCCGGTCAACAATGCCCGGACCGACAAGCTTGGCGGTACTTTCTGGAATGCCAGTTTTGCACAGCGCCGCTGCCTGATCCCCCTGACCGGTTGGGCTGAGGCGCAAGGGCCGAAGGGTGCGATGACCCGCACCTGGCTGTCAGTTCCCGAAGTGCCCGTATTCGCCGCCGCCGGGATTTGGCGCAGCAGCGATGAATGGGGCGATGTCTATTCAATGGTCATGACCGATGCGACAGGTGATGCCGCAAAGGTCCACACCAGAATGCCGGTGCTGCTGGCGCCGCAGAATTATGCAGTCTGGCTCGGCGGTGAACCGGAAACAGCACTCAATTTGTGTCGGGCATGGTACCGCCCGCTGGTGGTTGAAAGGACCGATGAACCTTGGGCCAGAGGACTGCAGAGAGGCGCGCCAGCCCGATTACTGTGAGACTGCGCGCTTGGCTGGTGGCCGCTCAGGCCGGCGGTCAATAATGGACCACTTCATATTCGATGCCGTCCCAGTCGAAGAAGTAAAACCGCTCGCCCGGCTTATAATCATCATGACCGAAGGGTTTGAGGCCCGCTGCGGTCACTTGTGCTTCGGCAGCAGCCAGATCACCGACGACAAAGGCAACGTGATTGAGCGGCTGCCCTTTGCTGTAATCGCCTTTGGCCGTGTCATTGGTATAAAGCGCCAGATACTGCGCATCGCTGCCAATATGGATCGTGTGGCCGCCATTCATTGACGGACCTTGCCAGCGAACATGCCAGCCGCACAGGTCGGTCAGCAGCGCTGCCAGCCGGGCAGGGTCGGTAACGGTCAGATTGGCATGTTCGAGTGTTGCCGGGGGCATTGAGAGAACTCCTGAAAAGTTGCATGAAATGGTCCGCATACGGGAGGCCGGGAACGTATAATCCTGACTGGACCTTTACTTGCGAATCATCATGTTTGCCAATTCTACAACCTCAAGTTAACTTGAGATCAAGATAAATATGGGACTGCCGATAATGTTGCGAAAATTACACAAGGATGACTTCCTTCAGATCGGTGAGCTTGCCCGCCGCACCGGCCTGTCAGTATCCGCAATCCGTTTCTACGAGCAAAAGGGGCTGGTTCAGGCGATGCGGACAAGCGGCAACCAGCGCCGCTTTTTGCGGTCGGACATTCGCCGGTTGAGCTTTATTCTGATTGCCCAGCAGTTAGGCCTTGCGCTGTCCGAAATCGAACAATCGCTTGCACGCTTGCCGCTGGGCCGCACGCCAAATGCGCGTGATTGGCGGGCTATCAGCGAAGCTATTCGCGAACAGCTTGACCGCAAGATTGCCGCGCTGGAACGCACGCGCAGCAAGCTGGAGGGATGTATTGGTTGTGGCTGTCTTAGTCTCAGCCGTTGCAAACTGTATAATCCGCAGGATGAAGCAGGCGAGTCGGGAACCGGACCGCGCTTTGTGCTCGGTTGAAGCGGCTCAGGCGGTCGATCAGCCTTCCGGGCCAAGTGACGGGTCAAGGTCACGCGGGCGCATGAAATGAATCAACTTCCCGCAATTTCCCTCCAGGTCTGCCCAACTGTCGATATTGAGGGCAAACACCGCAAAGGTAGCGGTTGGATATTTGTTGGCCGCTTCATCGAACAGAGCATCTTCGGCTGATGGCGGCACCAGTTCGAACAGCAATTCCTGCAGGCCCGGATTATGCGCGGCAATCATCACTGCATCGGCATCCCCGCCTTTTTCGCGCAGGACATCGAACAATATGTCGGTACCGGCAAGATAGAGGCGCTGGTCCCACACAGGCTGAGCTTCGGGCAATGCCGCAGCGAGAGTTTGCCGCACACGTTCTGCCGGGCTGGCCAGCAGCAGATCAAAACTGACGCCATATTTTCCGATATGGCGACCGATCAATTGCGCGCCCCGGCGGCCCCGGTCGTTCAAACCCCGGTCGAAATCACGCTTCGCCATATCGTCCCAATCGGACTTGGCATGGCGCAGCAGGCCGAGCTTTTTCATGAACGATTGATCACGATACGAATGCCACCTTCAGGGAATCACCGATGAGTCATGTGACACATCTACAACCTGCGAAACAGTATTGCCGACGCGTTGTAAAGCCTCCTCCAGTGTCACCCTGATGACAGGCGTACCCGGCGGAAAGGCGCTGAGCAGGCGGCTGGGGAAGGCAGCGCTGAGCACTAAGAAATGGCCGCGATCCTCCTTGCTGCGGATGAGCCGCCCGAACGCCTGCGCCAGCTTGGCCCTGATCAGCCGGTCGTCATAAGCACTGGCGCTACCCCCGCCATGCATTGCTGCAGCAGCGCGCCGCGCACGGTGAAGGATGGTGGGGCGCGGCCAGGGCACTTGTTCCAGCACCACACAGCGCAGGCTTTCCCCCGGAACATCGACGCCGTCGCGCAGGGCATCAGTACCCAGCAGCGTGGCGCGCGGATCATCCCGGAAGATATCGACCAGCGTGCCAGTATCGATCGGGTCGACATGCTGCGCGAAAAGCGGCAATCCGCCGCGCGCCAGCCGGTCCGCAATCCGCCCGTGTACAGCGCGCATTCGCCGGATGGCGGTAAACAGCCCCAATACGCCGCCTTCAGCTGCCTCGATCAGCCGCGCATACGCGCCCGCCAGCGCGGGAATATCGCCGCGCGTAATATCAGTAACAATCAGTACTTCGGCCTGCTGCGCATAATCGAACGGGCTGGGTGCAGCTGCGACATGCGGCGTGAGTTCGATATAAGGCGCGCCGGACCGCGCAATCGCCGCGTCCCAATCTTCCCCGCTCGCCCCCCTGTCAGTCAACGTGGCCGAGGTCAGCATTACGCCATGTGCAGGTTCCAGCACAGTGCGGGCAAAGGGCTTCATCGGGTCGAGCCAGCGGCGGTGGATTGCGACATCAAATTCGCGCGCGTCTGATCGGTCCACTGCCAACCAGTCCACAAATTCCGGGTCTGCCGGGCCGCCAAGACGGTCAAGCAGAGCCTCCCATGCGGCGAGCAGGTCAATCCGCCAGCTTAGCGAATGACGCGCCCCCTCAATCCTTGCACGGCCCTGTGCATCGAGCCAATCGGGCGCGCTTTCGATCACTGCCTCCAGCCGTGCGCCAAGTGTTACCAGCGGATGACGGATGGCTGCCAGCGCGGCCTGTGCCTGTCCCGCCAGCTGCACGAAATTTCCGTCCAGCGCCGCAGCTTCGGTTTCGATCCCGTACCCTGCATCCTGTCCGCCGCTTTCGTCGCGTGAATAGGCCACTGCGCGGACCCCTGCCAGCAGCGCTTCGAGCGGGCCGGAAGGTTCGCCTTCATTGAGCCGTTGCAGCCAGCCATCTGACGGGAGCGCCTGCGCCCCGCGGACGGCATCCTCCACCGCTTTGCCGCCCGCTTCGTCATAGCTGGCCACATCGGCGAGGCGCGCGGCCAGCCCGCGCCTGCGGCCCCGCGCCTTTTTCTCCGGACCGATGATCCAGCGCCTAAGCTCGATCGCTTCCTGTCCGGAGAGCGTTGCAGAAAAGGTCGAATCGGCGGCATCGAAGACATGATGGCCTTCATCAAAGATGATCCGTGTCGGGCGTTGCGCCTGGTCGCGGCTGCCCCCAAAACCGGATCTGGCGGCATTGATCATTACCAGCGCATGATTGGCAATGACCAGATCGGCTTGCGCACTCGCCCGCGCTGCCCGCTCGATGAAACATTTTCGATAATGCGGGCACCCGGCATAAACGCACTCGCCGCGCTGATCGGTCAGAGCAGCAATACCGCGCTTGGCAAACAGCGTACCGAGCCAGCCGGGCAAATCGCCGCCAACCAGATCGCCGTCCCGGCTATAAGCCGCCCAGCGCGCCACCAACTGCGCCAGAATTGCCGCGCGCCCACCGAAGCCGCCTTGCAGTGCATCCTCCAGATTGAGCAGGCACAGGTAATTCTCTCGCCCCTTGCGTACCACTACGGGCGGGGTGCCATCGGCGCGCTTTTCCGGCCAGGCGCGGCGGCTTTCTTCGCGCAACTGGCGCTGCAGATTCTTGGTGAAAGTGGATACCCAGACGGTGCCGCTGGCCGCGCCCGCCCACAGCGAAGCGGGGGCGAGATAGCCCAGTGTCTTGCCAATTCCTGTGCCAGCCTGTGCCAGCACCAGATGCGGCTGGCTGCGCGTTTCTTTCGGTGCAAAGATGCGTCCTGCCTCGATCGCATAGAACCGCTGCCCTTCGCGCTTTTCGGCGCCCGAACCGGTCAGCCGTTCGAGCTGCGCCGCGATATCGCCTTCTTCTATCAGCACGTTGGCTGGCTGCGGACGGTCGGGCGCTTCCTCCCATTCGGGCAACACACCGAAGACCCATTTCTCTGCCTTCTCGGGGCGGGCAATTTGCTGCGCGCAAATTTGTGCCCACGGCCAGCGTAGCCTGGTTAGCGATTGCAGAACAGACCATGCACCGCTGCGTTCCTGCCAGTCCTCGCTGGCACATATCGCCAACAGCGCCCCGGCAGCCTGTTGTAGCAGCGCTGGCACGCCATCGTCGCTGCCCGGTTCTGACAGGCCCAGCGCGCGCGCCAGCCCCTTTGGTGTGGGCACCATGAAGCGCGCGGGATAAATGAAGGCAAAAAGTTCGAGCAAGTCGAGACCCGACAAGTCAGGATAGCCGAGCCGCGATGCCACCAGCGGGGCGTTGAGCATCAGCAAAGGCGTGTCGGCGGCCGCCATGATCGCCTCACCCTTGGAGAGACCGCGGGTGCTGCCATCGGCGCTTCGCAGCCAAGTGCCTGCATGGCTGGCGTGAAGCGCGGGAATGGCAAGCGGTGACATGGCCCCGCTATGGAAAGCATGGAACGAAAAGTAAACATTTTGTCCCGGGCGAAGGGGGCGAGTCGCAGATAATGGGCTTATGCGCGATTTTGTGAGCCAATTTGCATGATGGGTACAATGCAAGTTCAAACAGTTAGATGAAAAATTGACTCCAATTCAAAAAAGGAGCAATAATTGTTTTAGTCAAATGAAACTTTTCACTGAAATGGGCCGCATAGATGGCGTTCTTGGTAACAAGGGCGGCAAGTCCGTGCATTCACGTTATGACACTATGCATGGATTTACATGGAGGATGTCATTGTGAGAAAAATTGTATATTGCATTTTGAGTGCAGGTATTTTGTTTGTACCTGAAGTGGCGTTGGCAGGGA
>JAHEAW010000024.1 GCA_024642545.1 Erythrobacteraceae bacterium
GGGTTGATACTAGGCACCGGGTTGGCGGCAGGCGCATTGGCGAGGATCGGTGCCGGCGTAATCGCCGGCTGGGGCTGAGGGGTCTGTGAGGCTGGCTTCACTACCGCGGCTACCGGAGGCGGTGGTACCAAGGATGCCGGCCTTTCCACTTGCTGCGACGTTTTGCCCTGATCCACCCGTGCTGCATTCATGCTCCACAAGGTCACTGCGCCTAGCAGACCGACCACGGCCACACCCGCAGCCAGCCCAAGCCCGTCGGACTTGTTCTTGCGCTGCGTAACCGCCGGGAAAGCGTTACGGCTGGCAAGGTCGATAATGACCGCTGATTCCTGTTCTCGCGGGTCAAGGTCGCTGCCACTCGGATTGCCGTCATTGCGGCCGGGAGTTCGGTTGGCGAGGCGCATCTTCAGGCTCCCTTGGCGTTGGCAATTGCGGGCGATGGAGATGTCACAACCGGGCGCGGTGGGCCCTGATTAATCAACGTTGCTTCATCCTTGCCCGACCGCAAGATGATTTCGGGCGGCACGCCATCAACCACAATCGTATTACCGCGCACCGCGAAATTGACCGGGCCTTCGGTGCCCTTTTCATCCTTGATCAGAATGGCCGGGATCGGCTTGCTGTCGGCCCATGTCAGAAAGGTAGCGCTCCCATCATCATACGTGCGGGTGGGCAGCAATTCCTTGTCGCCATTGGTTTGCCAGGCAAAATTGAGCTGGCTGGGGTCAACCACAGCATAGGGGTCTGTGGCCGCTGCCATCTCCACCGGATTGGCCTTTGCCGCGACCACTGGATCGTCGGACTTGGGCGGCTTGGGATAAGTAAACCGCAGCACATAGAGCGGTGCAGATTTTGGGCTGGCGACCAGATCGAAGAAATATGTGTGCTGATCGGTCACCACGGTCATATTGGTCCGCGCATTGGCCGATAGCGGCTTTAGAAACAGCAGATTGGCCCGCTTGTTGGGGGTCACCTGCCACGCCTGCGAATCACCAATCGCCACGTTCTCAATCCGCTCGTCCTCGCCAAAGCTAATCGTCGCCTGCACCTTGGCGTGGCCGTCAATGCGGACAACTTGATCGGCATTGTAAAGCCGTTCGACCAGTCGGGGGTCTTTCGCCGCAGCGGGCAGCGGGGCGGCGGTGACACAGGCGGCCAGCGCGAGCATGCAGATCGGCGCGCGATTCATTTCAGCTTCTCCGTAAGAGGCGCTTTTGCCGGCTTTGCAGCAGGGGCGCGAAAGCGGCTACCAATCCCGCGGGTCCGCGATGCCGCCGGTGCCAGCGGCTGCGCCTGACCCGAACCGCCCGAAGTAGCATAGACATGCGTTTCACGCCTGGTGACAGCTGCTCCAGAGCCTGCATCGTTGGCAGGAACTGCCGCTATAACACCGGTGATGGGAATTTGACGGGACGGCGCAGCAGAGCCGACCGATCCAGCAGCAGCGCTATATGTTGCCGCAGAAGGTCTGACCGCAGGGCTTAAGCCGCCTGCGCTGATCTGGCGGTCTTTTTCGCCAATCGGCAAAAGGCCAAATACGCGCCAGCCCGAAACCATTGTTGCCGCCACCTTTAGGACCATGATCATCAGCGCCACATGGACGGCACCAATCGTAAAAAACGCCATCGCCGCTCGTGCATCAAGCTGGCCGGGAAACCGTGTCAGCGAGGCCAGCACAGGGACTGACAATTCGAGCATCACACTACCACCCAGAACGGCAAAAAGCGGCGTCAGCGCCAGCATCACCAAACCCTTGAGCCAGCCGGTAAACAGCCCGCGCGTTCCGTTGAACAGCGCCATCACGACAAAGATCGGACCCAGGGCCACCAGTAGCGCCAGCGCAATTCGCGCAGTCACCAGCACACCAACTGTTCCCAGCAGCAGCAGCATGGCTCCCAGCCACATCATCCCCGCCGGCGAAAAGGCAGAAATGGCTGCATCCCCGCCATTTGCCGTGGTTGGAGAGGCCTGCTGCACAGCGGCAAATACTATGTCGATCTTGTCGGCAAAAGTCGCGGTGGCTGACCCATCGCTGCCAGTCAGAACTGTTGCCAGATAATCAGGTGTTGCCACCGCCAGGTTCCACACCACTGATTGATACGCGAACCAACTGGTCGCAAAAGTCAGCACCAGACCCAATGTAATCATGCGCGGCACGACCGAGCGAATGCTCAGGCTGGTGCGGCCCAGCAGCAGGCCAACCGCAAACAAAGCGATAAACAGCGCCAGCATTATCGTCAGCGCCGGGCCAAGCGCGCCGCCGGGCGCGAACAGCCGCCCGAATGCTGCACCGGTCATATCCGACGCCACGCAATCGACTGCCCGCAGTGCGGCGGCAACGCCATTGGCAGATTCTGCCAGAGTGTTGTCGCATGCCGGGTTCATTCGGCCGCCTGCTGCATCGTCAATTCGTCATGCTGTGCTGAGATTAGTTCTGTCGGTCCCAGTTCTGGCGGGCCCTGTTCTGGCGGACCCAGTTCTGGCGAACCAAGACCCGGTGCAATAGGTCCATGGTTGAAATCCGGCCACGCATGGCCGGTAAGCGCTGGATACCAGTCCGCCGGATTATCGCCCACCGCCGCGCGAAGCAGATCAAGCCGCCGGACTGCGCTTTCGCGGCCCGACAGAACTGTGAGGACTTCGGGCGCATTTGACAGGTCTAGCCGCACCACCACTGAAGCATCTGGCTGCCGCACGAGAAAACAGCGGCTGTGCGCGGGCAGTGAACGGATCAGCGCCAACTCATGTTCGGTCAGGCCAAAACCATCGCAGTAATCTTCTGGCCGGGCGCGCGAATTGGGCATGAAGATCATCGTCGCAGTCTGCTCCACAAGCGCGGTGGAGATCCGGCTTTCCAGGGCATCACGCGCACTCTGCGTGGCGAACCCGACCAATGCGTTACGTTTGCGCAGCGTCTTCAGCCAATCGCGAATACGCGCGGCGAATACTTCGTCATCCAGCGCTTTCCACCCTTCATCAATCAGGATAATCGTGGGGTGCCCGTCCAGCCGCTCTTCGATCCGGTGGAACAGATACATCATGGTTGGTGTGCGAAGCCGCGGATTTTCCAGCAGCGCGGTCATATCAAAACCCAAGACACGGCTTTGCAAATCCAAACGGTCGTGCTCATTATCAAACAGCCAGCCATGCTCGCCATCGCCAATCCAGGCCGACAGCCGATCAGCCAGATCGCCCGGCTGCGGACGCCGCGTGCCCGACAGCAATTCCTTGAAATGCCGCAAGCGGCGCAGCGCAGGGTCATTGCCATAAGTGGCATCGACTGCCTCGGCGATGGTGGCTAGTTCCTCCGGCCCTTCTGCTCCAAGCAAAACGCCCAACCAGTCACGCAAGAATGCCTTGTTGTCCGGAGAATCGGGCAGCGCAAGTGGGTTGAAACCGGTCGGTTGGCCCGCGCTGATCCGGTCATAGCGCCCACCAATCCCACGCACGAACAATTCTGCGCCGCGATCCTTGTCAAACAGGATCGTGCGCGGTTTGAATTTCTGAGCCTGCGCGGCCAAAAAGTTCATCACCACTGTCTTGCCTGATCCGGACGGACCAATGACCGAGAAATTGCCCAGATCGCCATTATGGAAATTGAAGAAGAATGGTGTGGCGCTGGTGGTCTGCAGCAAAGTGACAGCATCGCCCCAATGGTTGCCGCTTGCCTGCCCCAGCGCGAAGCCGTGAAGCGACCCGAAGCTGGCCATATTGGCCGAAGAAATCATCGCGCGGCGCACAATATACTGTTCATTTCCGGGGAACTGCGCCCAGAATGCCGGTTCCAGATTGATATCTTCGCGCACCGCAATTGCGCCAGTATCGGCCAGTGCGGCGCCGCAGGCCGCCGTTGCCTCGTCCAGCCGCGCCAGATCAGAGGCGCGCACCTGAACGCTCAGATGGTGATCACCAAAGCCGACTGTGCCATTGCCCAATTCATCGCGCGCAGCGAGCATGTCGCTGCGCTCTGCTGCCGCCTCTTCATCGACCGAACGCAGCCGCCGCAGCGCCAGATCCATCCGTTCACGCGCAGTCTGGCGTTCGGACGGGGCATAGCTTTCGCTAACCACCATTTCGAATGGCAAGCGGAGAAGGCCATCAAGCAATCCTGGCGAGGTCGCGTCGGGATAATCCTTGAGGCTGACTATCGCTGAAAAATCAGGTGCGCTGCTGCCGCGAAGTTCCATGGCATCAAGGCCAAAACTGGCCCGGCGGTAAGGCAGCATTTGGCCGATATCAGTGCCATCCGCTGGCCGCCTGACGGGCCGCATCTCGCCATTGTAAAGTGCGCTCAGCAGTTCCAGCACTTCGTTATTGGTGCGCCCTTTACTGCCTTCATAATCGCCCAGCAGTTGCGCTTTATACGCGCTGAGCGAAGCAATCAGCCCAGTCGCAGCAGCCTTGAGACTGCGAATGTCCCGCGGATCAGCTTCAATCTCGCGCTGGCCCTTGCGCTGCCACAACTTTGCGAACCGCTCGGCCAGCCCGGCCTTGCCACGCGCCGGGCGGCGGATCAGAGTCACGAACTGGTCATTTATAAACAGTGAGCCGGAGCCAAGCCGCTGCTTCCAGCGCGCATCAATATGCGCTGAAAGCGGGTCGTCAAATTGCCCGTCAAGTTCCACTTCGACCCGCCGCCGGACCACGTGGTGATACATCACAAAGCGCGCATCCAGCGTGCTACGCAGCATCACTTCGCGCGTTGCCGCATGTGCGTTCAGTGCATCGCTTTCTTCGGTTTCGAACAGCAGGCCGGGCACTTGCAGCGCCATCATTACCGATCCATCGCGGAGCAACACGGTGTGCTGATCAATCAGGCGGGCATAGGGCAAGCGATCACCTGCGCGGGCTTCCTTTGCACTCCATGCAGCAGCGCCAATCCACTTGGTCATGGTAGCAAGCCCCTCATCAAACCCGATGGCACCACGTGATCACGGGGCATAGCTGTTACACCCCCAACGCTTCCAGTTCTTGACCCGCGGACAGCGGCTGACTTTGGTGAGCCAAAGGTCAAAGATGCGCGGTTCGCGCAGACAGGCAAAATAACCGATAAGATGCATCACCGCCGGCACTGGCAAAATCCAGAAACTTTTCAGTATCAAAAACGCTTCGCCGGTCACCAGCATGTTGAGGATGAAAAAATTCATCGTCACCCCGGCGAACATTTGCGGGCGGGTCAAGGCGCGGTGGACAGGATGGCGGATCAATTGCATGATGCCTCAGCCCCCGGCCGCGCTCTGAATCCCGGCCACAATTGTACCGGCCCCGAACAGGATGAAAATCCCGATCACTACCGTTGCACCAAAGCGCCAATTCATCCGCCCGGTCAGCATCATGAAGCCGACCGCTGCCACGGCCATCACGGCCACGGCAGTGGCAACATTACCCAGTAAAGTACCTTGTAGCCAGCCCAGTGCAGCCACAATTGGCCCTGAACCCTGCGGATCAGTGGTCTGCGCCTCGGCCATTGTCGGGCTGAATGCCGCAGCGGCGCTGGCAAGACGGGAAATCAAACGCATTTATCTGGTACTCCGGGAATGATTGGACAGCCGGCCAATGACCGATGCGACATAGTTCTGGGTTTCACGGATTCTGGGTATGCCATTGGCGCGCTCAACGCGGCCCGGCCCTGCGTTATAAGCCGCCAATGCCTTTTCAAGATCGCCATTGAACCGGTTTAACTGCATCCGTAGATAGCGCGCGCCACCTTCCAGATTGGCATAGGGATCACTGGGGTCGACGCCCATTGCGGCGGCGGTTCCGGGCATCAATTGCGCCAATCCGCGCGCGCCCACTGGCGAAACAGCATCAGGCTGCCAGCGGCTTTCCTGCCACACCAGCGCCTCAATCAAGGTCGGGCTGAGGTCATAGCGCGTGGCCAGTTCCCGCACCTTTGCAGCATATTGTTCAGGAATTTGCTCAGCCTGCCGCGCAGGGTCTGCTATGATCCCGTCAGGCACTGCATAATTTGGATTGAGTTGCGGCGTCTTGGGCGCAGGCCCAAGCACCGGATTGGCCGACGCACCGGCCAACGCGCCGGAAACCCAGCGCGCACCCCCGCTATCAATCTGCATGACATCCGCGCTCGCGGGCGTGGATGTCAGGGCCAATCCTGCAAAAATTGCCAGACAGCCCTGACGCATGAGAATCATCAAATCCCTCCGACTGCCTCCTTTGCGCACACTACATGACAAGCCGGTGACAGCAAACTCGGCACTTGGTCATGCAAAACCGGGCCCGAACGCCAATTGGAAGCGAAAGAGGACCACTCAGGATTTCCTGAATGAGCCCCTTCTGTCGTAATGAAAACTCTAAATTAAGGACAAGTTTGGTTACCGAGACGCTACTCTGTCGCCGGCACGAAATTCGCCTCGGTCGAGCATTTTGAGCGCGCGCGCTGCAAGGATGCGCGAATCGACCCATTTACCGTCCGCAGTTTCAAGGTCGTACCGGACGTTATTCTGGTAGGCAGCTGTAAAAAGCTTTCGCGCCACCGCAGTGTCACCATGCTGCGCGCGGGCGATGCCGGCGTTAATGAGGGTGGAGGGATCCTGCTGTCTCAACTGCTCACTTTGCGGATCGAGCGCGGCTTCATAGATTGCAGATTCAACCATATCTGGTGCAGCGAGCGCCCCCGGCGTCATCATGAAGAGGCTCAAGCTTGCCACTATCATCATGATTATTCTCCCTCTTCTTTTACATTAGGAACAAGATGCGGGAAATATTACAAAACTGCAATAAAAATGAAATATTGTCACTGATCTGTAACATTTGCAGTGCGCCGCCTTGTGACCACCGCAAATAAGCTCTCACCACAAGCCCTTGCGCCGCTGCAGTGCAAACATGACCAGTTTCTGTCCAAACTGTAATTTATCATCAATTTCACGTTCAGATTCTCAAATCCGAAACACTGAAGGTAAACTGTCACATCACGTCCCTAGCCGGTGATTCGCGACATTAGTTTCGCATCTCTGATTCTCGGTTTTTTTGAGGGGACCGCTGCTCGTGAAAATTATCCATCGCTCGCTCGTTCTTGGTTGCAGCATGCTGGCACTCGCCGGCTGTGGCGGTGACCAGATCGTATCGCCCGGCACGACCGGCGACATCATCATCAACAATCCGGCACCAACACCGACGCCGAGCCCGACGCCGACATCCTCTGCAACGGTTACCCCGGCGGCTGGCTGTCCGACGATCAGCAGTCCTGCGCAATTGACCGATGGCGGCACGATTACTGGCCCGACTGGGGAATACCGGGTCTGCAACCTGCCCGCCGTAATCGACGGCAGCGCGACCCTGCCTTATATTGCTGGCTTGCTTTACGCCCTGCCCGGCCGCGTCGATATCGGCACCGATCAAGGCTCGACTAGCACTGGCACCAAAGTCACGCTGACGATTGAGCCCGGCGTTGTGGTCTATGGTGCGACTGGCCGTTCATTCCTGGTCGCCAACCGCGGCAACCAGTTGATCGCCAACGGACTGCCGAACAAGCCAATCATCTTTACCAGCCGTGACAATGTGCAGGGCCTGTCGACTGATGCGTCCATCGGCCAGTGGGGCGGCGTGGTGCTGCTTGGCCGGGCGCCGGTCTCAGATTGTAGCGGCGGCACCTACAACACAGCTGCCAATCCGACCGCGATTGCGCAGGCCAATTGCGAAAAGAACCTGGAAGGCACCAACGTGGCCACGCCATTTGGTGGCACCGACTATAACGACAAGTCGGGGGAAATGAGCTACTTCCAGATTCGCTATTCCGGTTTCAGCCTCGCACCAGGTAACGAACTGCAGTCGCTCAGCGGCGGCGCGATCGGTAAAAATACCAAGATCAGCCATTGGCAGAGTTTTAACAGCTCGGATGATGGAATGGAGTTCTGGGGCGGCGAAGTGCACATGGACCACGCACTGGTGGTTGGCGCGGATGACGATTCCTTCGACTTCGACAGCGGCGTTCAGGCCTTTATCCAATATGGCATTGCAGTGCAGCGCACAGCTGGTGGCGACAATATGATCGAACTGGACTCGCCTTCGTCTGAATATGCCGTCGAGGCGATCCCGCAGAGCAATTACTACATGACCAACTTCACCTTTGTGAATCAGAGCACGGCCAGCGCGCAAGCGGTCCGTGCCCGCGGTAGCGCCAAGCTGGCGCTGTCAAATGGTGAAATCGTCAGCGGCAACCCCTGTATCCGGATTGACGGCGCAGGAACTTTTGCGGCCGGCCCAACCTTTAATTCGGTGGTCTGCAGTGGCAGCAGCTCACAGCCCTTCAAGGGCAGCGACAGTGTAACTGATGCACAGGTAAAATCGGCCTGGGATGCCGGGACGAACAACCAGACCGGCTTCACTTTCACTCTGTCGATGAATTACCTCAATGGCACGAATGAAGATGCGGTGGTCACCTTTGACCCCACCGCGATCTCATCCTTTTTTGAAGCGCCGGCCCATATTGGGGGCGCCTTTGCCGCCAATGCTACCTGGCTCGACGGCTGGACCTGCTCTTCGAACACACTGAGTGTGCCGAACGCAAACTCAGCCTGCACCAGCCTGCCGATCTATTGATCGCAACCTGCTCACCGGGAGCTGCCGCTACATCTGGCGGCAGCTCCCGGCCCGATATTCGAAGAGGCTGCACGCCTCGGCACTTTCAGGACCTCAGACGAGGGGGTCCAGGATCTAAATGAGGGGGTCTCAGACCATGTCGACTGGCAAGCGGGTTGTGGCGCTATTGCTGCTGTCCACCGCGCTCACTCTTCCCGAGTTCGCTTACGCCCAAGCGGCGCCCGTTAATCCTTCCGCCAAACCGGTGGAAAGCTCTGCACCGCAGAGCGCAGTGCCCCCCGCCAAAGCGCGGCAGCCCGCCGAAAATCAACCTGATGTTTCCATTCCGGGCGGCGGGATCGTTGTGATCGGACGGCGCAATGTCGATATCACGCGGTCCTCCACTCAAGTAGTTTCAGTGCTGGACACAGCCGCCATTGCCAGGACAGGTGAAGGTGACATTGCCGGAGCGCTCGGCCGCGTAACCGGTCTTTCAGTGGTTGGCGATGGCCGCGTTTATGTTCGCGGGCTAGGTGATCGTTACTCGCTTGCGCTGCTCAACGGCCTGCCCCTGCCAAGCCCTGAACCGCTCAGCCGTGTCGTTCCGCTGGACCTGTTCCCGACAGACGTAGTCGCCTCATCGCTGGTCCAGAAGAGCTATTCACCCAATTTTCCGGGCGAATTCGGCGGCGGCGTGATCAACCTGACTACGGTGTCAGTCCCGCGCGAAAGCTTCGTCAAGATATCCGGCGGTCTCAGTGGCGATACCGAAACCACTGAAGCAGCGGGCCTGACCTATTTTGGCTCAAAATATGACTGGACCGGCTTCGATAATGGGAATCGTAGCATTCCGTCCAATCTGGCGGCCTTCTTCGCCAGCGGCGCGCGGATCGAAGATACGACCAATGCAGTCCAGGAAGGTATCGCAGCGCAGCTGATGCCGACCAATCTGGTGACCTTGCAGAAGGACCGTCAACTGCCGGTGAATTTCTCCTTCGACATTACTGCCGGCACCTCGTTTGATATTGGCAGCGATGCGAGGCTCGGGATCATTGCGGCCGCTGGGATTAAGAACAAATGGCGCAACCGCAATGTCCATTCGCAATCGGCGGACCCAACGCTGTCGACTATCAATGAAGACTTCAATACCTTCATCACTGATAATTCTGTGCTGGTAAACGGCCTGTTGGGCGTCAGCCTGAACGCGGGGGACCAGACTATCCGTTGGACCTCGCTGTTCATTCGCGACACGCTCAAGACAGCCCGGCTCGGTCTGGGAACGAAATATACTCTCGGCCCGCAAGGCTTTGATTTCGCCAACCAGAATACCGCCTGGTACGAACGCCAGCTGATCGACACGCAAGTGGTTGCCGAACTTAAGTTTGGCGATCTTGGAGTGGATTTGCGTGGTGGCTACGCGCAGACCAATCGCAAGGCACCGTTTAATACCAACGTGTCTTATACCAAGACCCATGTCGGGCCCTACGGCGAGGAATATGTAGCCTATTTCAACCAGGTATCGGACGTAGGTCAATCGGATGTGGCGTTCGATGATCTGACCGAAAAGCAATGGTACGGCGGGATCGACTTCTCCTATCCGTTGCTGGACAATCTATCCGCCACTGTCGGTTATGCCTATACGGATACAAAACGTCGTTCGGAACGACGCGACTTCTTCTTCATTGCGGAAGGCGATGTGCTTGATGGCACGCTGGTTCCGGCCATCGGCCTGCGTCCCCCGGGCGATATCATCAATGGCGCCTCGCTGGCAGGCTTCAAGTTCAACCTGTTCGAAGCATCACAATTCCCGGTCTTTGATGCCAAGCTGCAGATTAATGCCGGTTATGGCATGATCCGCTACAATCCGGCCGATCCGCTGACGATTGACCTGGGCGTTCGCTACGAGAAATCGCAACAGAATGTCGCGCTCGACCAGACGATTTTTACCACTCCGATCCCGGGGGCGACACCTACCGATATCAATAGTGATTACTGGCTGCCCGGCATTACGCTGACCTATGAAGTCAGCGACAGTCTGCAATTGCGGGCATCAGGTTCCAAGACGATTGCTCGGCCGCAGTTCCGCGAAATCGTTGAGCAGCTCTATTTCGATCCGGAATCGAACAGAGCCTATCGCGGTAATCCTTATCTGACCAACAGCAAGCTGACCAATGCAGAGCTGCGGGCGGAATATTACTTTACCAACCGCGACCGGGTCAGCATTGCCGGGTTCTACAAAAAGATCGACCGTCCGATCGAATCGTTCATCACCAATGAATCGACCAGCCTGATCACCAGCTATGCCAATGCACCGCAAGCGACTTTGTATGGGGCGGAATTTGAATCCCAATATGCCTTTGATCTGAGTTCACTGGGCGGCGGGTTCGACACCAAGCAATTGTTGGTGGTCGCCAACTACACATACTCGCATTCGCGGATCAAAGTGAATTCGGGCGATGTCACGGTGATCCCGCCCACTGGCGAAGTACCGGCCAAGCTTTACTTCACTGACGGCGATCCGCTGACCGGGCAATCGGAACATGTCGCAAACCTGCAGTTTAGTTTCGAAGACACGGAAAAATTGCAGCAATTCACGATCCTACTCAGCTATGCCAGCGCTCGTTCTGTCAGCCGCGGCTTTCAGCGGCCCGACATTGTCGAAAACCCAGGTCTCGATGTCGATCTGGTCGCCCGTCAGGGAATCACGCTTGGCGGAATCGAATTTGAACTCAAAGGCGAAATTCGCAACCTGTTTGGCCGCGATCACCTTGAGTTTCAGCAAAATGCCACCAGTCGGATCGATATCAACACATATGCAGTGGGAACGACCGTCTCTGCATCGCTGTCAGCCAGATTCTAGCTCTCGCAGTTAAGCGGCAACCTGCAAGCTACACATATGGGGGCCGCCCGGGCACGGACGGCCCTTTGATTGCTGGAGCAAATCGATGCGCTTCAATGAGTATCGAAGACATATCCCATGGAACGCACGGTCCGCAGCGGATTACCAGCTCCGGCAGCCTTAAGTGCGCGCCGCAGCCGCCCGATCCATACATCCACTGTACGTTCGTCAATCCGCGGGTCCTGTTTGCCCAGTCCCAGAATTAAGTCGTTACGCGACAAGATCTGATTGGGGTTTTCAACCAGAAAACGCAGCAGACGAAATTCATTTGGGCGCAAGGAAATTGGGGTGTTGCCCCACCGGGCCTGCAGGGCAGCCAAATCGATCGACAACTTCCCCAGTTCAAAGCGCTGGGATAAACGTCGGCTTTGCTGCGTTTGCAGCGCCAGCACCCGGTCCAGAACCAAAGCCCGGCTGAGCGGCCTGACCATATAATCATCGGCCCCCGCACGCAGCGCGCGGCGGCGATCTTCGTGATCATCCTTTTCTAGCACTATCGTGATATGGGCCTCAGCCGTGCGCGGGTCTGCCCGCAGACGGCGGCACATTTCCAGACCGGCAAGATCATCCATAACCCAGTCGACAAACGCCCATATTGGCCCTTCCAGCAAGCGGTGCGGACCGTCAGACGTCAGGCGATCAAAGATAAAACGCGTGTTATCATGGACAAAATCATCAAACGATCCGTCCAATTCATGCGTCAGAAAGATATTGATCACATTCATAAGCAGTAAAATCCCCTCTACATATGAGAATTGCCGCGCTGATGTGACGCCATGGTGACAAACAAGTCAGAGAATTACATTGCGTAGGACAGTGCTCTGCAAAGTCGGGATGAGGGCGATGTAGGCCCTGTTACAAACATAATGGAACCGAACTGGCTCGAAAGAATTTTATCTGTACAATGACAGCCGAGCCAGAAAAATATCCGTTGAGCGGTCGGTTCTTACTGGGGCGATCACGGTACGTGATGAGTGATCAGGAACGCGGGATTTTCGAGGATTCCATCGAACAGGTGGAGGAGTTTGGCCCATCTAAAACGCTCACCTCGCGCGGGGAAATTTGTGATCGCAGCTCCATTTTGATTGCCGGCTTTGCTGTGCGAACGATTATCGAACATGGCCGCCGCCAGATTGTTGGCATTCAGGTTCCCGGCGATTTCATGGATTTGCACGGCTTTGCGCTCAAGCGGCTCGATCACAATCTGGTCACTTTGGGTCCCGCCACAGTCGGGTTCGTCAGTCACCGGCGTCTGGCGGAGATTATGCTTTCTCAACCGCGCCTGACCCGCCTGTTCTGGTTTTCAACCTCGCTCGATGCGGCAATCCAGCGCCAATGGACACTAAAACTGGGACAGCTGAAAGCAGATCGGCGTGCGGCCCATTTTCTGGCGGAAATCTGGCACCGGCTGGACTTGGTGGGTCTTGGTCATCGCAACGGCTTCCGCACGCCTCTAACTCAAGCAGACCTGGCCGATATGTGCGGCACCACCCCCGTACACATGAACCGGGCGCTGCGCAGCCTTAGCAAAGCTGGTATTGCCCAGTTCCGGCGCGGCAATGTGACAGTATGGAACCGCAAGGCATTTGAACAGCTGGCAGATTTCAATCCGGCCTATCTTTACGGGCGCGGCGAGCTATATCTCGGCTCAGCGATGGCCGGTGACTGAGGCACCGGCCTATTCGGCCAGAACCTCGCGCAAAGTCCGTTCGCTGCCCCAGACCATGTTGGTATTTTGTAAATGCAGCAGCCAATGCGCCTCCGCTGCATCGGCATCGCCAGCCTCGATCAGATCAATCAGCTTGATGATCGATTTGACCCCGCGGCGCATACCGGATTTGCGTTCCGCCCCTTCTGAACGAGTCGGAATATAGCGCGCCTGATATTGCTCAATCACATGTTGCAGAACGCGGGTGAGAAAATGCAGCGTCTGATTGCCGCCAACGTCCATCAAGACCCGGTGAAATTCAGCCGATGCAATCAGATAATCGCGTTCCTGATCGCTTTCATACAAAGCATCAAGCCGCGCGGCTTCTGCCCGCAGCCTGGCCACTGCGGCGGGTGCCGGATCACAGGCCAAGCGCCGCACAACATATGGTTCCAGCGCCAGGCGAGCCTCGTAAATATCTCTGACAACAACCCCGCTCGCTTGTAACCAATAGCTGGCATAGCGCGACACATTCTCCACTCTTGGCAAGCTAACCCGCGCGCCTGAGCGCGAACCACGCTTGACCGATATCAGCCGTTCGGTCTCAAGAATGCGAAATGCCTCGCGCAGAGTCGGGCGGGACACGCTGAATTGCTCGACCAGCTGCGCCTCAGGAGGCAATGTATCCCCTTCGTCCAGATCACCCTGAACGATCCGGCGGCGGATCGAATCAGCCACCAGTTCAGCGGTTTTGGGTACCCGGAAGGGTGCGTCATCCTCGCTCACCGCGCGGCTTTCACATCGACCGGGCGATCAGCATTTTCATGATCTCGTTCGAACCGCCATAGATACGGCTGATCCGGCTATCGCGGAACATCCGGGCAATCGGATAATCGTTGATATAGCCCCAGCCGCCATGCAACTGCAGACATTTGTCGACCACTTCGCCCTGCAATTCGGTGACCCAATATTTGGCGATCGAAGCCGTGGTGACGTCCAGTTCTTTCTTGAGTAGCTTGTCGATACAATCGTTGACGAACACCTTGGCCGCTGTGCCGCGCGCCTTCAGGTCAGCCAATGTGAACTGGGTGTTCTGAAAATCCCAGATGGTCTTGCCGAATGCCTTGCGCTGTTTGACATATTCAACCGTGACATCGAGCGCCTTTTCGATCGTGCTCATCGCGCCCATTGCGATCAGAAGCCTTTCCTGCGGCAGTTCCCCCATTAGTTGATAGAAACCGCGACCTTCCACCCCGCCCAGCACATTGTCCGCAGGGATGAACACATCATCGAAGAACAATTCCGATGTGTCCTGCGCATCCAGCCCCACTTTGTCGAGTTTCTTGCCGCGCATGAAACCTTCCGCGCCTTCGGTTTCAAGGCACATCAGCGAAATGCCCTTATGCCCTTCACTGGGATCGGTTTTGGCCACCACAATGATAAAGTCCGCCGTCTGGCCGTTGGAAATGAACGTCTTGGACCCGTTGAGCTTATAGCCATTGCCATCCTTGAGCGCGGTGGTGGTTATGCTCTGCAAGTCAGAACCTGCGCCCGGCTCGCTCATCGCAATTGCCGACACCAATTCGCCCGATACCAGCTTGGGCAGCCATTTCTGCTTCTGTTCTTCGGTCCCGTGGCGCACGAGATAAGGCAGGATGATAACATTATGGAGCGAGGCGGCAAAGCCTTCCACGCCCTTGTTTCCCTGTTGGCCGACCACGACCATATCGTGCCGGAAATCGCCGCCATGGCCGCCATATTCTTCTGGCACGGATACGCCGAGAATTCCCGCAGCGCCCGCTTCGCGCCAGAACTCACGCTCGACCTGTCCGTCTTCGCGCCATTTCAGAACCCGTTTTTCCGGAGCATGCTGGTCAAAAAACTTGCCCACAGCGTCGTGAAACATGGAGATTTCTTCGTCTTCCATATAGGCAGGCTGCGGAACGTCGATAACGGGCATGAGTGAACCTTTCGCACTTGGATAATATTGCCCGTGTTGTATCACTTAGTTAGATATGTGCAAATGGAACGCGGAACCCTTCAATGGACCTGATCGGACCCACCTCGCAAAGCTTCATCTCCCAGCGCACGCGGCTGCATTATGCCGATTGGGGCAATCATGATGCGCCGCCGCTGATCCTGCAGCATGGCGGGCGCGATCATTGCCGCAGCTGGGACTGGGTGGCAGAGGAACTACGCAAAGACTGGCACGTGATCTGCCCTGACTTACGCGGGCATGGTGACAGCGAATGGACCAACACCGGATATTACCCGATGACTGGCTATGTCTATGATTTCGCACAACTCGTTCACCAGTTGGAGCTGTCTCCTGTGACCGTGGTTGCCCATTCGCTGGGCGGCAATATCGCCGCCCGCTATGCCGGGCTATACCCCAATAATGTCCGCAAACTGGTCGCGATCGAAGGACTCGGACCCAGTCCCAAGGTTCAGGCAAAAATGGCTGAGACGCCGTGGTATGAGCACCGCAAGCAATGGATCGACAAGAAGCGTGATGCCTCCAGCCGACTATCCAAACGCTACGCCAGCTTTACAGATGCAGTCGACCGGATGCACGAAGCCAACAGCTATCTCAGCCGCGCACAGGCAGACCATCTCACCCGCCATGGCGCGATCCGCAATGAAGATGGCACCTGGAGCTGGAAATTCGATCCTCACCTTCACGCCTGGCCGCCCGACGACATGACGCTGGCACAGGTGGAAGAGCTATGGGGCCGGATTACCTGCCCCACGCTAATGGTCTATGGCAATGACAGCTGGGCCAGTAATCCAGTCAAGGACGGCCGGATCAAGTTCTTCGGCGAGAATGTGCGCGTCAGCGACTACGACCGCGCGGGCCACTGGGTCCATCACGACCGGTTCGATGATTTCGTGAACGACGTGACGAATTTTGTCGCCTGATTACAGACTGCGGCTGATCACTTCCTTCATGATTTCGCTGGTTCCGCCAAAGATGCGCGTTACCCGGGCATCGCGCCACAAGCGGGCGATCATATATTCGTTCATATACCCTGCGCCGCCATGCAATTGCAGCGCGGCATCGCAAATGCGGCCCTGCAATTCAGTGTGCCACAGCTTGGCCGATGATGCTTCTGCAGTCGTCAGCTCGCCTGCCATATGCCGCTTTAGCGCCCAGTCGATATGTGCCCAGCCGACCTGCAGTTCAGCCGCCAGTCCTGCCAGGGTAAATTTGGTGTTCTGGAATTCGAACACGGTGCGGCCAAACGCCTTGCGGTCCTTGGTAAAGCTGACTGCTTCGTCAAAAGCCCGCTGCGCACCTGCCTGACAGCCAATCGCGATTGACAAGCGTTCCTGCGGCAATTCTTCCATCAGATGAACAAACCCGCGCCCTTCTCCGCCAAGCTGATTTTCCTTGGGAACACGGCAATCGTTAAAAAACAGCTCTGACGTGTCCGCCGAATGCTGACCAATCTTGTCGAGATTGCGCCCGCGCTCAAAGCCCGGCGTACCAGCATCAACCAGGATCAAGCTGGTCCCCTTGGCCCCCTGGCTGGGATTGGTCTTGGCAACCACGATCACTACATCGCAGTTCTGACCATTGGTGATATAGGTTTTGGAGCCATTGATGATGTAATCATCGCCGTCGCGCCTGGCCGTGGTGCGCACTCCCTGCAAGTCCGATCCAGCGCCCGGTTCGGTCATCGCGATCGCGGTGATGATGTCGCCGGAAATCATGCCTGGCAGATATTTCGCCTTTTGTTCTGCGGTGCCGAGCCGCTCAAAATAATTGACAGTAATATCGTTTTGCAAAGTGAAACCGGCAGACGAGCCGATGTAGGACAATTCCTCTGCGATTACCGCATTATAACCAAAGTCGAGGCCGAGCCCGCCATTTTCCTCCGCCACAGTGGGACATAGCATCCCTGCTTCACCCAGCGCCCTCCATGCCGCGCGTGGGACAATGCCTTGCTCTTCATGCTGGTCGAGGAAGGGGACCATATGTTCGGCAAACACCTTGCGCACCGTGTCGCGGAACATGTCGTGGTCTTCATTATAGGCAAAGCGGTTAGCCATATCGAGCATCTGGAGAAGTCCTGTTCAGCCAATCGCGCCTGCAGCGCGCAGGCGGGTAATTTCAGCGGTATCGAGGCCGAGCGATTCCAGTACGGCATCACTATCAGCCCCGGCGGTGGTTTCAGGTGACGGCGCTGAGAATGGCGTGCCGGAAAAACGTGGTGCAGGCGCGGGCTGGGTATCACCGCCGACCGCGATAAATGTGCCGCGCGCGGCATTGTGCGGATGCATGGGCGCTTCTGCCATCGACAACACTGGCGCAAAGCACACGTCGGTATGCTCCATCAATGCGCACCACTCAGCCTGAGTCTTGCGGAGGAATAGCGCCGTCAGCTTGGCTTTGAGCGGCGCCCAGCTTGCCGGGTTCATTTGTGCATCAAAGTCGGGATCATCAGCCAGCTCGGCCAGTCGCCGCAACTCGGCATAAAATTGCGGTTCAATCGACCCGAGCGAGATAAATTCGTCGTCAGCACACTGATATGTATCGTAGAAATGGGCGCCGGTATCGAGCAGATTGGTGCCGCGCGCATCAGACCAGCGTCCGGCGTTACGCATACCCCAGATCATCCCCATCAGCAAAGCGGACCCGTCCGTCATGGCAGCGTCGATTACCTGGCCTGCGCCCCCGCGCGCCACACTGAGTAGCGCGCTGACCATTCCAAAGGCCAGCAGCATCCCGCCGCCGCCAAAATCGCCGACCATATTGATCGGCGGGGTCGGCTTTTCGTCCGCCCGGCCGTAATGATACAGCGCGCCTGAGAGTGCGATATAATTGATGTCATGGCCCGCCGCCTGCGCATAAGGGCCATCCTGCCCCCAGCCAGTCATCCGGCCGTAAACCAGCTGCGGATTATCCGCCAGCAGCGCATCCGGCCCCAGCCCAAGTCGTTCCATTACCCCGGGCCGGAATCCTTCGATCAAGCCATCCGCGCTGGCACATAATTTGCGTGCGATGGCGATACCGTCCGCCGATTTGAGGTCCAGCGCGACTGATTTGCGACTGCGCGCCAGCACATCCTTGCCCGCCATCGCGCCGACCCCGCCGCGTCCGCCTGCCGGGCGGTCAATACGGATCACTTCAGCGCCGTGATCGGCCAGCATCATGCCGCAGAACGGCCCCGGCCCAATCCCGGCGAACTCGACAATCCTCAGCCCGTCAAGCGCGCCAGGCATAGATTATTTGCCCTGCCAGTTGGGCGCGCGCTTCTCCGCAAAGGCGAGCGAGCCTTCGCGCGCATCGGCGGACATAAATACCTGCGGCAGCAGCTTGGCCTGTTCTTCATAGCGTTTACCCAACGGCCAGCCGCGCGATTCCTCCATAATCTGCTTGGAAACCTTGACCGCCAGCGGGCCATTGGCGTTGATCGCTTTGGCCAACTGCATCGCCCCGTCCATCGCCGGACCGTCAGTGACACGGTTGATCAGCCCAAGAGCATAAGCGCGCGGCGCATCGATGAAATCGCCAGTCAGCGCCAGTTCCATCGCCACCTTATGGGGGATGAGATCGGGCAGCACCATCAGCCCGCCTGCGGCAGCCGCCAGGCCGCGCTTTGCTTCCGGAATGCCGAATTTGGCGCCGCTATGGGCCACCACCAGATCGCACGCGATCATCAGTTCCAGCCCGCCCGCCAGCGCGTAACCTTCTACTGCTGCAATCAGCGGCTTGGCTGGCTTCTTTTCCGTCAGCCCGCCAAAGCCCCGCCCTTCGACCGATGGCCGCTCTCCTCGCAGGAACCCTTTGAGGTCCATGCCCGAACAAAAGGTCCCGCCCGCACCGGTCAGAATGCCCACGCGCAAATGATCTTCTGCATCGAGCCGGTCCAACGCTGCGGCGATACCTTCGGCCGCTGCCTTGTTCATAGCATTCTTCGCTTCGGGCCGATTGATCGTGATGATGAGGATCCCGTCCTCTTCGCGCGTCAGCAATTCTTCACTCATTTGCATCCACTCCATGTTGCAAAAAGCCGCTTGTGCTTGCCGCGGCCGCTTGGCCGACATATATAACTAGGTGCACTAGCTTGTCCATTCTCAAAGGAATCTGATTCATGGCTGAAGCCTATATTATCGACGCTGTCCGCACTCCTCGCGGAATTGGCAAAGTGGGCAAGGGCGCGCTGGCGGCATCGCATCCGCAGCATCTCGCGGCAACCGTGCTGAAAGCAATTGCCGAGCGCAGCCAGCTTGACACCTCCACAGTCGATGATGTGATCTGGTCGACCTCCACCCAAAAGGGCCCGCAGGGCGGCGATCTGGGGCGGATGGCAGCACTTGACGCAGGCTATGACGTCACTTCGTCTGGCACTACGCTAGACCGGTTTTGCGGCGGGGGAATCACCACGGTCAATCTGGCTGCGGCCCAGATCATGAGCGGGATGGAAGATTGCATTGTGGCGGGCGGCACCGAGATGATGAGCCTGACTGCACAAATGGCGCAGGAAGATATGGCCGCCGGCCGCGCGCCGCAAATGATGGGCGCAGGTAACCAGCGGCTCCAGGCCGTTCATCCGCAATCGCACCAGGGGATTTGCGGCGATGCCATAGCCAGCATGGAAGGCTATACCCGCGCTGAACTGGACGAGGTTGGCTATCGTAGCCAGCAGCGCGCCGATGCCGCGATCAAGGCGGGCAAATTCGCCAAGAGCCTGATCCCGGTGGTGGCCGATGATGGCACAGTCATACTCGACCATGACGAATATCCGCGCCCGGAAACCACTCGCGAAGGGCTCGCGGAGCTCCAGCCTGCCTTTGCCAAAATCGCTGACGTTCCGCTCGACCAGAACGGCACGACCTTTCGCGGGCTGGTGAACCAGAAATATCCGGATCTGGAGATCAACAACTTCCACCATGCAGGAAATTCATCGGGCGTGGTGGATGGCGCGGCGGCAGTACTGGTCACATCGGGCAATTATGCCAAGGCACATGGGCTGAAGCCGCGCGCGCGGATCGTCGCCACTGCCAATATGGGGGATGATCCCACGCTGATGCTCAACGCCCCGGTCCCAGCCGCAGAAAAGGTACTGGCCAAGGCGGGCCTGACCAAGGACGATATCGACCTGTGGGAAATCAACGAGGCTTTTGCAGTGGTGGCGCACCGCTTTGTCGACAAACTCGGGCTGGATTGGGACAAGGTCAATGTCAACGGCGGCTCAATCGCACTGGGCCATCCGATTGGTGCGACCGGTTCGATCCTGATCGGCACCATTCTGGACGAGTTGGAACAAACCGGCGGCCGCTACGGCCTCGTCACCATGTGCGCGGCAGGCGGTATGGCCCCGGCGATCATCATCGAGCGGGTGGACGATTTTGTAAAGTAAGAGAAAGGAAGGGTTTCAGGTGACCGTTCTTATGGCTCGCTCTGGCAATGAATTTTATCTCATTGCTAGTGCCGCCGCAATGAGGGCGAAAAAGCTCAATTACGAAATGGTGAAGATCACTGGAGTTGCAATTTACCTGGCCGCCGTCGTGTCGCAGATCCGTATTTGCCTGTCGCCAGCTAATCTGTTGCACCTGGCGTAACTCTGCCAATAATTATCGTAGCTTTGCTAAAATCGTCGACTCAACCAGTAATCAAGCCCCTTCCCTCATCCATCCAGCGCATCGTCCGGATCAGATCAGGCCTCGCTTAACAGCGAAATCAGCGCGAGCGCCTGCGCTTCGCCAATCACTTCGGCGTATTTGGCCTGCAGATCGAACAGGCTGGCCTCATGCGGGCCGGTGTGCCGGTCCGCGCAGGCATCGCGCACCACGAAGGGCGCGAACCCGTGTTGCAATGCATCCAATGCGCTCGCTCGGACGCAGCCCGAAGTGGAAAAGCCGGTTATCAGCAGCGTGTCGACCCCGCTGGCCGCAAGTGTCGAGGCGAGCGAGGTACCGAAGAAAGCAGAGGCATATTGCTTGGTCACCACCAGATCGCTGCTGACCGGCTTTAAGGTATCAGGAAAATTGCCCAGCGATGAACCGGCGAGAAAGCACGATAGCGCCGGAACCTTGCGGAAGAACAACCCGCCATCCAGCCCTCCTGCCTGATAGACGACATTGGTGAAGATCACCGGTATCCCGGCAGTATGCGCGGCATCCACCAGCCGCCGGTTGCTCTCCAACGCCGCCTCAGCTGCTGCATAAAGCGGCGAGGCCGGTTCAAGATAAGCCGTCACCACATCGACCACCAGCAAGGCACCGCACGTGCCCGGCGGCAAATGCCCGTCAAACGCACCGGTATAGTTTTCCATCAAATCATTCTGCCCGTTTGCTGTCACCATTTGCCCCCTCAATCGGCGCACCGCGCCGCGTATCTGATGGGGCATTACAGCATCCTTTGCGCTGCGCCTATCCTGCCGTCAGTGCCACGTATTTTGGCGATCATGCTTAACTTGCCGGTAACCGCATTTGAAAACCTCACTTAGACCACTGCAGTTGCATTGCATGAGCCATGATGGACCGATTTCCTGTGGCACAGGGGCGCAGGCCCTTGCTTGGCGTGGGCCTTGTGGCAGCGGCGATGGCTATCGCCCCGGCAGCGCAGGCGCAGGTCGCCTTGCCGATGGTGGCATCAATCGCCAATGTCGGCCTGATGCTGCCTGCATCGGCCGCCGCACTGGTCGGCAGCGCATGCCCGCAGGTTGCCGGTCAAATGGCGCTGGCGCAGCCCGCCCGCGCACCGTCCAAGGCAGCCTTGCTGTCAGGATCAAGCAGCGGAATGACGGCACTCGAGCGGCTTATTCAGGCGCAGAGCGGCCACGCCGAATCGGCTGAAACCACTACTGCATATGGAGAAGCCAGCGCGGCCTTGCCGACGCAAGCCACATTTACGCCGCTCTCGCTTCAAAGCTTTAGCCAATGCGCCGGCCAGGGACAGGGCGATGGGCTGGCCGCACTGGTGCTCCCCGCGCTGGCCCTCCCCAAGACCGGGCCCAACACGCTCACCTCATCACTGCCCGCAGGCGCAGCGCAAACCGAATTTCTGGCCAGCAAGCGCATTCGCATTGCCAAAACCGCGTTCAGCGCCGACTGGCGGCGGGTCAGCCATTCTGGCATTTCGCGTAGCTGGGCGCGGCAGCATCTTGGAACAACGAACGGGGGAAATGCAGCTTTGGTCGAAGCGGTCAACGCTTACGCCAACCGCACCATCCGCTTTGCTGATGATCAGGATGTATGGGGAAAGGCAGACTACTGGGCGACCGCCAAAACCACCTTCCGGCTTGGTGAAGGCGACTGTGAGGACATTGCCATTGCCAAAATGCAAATGCTCGCAGCCTTGGGCATAAAGCGCGAAGACATGGTGCTGACGCTGGCCAAGGATTTGATCCGGCGCGCTGACCATGCGGTGCTGATCGTCAAACTGGATGGCCGGTTCGTGATGCTGGATAACACCACCGACAAATTGATCGATGCGTCAGTAGCGCAGGGATATCGCCCAATCCTCAGCTTCAGCGGCGATACCAGCTGGCTGCACGGCTATTGACCCTATCGTTCAGTCAAAGCTTCGTCGAAAGCCTTGGCGACGGGTTTGAACAAATAGGTCAGAATTGACTTGTAACCCGTAATGATTTCGACATCGCAGATCATGCCCGGCACGATCGGCAGCTTCTGCCCCTTGCGCTCAATATAGGATCGCGGCGTTTCCACCACGACCAGATAATAGGCCTCACGCGTTGCTTCGTCATAAATCGAATCGGCACTAATTTGCTGGACTGTTCCCGGCAGACCGCCAAACACCGAAAAATCATAGGCCGTAACCTTAATATTGGCATGATCGCCAATCTTGATAAAGGCGATATCGCTTGGCTTGATGCGTGCTTCGACCAACAGTTTTTCACCCACCGGCACCACCTGCATGATTTTCTCGCCTGCATTGACAAACCCGCCGACGGTAGTGATCTGGACATCGTTCACGATCCCGTTTGATGGCGATCGCAATTCGTTGCGCTGTTGGCGCGCTTCTGCGCCGCGGATCGTTTCCTTGTTTACCGCAATCTTGGTGTTGACCTCGCTCTGCTCGCTGAGCGCCTGCTGGCGAAAATCAAGCCGCGCGGAATTAAGCTGCGCTTGCGCCTCGCCAATGCTCGCTTGCGCCCGCGCCACGCCTTGCCGCGCAGCAGACAAGCGCCCGCGTGTGTCGACCAGATCGCGCTGCGCGGTAATCAGGTCGGTTTGAGGGACAATGCCCTTGGCTGCCAGCGGACTGAGCATATTCACTTGATCCTGCGCCAGCTTGACGCTGTTCTCCAGCGCGGACGCGGTTGCCTGTGCTTCACTCAAATCGCGGCGGCGCTGTTCAACGGCGGCTGACAGTGCGGCTTCCTTGCTGCGCGCGGTGGCTTCGCGCACTTGTGCCAGCTTGCGCTCCTCAGAACACAAGCTACCCTCCTCGCAGCCCATCGCATTGCCCGACGCCTCTGACGCGAGCCGCTGCGAGCGGGCTGAAAGCCGCGCGTTTTCGGTTTCCAGTTGCCCCAGTTCGGACGAAGATTGGGCATCGTCCAGTCGAACCAGCAATTGCCCCTTCTTTACCGTTTCGCCGTTCCTGACCAGGATCGCCTTGACCGTGGCGGCTGCGGCTGGCTGGACCAACTGGGTCTTGCTGGACGGGATAACCTTGCCCATGCCGCGTGTCACTTCGTCAACCTGTGCAAGGCTGGCCCAGACAATCAGCACGAATATGCCCACCGTCGCAATCGCGATCAGCCGCCGGTTCGCATCCCACCCGGCAATCCGGTCCCTTAGATTCATGGATTTACTTTCCGGATCGCAGAAGCATCAGCCAGCGCGGTATTTGCAAGCCCCCGCTTGTCGCTCTGCTGCGATAGCGCATCGCGGTAAGTTGAACTGGCTGCAACCGGGTCCGGGATCGATAACCGCCACTGCTTGGTCGTATCGATCCGCCCGCCAACATCATCCGCGGCATGGCGGTCGGTCACATGGGGTGTAACAGTAAGGCCCGGCACATAATTATCCGCCACCGCCAGCGCGGTCCCATCATCATGCGCTGCGTCCAGCGCGTGGCGCAGCCGGTTCATATCCAGCTCCGGGATGGCCTCACGCCCCGACCAACTGCCTGAGAATGCCCGCGCATTGCCCCAGTTGCCCTTGAACCTGTAAAAGATATGTGCCCCGATCTGCTCAATCTTGCCCATCGAATAGGCCCAGCGCGGCACGACATAATCGGCATGATAATTAGTCGCAGTGCCAACATCGGTTTCGACCGTACCGGCCAAGGCCGCCTTTGCGACATCGCTTGCTTCCTGCCACTGTCGTGCCATCGGAACGCGCAGCAACGAGCCGTCGCACGTGAAGCTGAACTGGCACACCGCCTGATTAACGCCTTCATACACCACCCCGCATACCGACGAGGGATAGGCTGGGTGACGCACGCGGTTGAGCACAACTTGCGCCACCGCCCGCTTGCCTTTCACCGGCTCATTGGCAGCTTCATAATAGATCGCCTGCGTCATGCATTTAAGCGCGTTACGATAATTGGTGCCAGTATCGCCCGAGACCGCAAAAGCGGGTACTTTCTGCACGGCGCCGGCAGCAACCGGTATCAAGGCATTACGCGCCTTCGCAGAATCGCCCACATCGAGGACATCGGCCCCCTGCCCTTCGGTAATCGCGGTCAGCTCTCTGGTCTGCTCAAGTGAAATACGGACCGGCTCTGCGCTGTTCGCCCCGCCTGACATCAGCCAGGTTCCCCCTCCCAGAGCCAGCAACATCAACAGGATCACCGCAATGGCGATTTGCCAGCGACGCGAAGGGCCCCCGGCGATGGCTGGTTTGGGAGAGAGACGATTTAAGTTTTGCGGGCTGTCAGTCATGCCGCAGTCCCCGATTTGGCGATGATTTCATCCTTTGGCCCATCGGCAATCACCCGGCCCGCTTCGAGCACGATGATCCGGTCGCACAGGGCAAACAGCGCGGGGCGGTGAGTGGCCACGATCAAGGTCTGATCGGCAGCTAGTGAAGCTTGCAGCCGTTCGACAAAAAGCTTCTCGGTCTGGCTGTCCATCGCACCGGTTGGTTCATCAAGAAACAGAAGTTTGGACTGCGAGACAAAGGCGCGTGCGAGCGAGAGGAACGAGCGCTGCCCACCCGACAGTTTGCGTCCATGTTCGCCTACCAGACGGTCAAACCCGCCGGCATCCTGAGCCAGGAACCGGTCCGCACCGGTCATTTGCAGCGCTGCCATCATCGCTTCATCGCTGGCTTGCGCGCTGCCGAGCGCAAGATTGTCCTTCACCGTACCGGTGAACAGGCTGGCATCCTGCCCGACAAAGCGGAACGACCGGCGCAGGTCCTGCGGGCGAAACTGGCGGCTGTCGATCCCATCGACCAGCATCGATCCGCCGGTGGGCTGATACAGGCCGCACAGTACCCGGCCGAGAGTGGATTTGCCCGATGCAACGCGTCCGACCAACGCGATTCGTTCACCCGGATGGATGATCAAATCAAGCGAATCGAGCGACTTGCCCGTGGTGTCCGGATAAGCAAATTCCAATGCATCCAGCTTGATCGATGCGCTGCGTACAGTGGCTGGGATAGAGATGCTGCCCTGCCGCCGCTCGTCCTCAGCGTCGAACAGGCCTTCGATACTGTTGAGTGTTTCACGCGCCTGGCGGGCTCTGGTCAGCAAGAAGGCAATCTGTCCGGCAGGGGCCAGCGACCGCGACGCTAGCATAACGATCGCGATGATCGCGCCCATTGAAATCTTGCCCGCGCTGAACAGGTAATAGCCGCCAATCACCAGCGAGATGCTGGAGATTTGCTGAAAGGTCGCAGCCAGCCCCACCGCGATCGAGCTGATCTTGCGTAGCCGCGCCTGCGAGTGGCCGCCCACTTCCGCCAGCGTGTACCAGCGCCCGATCATGCTGCCCTCGCCGGTCAGGCTCTTGAGCGTTTCCATTCCGGCTAGCGATTCGACCAGCAGCGTCTGCTGCAAGCCATGGTCGGCTTGCGCATCGCGCGAAGCCTCAACGACCTTTCGTTGCAGAATGAAACCAGCGATCGCCATCGCAACCATAATCGTCAGTGGAATCAGCGCCAACCACCCGGCGATATAGGCAATCGCAACCACGAAGATCAGCAGGAAGCAGACATCCACCATCAGCACGATTGTGGTCGAGGCGAAAAAATCCCGAACCGAAGCATATTCGGAAACCCGTGCTGCCAAGGCACCGGTATTACCCTTGCGCGCGCTCAGTGGGGTCACCAGCAGCCGTCCGAAAATCTTCTGCGACAGCTTGAGGTCGAGCCGCTTGCCAACCTGATCAATCACATTGGAACGCGCGGTCCGCAGCGAAAATTCGAGCGCGAACGCCAACAGCACCCCAACGCCCAGCACCCACAAGGTCGATTCCGCCCGGTTGGGGATGACCCGGTCATACACATTCATCGAAAACAGTGGCAGGGACAGCGCCAGCATATTGATGATCAGCGATGCCACGATCACCGGGCGATAAGCTGATCGCTCCTTGTGCAGCTCGCTCCAGAACCAATGATGCCGACCCTTGGCGTGCCACGGCGCCTCACCTTCCCGCAGATTGTCGGGATCGCCCGTTACCGAAAGGAATCTTCCGGCAAATTCACCAGCGATCTCTGCGAAAGGCTCCCATTGCGCCTGACCGGTTTCGGGCCGCCAGACCAATAATTCGTCATCCTTGATTTCATGCAGCACGGCCAGCCGGTTATCGGTCAGCGTCACCAGCGCAGGGTAATGATAATCCGGCCGCGGCAGCTTGCTGCCTTCACGCGGCGAAAAATTCAGCCCTGCCAACTCAATCGCCGGACCCGCCTGGTGGAACGGCAGTTTTCCATCTCGGTCGCGCGCTAGCGTATAGAGCTGCGAGACCGAAAAAGGCATTCCGAAGCGCGCGGCGAGTTCGGCAATTGCGCCTGAAACATCATCACCATTCGCCTCGAT
>JAHEAW010000025.1 GCA_024642545.1 Erythrobacteraceae bacterium
GACGGCGCGGGCTATCAGGCGACCGGCGGCAATTTCTGGTCCTCGCTTTCACCGCTTGGCGATGAGGAATGGACCAAGATGCGCGATATGATCAAGCAGACCAACGCCAAGGACAAGGCGGCACGGACCACCTGAAGCCCAACCGGGCGGGCAGCTTGTGCTACCCGCCCCGCCTTTTGCCAGAGATATCCGCTCAGAACTTGCGGCGAACGCGCACGCCGATGCGGCGCGGCGGTGCCACGAAGGTGCCGTACGTCCTTGTATAGACTGGATTACCGTTGATGTCGGTCACTGACTGGTCAAACAGCGGCGTTCCGCGCACCCCGGTTTCCCCAAAACTGTTGAACAGATTGTCGACATATGCCGTGATCGACCATCCGCCATCGCTTAAATTGATCGAAGCGTTATGAGTGGAAAAGCCGGGCAAAACCAGCCCGCCAGCGCGGCTTCCGGTGCGGGTGAGCACATCACTATGCGCGGTAAAGCCATAGCTCAAGGTCAGGTCCCAGCTGTCCGAAACCGGAACCTTGTAATCCGCATAGAAGCTGCCTTGATGTTTGGGCGAGCCGGGAAGGCGGTCACCCTTTTGCCCGTCAACTGGCATTGTGCCGAAACCCGGAGGTGTCAACTGATTGAGCAATGCTGGCGATAGCGCGGTCAAGCTGGCATCGGTGTAGCTATATGCACCGCGGAAACTAAGCCGGTCGCTGGCGCGAACCGAACCGTAGATTTCGATACCCTTTGATTCTGCACCTGCCCCGTTGATCGTAATCGGGGCAGACCCATTAATAGTGGCAGAAGCAACCTGCGGGCCCTTCCAGTCGATGTAATAGACTGCCCCGTTCAAAGTCAGCGCGCGGTCAAACCACTGGGTCTTGAAGCCGATTTCATAATTGGTGGTCTTGTCGGGCAGGTAGGCTTCTTCGTTGGGGAGCGCGCAGATATTCTGCGTGGTTCCGTTACCAACACACGGCGGAATACCGTTGGAATTGCCGATCCGGTAGCCTTGGCTGACAGTCGCGTAGACCAACGCTTCCGGAGTAAATTTGTAGGAGGTATTGAACTTGAATAGGAAGCCATTGTCCTTCTGGTTTGCAGGTGTGTAGTCAAAGGTAATCAGATCGTTCGGGGTTCGCCCGTCAAACACGGTGTAGAACAGTGGCAGGTCGGTCGCTGATTCGGTCTTCAGATCATAATCGTAATAGCGCCCGCCAACTGTGACCTGCCATGCATCAGTCAGTTGATAGGACAGCTCGCCAAACCCAGCCAATTCGCGCAAATCGGAATTGAACGGAGCGATATATTCAATCGAGTCTGGTCGCAGTTGCACGCCGCCGAAATTGTCCACAGCGAACTGGTCATAGCCCGGAGTGAATTCGGTGCTTATTGAGCGGACTTTCTTCTTGTTGTAGAAGCCGCCTACAATGAAGCTGAACGGGCCATCAAAGGTCGAAACCAAACGTGCTTCCTGCGTGAAAGTCGTCTCCCGGTCCTGTTCCTTGGTATAAGCGGTAAAGTTGGGGAACTGTTCGTAACTATATTCCAGAGTGATCAGCAGGTCGGTCTGGTCGCGCTGACCGAGTTCCTTGTAGAGTGAGAAGCCGGTAGCTGAAACAAGCTTGGCGAAGCCGAGATCCAGCTCTGCTTCCAATGCCACCAGGCTGGTCTGGCGGTGGTTGGGTTCGGGCACACGTAAGGCATTTTCATATTTGCCAATCGGGCCGGGGAAATTAGTTAGGCGCCACTGCGAAAACTGCCGCCCGTTGGTCCGCGCATCCTGAAAATAATACGTCAGCGTGGCATCGAATGCGCTCGACGGGTTGAAGCGTAGAGCCGCGCGCCCCGACAGCGTATCGTCGTTGTTCATATCGCTGAGCCGTTTGAAGTTGGACGGCGTGGAAAGATCGTCCGGATTGACCTTGGCGATCTGGGTTACAGCATAGGGATAATCGATGAAGCCGCGATCATTCACGTAATCAATTGATCCGCGGAAGGCGAGTGTATTGGTAAGTGGGAAGTTCAAGGTCATTCCCGTGTCAGTGCTGACACCCTTGCCCGCGCTATAGCCATAGAAATCGCCGCGAATCTCTCCGCTGATACTATCAAATTTCGGCTTAACCGGAATGTAGCGAATGGCACCCCCCAACGTACCTGCGCCGTAAAGTGTGCCTTGGGGGCCAAGGAGAAATTCAACCCGCTCCATATCGTTAAGCCGCAGATCGACATAAAGCGGGATATCGCCAACATAGGTGGCCACTGCTCCGCCGCCATCATTATTGCCGTCAAACGAACTGAGGCCGGTTGCGTTCAGGCCGCGAAACACGATCGGAGTTCCCGACCTTGATCCTTGGTCGAGAATGTAAACGCCCGGAACAGTGGCGGCCACTTCGCGCAGATTGGCAAGTCCCTGCGCTTCAAGCTGGGCGGCGCCAACGGCTGAAATGTTGATTGGCACATCCTGCACCGTGCCTTCGCGGCGGGTAGCAGTCACAACGATCTCGTTTCCAGTGGCCGTTGTCGGAGTGACCGTGCCGTCTGACTGCTGCGCCTGTACGGCGACGGGAATTGTGCTGGCGGCCAGGAACAGCATGGTACGTAGGGCTGGAATGCGACGCGTCATTTTATGATTCCTTTGTGGCGTTGGGTATGCTGTTTGCAACTGACGGCGTCACGGATTCGAAACAATTGGAAAAATGCTGCGATGCAAAATAAATGGTTCAGTGAGGCAAAAGGGCAACTGCATGCGGGTCAGATGCAGTCTGCCTATCAACTTGCGCTCGGTCGTTTGGCAGACGACCGGGATGATGCTGACGCATGGGGTATGATGGCGCTGTTGGCGCTCGAGGGCGGTAATCATGGCAAGGCGCTTGAGCTGTCCGAAAGGGCCTTGAAAAACGGGTGCCGCTCGGCGCTGGTTCTGGGCGGCAGGGGCCGTGCTTTGCTTGCCACCGCGCGGCAGGATGAGGCGCGCGAACTGGCAACAAAAATTACCCTTGAACAATGCGAGGGCGCGCTGGAAGCCGATACGATTGGAGTAATTCTGGCGCGGACTGGCTCTCACGATCAGGCCTTGGCGTTTTTTGAACTGGCGACACGACAAGCACCTAGCAATGCGCAGTTTCAGTATAATCTTGCGACCTCGCGCCAGTTTGTCGGCGATTTGGACGGAGCCAAGTCAGCCTACCGCAAATTGCTGGAAATAGATCCGGCGTATCACCGTGCACGGCTTGCGCTGGTCCAACTTGAAACGATTGATGAGCATGATCCCGCGCAGTTGGAGCAATTGTTTGCGCACTATGGCGGCCATACTGATGCCGCGCTGCAATTAGGTCATGCCGTAGCCAAGGTATATGAAGTGCGCGGCGACCATTTGCAGGCTTTGGAATGGCTGGCAAAGGCAAAGGCGCGCAAGCACGACGATGTGAAGTATGATCGCATCTGGGGTGACCAGCTGTTTGCAGCCGCGCAAAAACGAGCGGCACAGTTCGTTCAGATCTCTGTTCCTGCACAGCAGGATGCCGATTGCGCGCCCTTGTTCATCGTCGGCATGCCGCGCAGCGGAACCACACTGGTAGAACGAATCCTGTCAAGCCATAGCGCGGTAGCTACTGCAGGCGAACTTCCCGACTTTGCCCTGCTGGTAAAGCGCAGCGGCGCAACGCCGGGCAGGCACACTCTCGCACCTGAAGTTATTACAGCACCCTATGATCCGGCCAAGGTCGGGGGCGCCTATCGCTTGCGCACGGCAAGCCTGACGCGCGGTTCCGCCCAACTGATCGACAAGATGCCGTTTAATTTCTTTTTTGCGGCGCATATTCTTGAAAGCCTACCTGATGCGCGGGTGCTGATGGTCCGGCGCGATCCGCGCGACACGGTTTTTGCAAATTTCAGGCAGCTGTTCGCAACCGATTTTGGTTATTATGACTATGCTTATGACCTGGACGATACAGCCTATTTTGTTGCGCAATTCAACATTTTGGCAGATCAGTTCGCGCGTGTCCTTCCGCCCGCGCGTTATGGGGAGGTCCATTACGAACATCTAATTGCGCAACAGGAAGCCGAAAGCCGCCGGTTGATTGCCTTCGCCGGTCTGGAGTGGGAGGAACAATGCCTGCAGTTTCATCGCAATGCCGCGCCGGTTTCTACGGCGAGCTCGGTGCAGGTTCGCTCGCCGATCCACTCGCGCTCGGTCGGCCAATGGCAGCGTTATGCGGTGCAAGGCGAATTCATTGAGCAGAGGCTGCGCGAGTATGGGGCAAATCTGCCGTAAACAGAGGCGCTGAAGCACGCTGAACATGAAGGGATTTCTGCGGCAGTGGTGCCCGAGGGCGGGTTCGAACCACCGACACCACGATTTTCAATCGTGTGCTCTACCAACTGAGCTACTCGGGCACTGTCCGTACGCTGATCCTGTTTGGGAACCATGCGATGTCAGAGTGGGGGCCTATGGCGAAGGCAAAAGCGCTTGGCAAGGCCAAACCGGTGCGTCCGGGCAGGAATTTCAGTCCTGCTCGGTCCAGCCTTCGCGGGCGACCTCTACCGGGTCGGCCGGGCGCCCCGGAACCGCGTAGCCATCGCCAAACCATTGCGCCAGATCCCGGTCGCGGCAGCGGCTGGAACAAAAGGGATGAAATTCCTCGCTTCGCGGTTTCCGGCAGATCGGGCAGGCTTTGATCTTCGTCATGATGGCACGGCCTGCGCGAAGCCGCCTTCGAGTGCAAGGGCGGGATCGGCCTTGACACGGATTTCCCGGCCCGTGCGGCGCGCAAGCTCCTTCCGCCAAGCGGGCGTCAGCGCCGCTTCCACCGCCGGATGAACGGTGAGCAGGAGTGCACCAGGCTCTTTCACGCCTTCTGCCCGGCGCAGCACCAATCGCGCAGCAGCACCGGCACGTGCATTGGCGATCCGGTGGAGCAGCGAGGGATGATCCATCCGCGCCACGATCTGCACAAAGCCGAAGCCGTTCATGGCTGTGCGTTCGTGTGGCCACTCAGCCAGCGCTCTGGCGAAGGCATCATCGACGACCTTGCGGTCTGCCTTGGCCGATAGTGTCGGAAAATCGATCCCGATTGATCCACGCAGGTCGAGCCGCCCGATCGCTCGCGCCAGCGGCTGCACTGCGGCCAGCCCCAGATCACGCGGCGGCAACGCGCCATCTATATCGATCAACACCATAGCAGGCGTGGGCGAGAAATGGAGCGAGCCGCCGGGAAAGTCACACGACCCCGACCAGGCTTCAGCCCAGATGTCTTCCCAGTCGCGACCTGGCAACTGCCGCACCAAACGCACTGTTTCGCCCGCGTTTTGTAGTGATTCTATCAGCGATGGGGCAGGGCGGAGCGGTAGATCGGTTGGACGTGCCTGAGCGCGCTTCAAACGCCCCGTTTCGGACACCGCGCTACGGATGATTTCAAGCCGGATGGGCGCACCTTCCTGCGCACTGCGCGGGAGGCGGTCAACCAGCGCTTCCTCGCCGCTAGCAAACCGCGCGGTGCCGCGAGTGCTTTGGGAAGCGCGCGCGAGCAGCACTGCGTCTTCGACCTGACCAGCCGTGAGGCCGCCGCCCCAATGCAGCCGTGCTGCGGCTGGCTGGCCGCCAGCATAATAGATTGCCCGGTCTTCACCGATGCCCGGTTCTACCTGCCACTCAGTCAATCGCAAAGCCCGCCGCCTTAAGTAGCGCTCTGGTTTCGAAGAGCGGCAGGCCAACCACGCCCGAGTGGCTGCCCTGTATCCACGCGATCAACCCTTCGGCATGGCCTTGAATGGCATAGCCGCCCGCCTTGCCGTCCCATTCGCCGCTGTTGAGATAGTCTTGCAGCTCTTGGCCTGAGAGAACCTTGAAGCGGACGATGGTTTCGCTCAGACGCTCGCGCAGCGTGCCATCGGGCGCGCGAAGGGCGATAGCGGAATGGACGCGGTGGCGGCGGCCGGACAGCAATTCGAGGCAGCGGCGCGCGGTTGCCTCATCCTCTGCTTTGGGCAGGATCCGGCGCCCCAAGGCGACCACCGTATCGCCTGCCAGCACATGATGCGCGGATGGCGCGGCAGCGAGCGCCTTTTCGCGCGCCATGCGCCGGGCATAATCGCGCGGAAGCTCGCTCGCCTGCGGCGTTTCATCAATGTCAGCAGGGGCAATTCCAGCAGGCTCAATCCCCAGCCGCGCGAGCAATTCGCGCCGCCGCGGACTTGCCGAAGCCAGCAGCAGGGTGGGTGTCACCACACCCGGCGCTTTATTGCGGCCCCGGGCCGCCGCGTCCGGGCATGAAGCGGTAGGTAATGCGTGCCTTGGTCAGATCATAAGGCGTAAGTTCGCACAGCACCTCATCCCCAACCAGCACGCGAATGCGGTTCTTGCGCATTTTGCCAGCGGTATGGCCGAGCACTTCATGGCCATTCTCGAGCTCCACCCGGAACATCGCGTTAGGCAGCAGTTCGACTACCTTGCCGCGCATTTCGAGGAGTTCTTCTTTCGCCATATGTGCTCAATTTCCGTCAGATTGGTAAGACATTGCCGCGCCTTTAGCGGTGGGCGGGATAAAAAGAAAGCCTCGTGCGTATTAGCACCCTGGACGCAGGCCTAACCTCCTGCGTCTGTTCATATCCCAGACACGTTCCTGACACATCTTGTTACCAACTGGCGGATTGCTTTCTGCCCGCTTTCAAAGGATTGCCCGCAGCATGGCTATGCACAAATTATTGAGTTCCTGTGCCCTTGGGGTATTTTTTGTATCAGCGCCGGTGATGGCGCAGGAAGGCGATGCTGCGCCACAAGATGATAGCTCTCAGCCGGTCTATGACGGTTCGATCTTGCGCGAAATCGTTGTTAGCGGTGCGCGGCTCAGAGGTCAGGTTGACGCAGCGCAAGCACCGGTGATTGAGCTGAACGAAGCCGATATTGCCGCCTATGGAGAAAATTCGATTGCTGATCTGGTCAGTGCGCTCGCTCCGGAAACGGGTTCATCGCGCGGACGCGGCGGCGGTCAGCCGGTATTTCTGGTCAATGGCATCAGAGTCGGAAGTTTTCGTGAATTCCGTTCCTATCCAACCGAAGCCATCCGTAAGGTCGAAGTGTTGCCCGAGGAAGTTGCGCAAAAATTCGGTTATCCGCCCGATCGCCGCGTCATCAATTTCATCCTCAAGGACAAATATTCATCGCTCACGCTGGAAGTGGACCGCAAACAGCCAGCCAAGGGCGGCTTCTCGCGGATCGACAATGAGGCGACCTTGCTCAAGATCGTCAACGGCGGACGCATTAACGCTCATGTGGAAACAACCAATCGCTCGATGCTGACTGAGGCTGAGCGCGACGTAGTGCAGACCCAATCTGCCTTTGGGACCGTTTCTACAGATCCGTCGCAAGCGGCCTATCGCAGCTTGATCAAAAGCGAATTTTCTGCCGAAGCGACGGTTAATTACGCCAAGGCCTATACCGGCAGCGGCGCATCGCTGAGCATCAATGGTACGTACCAGCACGACCGGACTTTGGGGCTGTCGGGCCTTAACACGGTGCTGCTGACCGATCCGGCAATGAACCGGGTGTTGCGCACCTTCGGCGCGAATAACCCGCTGACCACCAGCGCCACGACAGACACGTTCTCGACCGCAGCCAGCTATGGGCGGCCGATCGGCGCGTTCCAGATGACTGCGACTGCCGATGCCAGTTTGGCCAATGCCACGACTGAAATAGACCGTCGCGCCGACACCAGTGCGCTGGTGCAGGCTGCTGCAGCCGGGACCTTTACGATCAATGGGCCGCTGCCGCCGGTTGCCAATGCAGGCTATGATATCGCCAAATCGCGCACCGGCAGTGTCAGCAGTAAGCTGACTTTGGTGGGCACGCCGGTGATGCTTCCGGCAGGCGAGCTGGGGACGACATTCTTCCTTGGTTATGACTGGGACCAGATCAACAGTCAGGATACGCGCACCACCACAGTAACGCAGCTGACTCGCGGCGATTTGAGTGGAGGCATCAACATGGCGGTTCCGCTGACCAGCTCGCGCGAAGGATTTCTGGGGGTTATTGGCGATCTTACACTCAACCTTGCAGGCGGATTTGAGCGCTATTCGGATTTCGGCACACTCTATAATTGGAGCGGCGGGGCAACCTGGTCGCCGTGGCCCAAGCTTGACCTGTCGGCCACTTATACCAATCGTCAGGCACCGCCTTCGCTTGCTCAGCTCGGCAATCCGCAGATCGTGACTTATAATGTCCCGACTTATGATTTCCAGACGGGCACGACGCAATTGGTCACTATTACCTCGGGCGGCAATCCGTTCCTGATTGCAGAAACACAAAATGACTGGACCTTCTCTGCCAATTGGGAGCTACCTTTCATCGAGGGTGCGCGGGCGCAGGCAAGTTATACCCGCAACAGCTCGCGCAATGTCTCCTCAGCTTTTCCGCTGCTGACGTCTCCTATTGAAGCCGCGTTTCCGGGCCGGGTGACGCGTGATGCCAGTGGGCGCCTGATTGCAATCGACAGTCGTCCAGTGACCTTCGATTCGACCAAAGGTGACCGGCTTGCCTTTGGTCTTTCGCTGCGTGGGTCCTTTGGCAAGGCCAAGGAAGTTCCGACACCCGGCGGGCGGGGCAAGGACGGGCGCGGCCAGCGCGCCGGCGGATTGCCCGGCTTTGGCGGCGGCGATGGCCGCGGCCGATTCTTTATCAATCTCAATCACACAGTTGAACTGCATAGCACCGTGCTGGTTGCCCCAGGCGGGCCATCACTCGATCTGCTGAACGGCGATTCGCTGTCCTCGGGCGGCACTTCGCGCAACAGCACTCAGCTGGAAGGAGGGATGTTTCGCAACGGCTGGGGCCTGCGCGTTTCGGGCCGTTATACCGGGCCTAGCCGCGTCGACGGAAGCGGGCTACCCGGTAGTAGCGATCTGCATTTCGGCGCGCTTGCCACGGTCAATCTGCGGTTGTTCACCGATCTGGGCGAAATATTCCGCAAGAAGCAAGGCCTGCTCAAGGGCATGCGTGCATCGCTGCGCGCGGATAACGTGTTTGACGGTATTCAACACGTAACCGATCAGAACGGCATCGTCCCGCTCAGTTATCAACCAGGACTGGTTGATCCGGTAGGGCGCTATCTCGGGCTGGAAGTTCGCAAGCAATTCTAGACGCGCGAGGGCGGCGTCTAGTGCAGCCGTGAACGCGGGAAAAGCGCACAGGCTAAACCTTTGGCCTGGAAGGGCTGCCACGCGCCGTCTGCCTGTGCCAGCCGGTTGGCGATGGCATACATGACCGACGGGTTGACGCCGAGGCCGATATGGCTGGCGAATACTTCGATATTTTCGGTGTTTGCGCCCGGTTCCTGCACCGATCCGCGCCAAGCAACCACACCGTCAGCCTTGGTCAGGATTGACGTTGTCGGCACAGGCGGGGCGATATGCAGGCGCGTAAACTGCCCTTCCCGGACCGGTTCGGGCTCCTTGCCGTTAAGCCATTCGAACAGTCGCGCGGCGTTGGTATGGCCGCGGTCATCAGAAATCGGACTGCCAAGCGAGATCACTTGCCTTACCTTGTCGGGCATCATCTTGGCCAGTTCACGCGCAAATACACCGCCCAGGCTCCAGCCGACGATCGAGATTTTGCCGCCGGTCTGCTTGAACAGCGCTTCGACGCAGCCGGCCATCGCTTCGACCCGTTCATTATCGACCCGGACATTGCGGCCCAGATTCCAACCTTCTACCTCATAGCCAAGGCTGGTCAGCAACGAACGCATTGGTCTGGTCGACGAATCTGACGCCATGAAGCCGGGCAGCACCAGCACACCGTGGCCATCGCCATGCGGCAACAGGCCCATCAACGGCCGCAAAGCGACAAAGCTGGCGAATTCTGCCAGCGCGCGCGGTGGTTCGGTCAACGCGAGCAGACGGCTGGGCGGGGATGCGGGGATGGCGCTGGCATTGCTCATGTCTTGGATTTCGCTTTCGTTGCAGCAGCGCCCGGCTTGCGGGGGGCCGATGCCTTGGTTGGTTTGGCTGCCGGTTTGCGGGGCGCGGCAGCTTTCTTGGCTGCCGCTTTCCGAGGTGCCGATTTTGCGGCAGAATTGCTTGCGCTGGCCTTAACGTCATTCGCGGCCAGAGTGCGGTATTCCTCGAAGCTGTCTTCGATGCATTGGGCATAGAATTCAGGGTCGGGCATCAATTTGCGGCAGGCTGTAAAGGCAATCGTTGCCTCGCTGGTATAACTTTGGACCACATGACCGAGGCCTAGCCCATCATTGAGGCACAGGAGGCCCATCATGCTCTCCAGCCGCGCTCCGCAACTGTAGATCGGGACAGGCGGACCGGGCACATTGGTCACCACAGTGGAGAACGGAGGTCCGACCCGATTGGCCAGACCCAGCCGCGTATAAAGCTGTGCGCCCAGTGCCATGTAAAGCGCTGGGCTGACCTTGCTCATTTCGGTCATGTTGCGCGCGCCCAGCGCATTGGTCATCGCCTTGCTGTTATTGGTGCGCGAGTGGACAAAGCGAAGCCGTTCGACCGGGTCTTCGAGATGCGTACCGAGCGGGGCGATCATCGCTGCCACCTGATTGCCCATATCGCCCTTTTCATTGTCAGAGCGGACCGAAATTGGGGCCATCGCGGTCAGTGTCTTGGCCGGCAAATCAGCCTTGTCCCGCAAATAGCGGTGCATCGCCCCGCCAATAATGGCTAGAAACACGTCATTGACCTTGCACCCCGGGTCAAGCGCGCGGATCGCCTTTATGTCGGCCAGCGGCACGCTGCGCCCTTCAACCACGCGGGCAGTAGAGATGACCTTATTGAAGCGACTGCGCGGGGCCAGCATTTCGCTGCTGACCTTGAATTCCTTTGCTGCCAGCCCTTTGATCGCCTTGGCCAGCCCTGGCGCAGCGCGGGCCGCAACTTCGAGCTGCTTCAGGGGATTGCCGAGCGCGTTGAAATAGCTCTTGCCGAGCAGCTGGACCGGGTTGGGGACCGGTTCGGGTTTCCATGTATCGGGTGTTTCGGGCGCCGGGGCATCCGGTGTCAGCGTGTGCAGCGCCTCCATCAGGTCGATCCCGCTCATCCCGTCGATGGCCGAATGGTGAACCTTGGTCACCATTGCATAGCAACCAGGATCAACGCCGGGGATATTCTCCAGCCCTTCGATGACGGTAAATTCCCACGGCGGACGGGTCAGATCGAGTGGCCGGGCAAAAATGCGCGCTGCCTGAATGCACAATTGCCGCCAATCGCCCGGCTTGGGCAGAGCAAGGTGGCGAACGTGATATTCAAGATCAAAATCAGGGTCTTCGATCCAATAGGGATAGTCGAGATCAAACGGTACCTTGACCAGCCGCTGACGCATTGTTTTGGACAATTGCATACGGCTTTCGAAGAATCGCAGAATATCCTTGAAACGCACAAACCCGCCGGGCGCAGTTTTGGGATTGTAGATCAGCAGACTGCCAATATGCATTGGGGAATTACGCGTTTCCAGCGCGACGAAGGACGCATCCATACCCTGCAATTGGCGCAAATTCGTTCCCCTCCTGCGGTCTGCTTTTGCAGATCTCTGTGCAGCAGACGTATCACAGTGGGGACTGCCGTCAACATTACGCCTCCGTCAAGGCGTGGGATGGGGTTGAAGTCAGTCTTAGGCGGGTTCCGCCGCTGACGTGGATTGGCGCGCTGCGACAAGATACAGCACCGTTCCCACAGCGGTCAGTGATCCGAACATGGTCCATGCCCAGGCATCAGCGTGGCTGGCAATCCAGGCAGAAGCGATGAACGCAAGAGCAGCGCCGGTCAGGTGCAGCGGATCGCGCGTGCCTTCGCGGCGTTCGATCGTCGGTAGTGCGGCGGCGCTAATCATATAGGTCAGCATCCGCGCCAGCGTGCTGGCGGCCGCCAGCGCCACAAACCCGCCCCACAGCGATGCGGCCATGGCCAGCGCGCCGTAGAACAGGATTGAATTGGCCGGGGTAAGAAAGCGTGGGCTGATCTGTTCGAACCACTTGGGCAGCATCCCCTGCTGTGCCATTCCGAACGCCATACGCGGAATGACCACCAGGCTGGTGAAATTATTGGCCGCAATCGAGACAGCTGCGCCGATGACGATCAGCAAGGTTCCCCATTGGCCGAATGCAATCTCGGCGGTTCCGGCCAGAGCGTTTTCGCTGGTTCCGGTTCCCGCTCCAATGGTCAGATAAGCCCAGATCACCAGCGCATAAAGCAAGGATACCGCCGCCAGCATGGTCAACAAAACCCGGGGAATGTCGCGCTTGGGATCATGAGCCTCGCCTGCCGGCACAGTCACGCTTTCAAAGCCGGTGAAGGCGTAAAACAGCAGCAATACGACCGATCCCACCTTGCCAAATTCGGGCAGGTCGATTCCGGGGGTGGTGAAACTGCCGAAAAGCGCTGCCAGCACAACCAGTGATAACGGCAGCAGTTTGAGAATTGTCAGGATGCCCAGCGTTGCGACCGATCCTTTCATGCTGAACAGGTTGACCAGTGTCAGCCCGCCGATCACTGCCACCACCGCGACCGTTGCCATGGCCCCGCCGTCCAGCGCCGGGACGACGGCGGCAAAATAGGCGATCATCACATGCGTATTTGCTGCCAGCGCCGCAATCCCGGCGACGTAGCGGCCCCACCCGGCCTGAAAGCCGGCGAAATTGCCGAACGCGGCTTTGCCATATAGGATCGGTCCGCCGCTGCCATCAAAGCGCGCTGCCAGCCATGCGAATACCAATGCCAGCGGCAGGAACATGATCCCGCCCAGGATCATCAAAATTGGAGCAAAGCTGCCAACCGCGGTGACCAGAACGGCGGGCAGAGCGAAGATGCCGGATCCGATCATGCCGTTGATCTGAAACAGTGCATTGCCCCAGAAGCCGACTGTGCGCGGCGGCGCGTTTGGTCTGTCCATTTGTCCCCCCTGTTGACGCAAGCTTGCCCGCTCCGCCAGCCATGCGCAAGCGATTGAGATTATCGCATCGCCCGCCTATCTGTCTGATCATGACCCGCACGCCTGCCGGAACACCTTCATCGCCCGACGGGGCCGAACGCTTCCATGAAGAGCGCGCGACCTATACCGTACGCGGCAGTGGCCCGCCGGATCTTGAGGCAGGTGTGGCGGCCATCCGGGATACAGTAAAGGGGCTGAAACCGCGCCCGGGCGTTTACCGGATGCTCGATACGCGCGGCGATGTGCTGTATGTCGGCAAGGCTCGCGCGCTCAAGAATCGGGTGACCAATTATACGCAGGTCGCCAATCTTTCGACCCGGCTGCAGCGGATGGTCAGCCAGACCCGCAGTATGGAAATTGTGACCACCGGATCGGAAGCCGAGGCGCTGCTTCTAGAAGCGCAGTTTATCAAAAGATTTCGTCCACCTTACAATGTCTTGCTCCGAGATGATAAGAGCTTTCCGTTCATTCTCCTGCGTAGTGACCACGACTATCCGCGGATCATGAAGCACCGCGGCGCGCGGCGCGCAAAGGGCAATTATTACGGCCCGTTCGCCAGCGCGGGCAGCGTCAACACAACAATTAACGCACTGCAGAAACTGTTCCTGCTAAGATCTTGTACTGACAGTTTTTTCAGTCGCCGGGACCGGCCTTGCTTGCTGTATCAGATCAAGCGTTGTTCAGCGCCCTGCGTTGGCCGGATTGAAGTGGATGGTTATGACCGTCTGGTGCGGCAGGCGAAAGATTTTCTAGCGGGAAAATCGGGCGTGGTGCAGCAGGATCTGGAACGCCAGATGGCCGAAGCGGCGGAGAAGCTCGATTTCGAAACTGCCGCCTTGCTGCGTGACCGGCTGCGTGCGGCGACCTTCATTCAGGGCAGTCAGGCGGTCAATGCGAGCGGTGTTGGCGATGCCGATGTGTTCGCACTGGCGGAAAAGGGCGGACAGGTTGGGATCCAGGCTTTCTTCGTGCGCGGGGGGCAAAATTGGGGTCACCGGGCGTTCTTTCCCAGCCACACGCAGGAGGTTGGGGCCGCGCAGGTGCTGGCCAATGTTCTGGCACAGTTTTACGAGGAAGTACCGCCGCCCAAAACCATATTGGTCGATCGTGTGCTGCCCGATCAGGCAATTATTGAAGAGGCCTTTGCAAGGGTCGCGGGGCATAGGGTTGAACTGTCGACCCCTCAGCGCGGCGACCGGCGGCGGCTGATGGAGCAGGCGCAGCGTAACGCTGGCGAGGCGCTCGACCGGCGGCTGGCGGAAAGCGGGACCAAGGCCAAGACTCTGCGCGAGCTGGCCGAGTTTCTTGAATTGCCTGATGTACCGCGGCGGGTGGAAATCTACGATAACAGCCATATTCAGGGCGCCAAGGCAGTTGGCGGGATGGTCGTCGCCGGACCGGAAGGCTTCGTCAAGAACCAGTATCGCAAGTTCAATATCAAGGAAGCGCAAAGCAATGATGACTTTGCGATGATGCGCGAGGTCCTGCACCGCCGCTTCTCGCGCGCCATGAAAGAGGACCCTGACCGTGAAGGCAGCACTGACGGGATAGAGATTTGGCCCGACCTGGTGCTGATCGACGGGGGGAAGGGTCAGATGTCAGCAGTGCGCGACACGCTGGAGGAACTGGGGATCGAGGATGTACCGCTGGTTGCAATTGCCAAGGGGCCGGACCATGGGCGTGAAGGGCGCGAGGTGTTCCACTTCCCCGATGGGCGGGAGAAGATGCTGCCGGTCAACTCGCCGGTATTATTCCAGCTGCAACTGTGGCGCGATGAGGTACATCGCTACGCCATCGGTGCACACCGGGCAAAGCGCAGCCGCGCGATTAGTGCCTCTCCGCTCGACGAAATCCCCGGCATTGGCCCTTCCCGCAAGCGCGCGCTGCTGCTACATTTCGGCACAGCGGGAAAAGTGCGGGCGGCCAGTCTGGAAGACCTCCAGCGGGCGCCCGGCGTCAGTGCGGGCGTGGCGCAGGCGGTGTATGATTACTATCATGCCGGTGCATAGCTGATTTGATCTGAATCAAGGCGGGATTTGATGCGTCCACTAGTGTCCGAGGCATAGCGATATCGTCGGCTGGTCACCTGACCAATTACCCGGCGGGTATCCTGCTGATGAGACGGGCTATGAAGTCGATTCTGGTACATATCGAGCGCGACAACGGGCTTGAGGGCAGGCTGCAGGTCGTGCTTGATCTGGCACGGTGCTTCGATGCCCATCTTAGCTGCTTGCAGGTAGTCAATTACGAAGTAGCCATGCCGGGCGACTTTTATGGCTCGGCCACCGCCAGCGTCCTCCATTATGTGCGCGAACAGGCAGCTGAACTGCGCGAGAAGACCGAGCGCGATCTGGCTAATGAAGATGTCCGTTGGGACTGGATCGAAGAAGTGGGTGTAGCTAACAACCGCTTGATCGAATTTGCATCGATTAATGATCTGGTCGTGCTGGGCAAAAGCCTCCCAGGTCACAAGGCTGCGACCCCGTCCTATTTGATCGGGACGCTGGCCATCCATGCGCGCACACCCTTGCTGGTGGTACCTGAAAAAACGGACAGGTTAGATTGCACAGGGCCGGCGCTTGTCTGCTGGGATGGCTCGGTCGAAGCGGCCAACGCGCTGCGTGCGGCGGTGCCGTTGCTAAGGCTGGCCCGGAAAGTCTGTCTGGTTACGGTGACAGACGCGGCTGGCGGCGGTTGTTTGCCGCCTCTGTCAGGTGCTGATTATCTGGCCCGGCACGGCATTGAATGTGAAATGGTGGCCATCCCAAGCGAGGGCCGCGCGACTGGCGACGTGCTGCTGACTGCGGCTGAGCTGCGCAAGGCAGATTATCTGGTCATGGGCGCATATGGCCGTCCGCGATTGCTGGAAGGGCTTTTCGGCGGAGTCACCCGTCAATTGCTGAGCGATCCGCCAGTACCGCTGTTTGCGGCCCATTGATCGCAGGCGCCGGTTCTTAGTCCTGCTTCACGCGCCGCCGGATCACACCTTCCTGCGCGACACTTGCAATCAAGTCACCTGCACGGTTGTAGATTCGCCCGCGGTTGAATCCGCGTCCGCCGCCGCTCCACGGGCTGTCGGTGACATAGAGCAGCCATTCGTCAGCGCGTGCCGGGCGGTGAAACCAGATTGCATGATCAAGGCTGGCCCCGATCAGTTCCCCGCGCATCCAGCTGAGCCCATGCGGCAGGGCAGCAGTGCCCAGCAACGTATAATCGCTGGCATAAGCAATCACCGCCCGGTGAAGCGCGGGGTTTTCCTCAATTGGTGGGAGCGGCGCAGCGGTGCGGAACCAGCTGTTGGCCAGCGGTTCCTTCGGCTCGCTGTTCATCCAGTGCAACTTGTCACTGGTGCGCGTTTCCAGCGGGCGCGGTCGCAGCATCATTCGGCGCTGCGTATCCGATAGGCCGGGCATCTTCTCAACGAAAGCGCGGCGCTGGACCATGTCGGATTTCAGGTCTTCGGGCGCAACTACTTTGGGCATTGGTTCCGCCTGATGTTCCATCCCACCTTCAGGCCGCTGAAAGCTGGCGGTGAGGTTGAGAATGGGGGTGCTCTCACCCTTTTCGGACTGGCTCGCCACAACCCGGCGGTTGGCGAAACTGCGCCCGTCAAAATCGCGCGCAATCGCATAATCGATTGCTGGTCCTTCCCGCCCACCGCGCAAGAAATAGGCATGCAGCGAATGCGCGACCATGCCTTCGGGTGCGGCCATCTGCGCTGCTTGCAAACCTTGGGCGATCACTTGTCCGCCAAACACCCGGCCTATGCCATCGGTCTGGGGGCGACCGGTGAAGTGGTCATCACCGCTGCGTTTGACAGTCAACAGGCTGACCAGATCGGCGACGAGTTGTTCGGCGGTAGGATTTTCATTCATCCCGCCGCTTTGCGGCGGCATTACGCTTACGTCAACGGACGAAGTGGAGCTTTCGGCATATCCGATAAGCGAGTGCCTTGGCCCGATTGCTCGTCGGCCAGCGCCCGGGCGCGCGCGGCTCCAGACCGATTCGGCGCAGCATCCGGTTGAACCCGCGCGCTTCGGCTTCGGCAAAACTCCAGTCGCTGCGCCATGTAATCGAGAGCGAAATTGAGCTGGCCGGACCATTGCGTACAAAATGCGGTGCCATCACTGGGACATAAAGCGCCTGACCCGGCCCGAGGGCGAACTCGCGCCCGCCCGCGGCCAAATCTGCGCTCCACTGCAATTCGCGCGCGCCGCCCGAATGATAGGTCTCATGCACACTGTCTGGTGCAAAGCGTGCATCGCCCGCTGGAAATTGCGTCATTACTTTCGATCCGGTCAACTGCAGCAGGATATTATGCTCCGGGTCGAAGTGATACGGTGTGACCGCATTGGGGCTGGATATGAAAATGAAGCCTTGCGGGCGCAACATAGCGCCAGTCTTGCGCTCGATTTCGCTTTGCAATTCACTCAGCAAAGCCAGCAGCAGCGCCCGGTAAGGTGCTGCTTGCTCGATATTCTTCAGCACTGCCCAGCTGTTGCTGGTGGCGATGTGGCGGATCGTATGCTCAATCGATATCCCGGTCCCCCCCGGCTTGCCATCGACCCCGACAGGCAGGTCCCCACGATTATATTCAATGGAACTTGCGGGCAAATCTGCTGCCAATGCGGCCAGCGCATCGAGCGTCAGCAAGGAATGGTCAGTCAGATGATGGCGCAAAATATGCGGATTTTCGGGATAGGCTGCACTGAATGCATTCCGCGTGTTGCCGTCAAACACATCGGAGCTGGCGGCATTCCATGCCGGAATTTCGGTATGCATGCCCATGGTTAGAAATCCCTGCCCAGCCGCGCAGTCTCAGCGCGCAGGATCTGCTGAAACAATTTCTGGCGCAGTGAGCCGCCAATGCCGATGTTCGCGCGCACAATACTGCGCTTTTCGCGCCAAATCCGCTCAATCATCGGGTGGTCGGCAGCGGCGCAGCTATCGCACCAGTCAATCTCGGTGCGGCCCAGCAAGTCGAGATTTTCCCGTTGCAGCAGGACACCTGGGGAAAAGCGCGCATAATCCTCGTCAAACGCGGTTTTGAACGAAAAGCTGCCCGGCGCGCACAGGTAATTGACCAGCATCGCGATGGGCTCGCCATCGAGCGACAGAGATAGCCGTTCCAGTCGCCCGCGCGTGGCCGCACCGTGCAACGAAGTGCGGAACATGGCAGCAGTCTCTGGCTGGCAAGCAAGGGCAGAGCTTTCACGGCCTTTCCAGCCGGCAGCTTCGAGACGCAGAAAGTCATCACACCACGCATCGATCTTGTAAGCATCGGTGTAGCGGTGAAACCGCACGGCCCCCAATTCTGACAGACGCTTGTGCTGGCGGCGCAATTCCTTGCGCTTCTTGCCGCTGACTGACGCCGCGAAATAGTCTTGCGCGCGCTGGTCTGATCGGAGCAGCGCGCGCTGTTCGCGGTGCACCACGCCGCAGGGACGGCCCTGCGCGCCAGCCGCGCTGCACAAAGCATCGTATAAGGCGCCGCTTTCAGGCATGTGGGCAAGGTGGAGGAACAGCGCGGAACCGGGTCGGGTGTCGAACTGCTTCAGCACGGCCTCCCAGAACGCTTGTTCTGAGCCTGCGGCGACTAGTGGCGAGCCGCAAAAGCTGTTGCAATGGGTCCAGTTGCACCAATGCGGCAACAGATAGCCATAATAGCGTGGTGCGCGCGCAACCGGCATCAGGCCGAGAAGTTTTCCTCCCTGCCAAAACAGCATCAGCCGCACGTTCCGGTCGCGGTCGAGATTGACGAGCGCGGGCAGCAGCGACCAGCTTTCGTAAAACGGATTGGGCTCGCTCACCGTCCGGGCCAGCGTGTCCCATTCGTTAATCGCGGCGCTGCTGGCAAAATCCTGCCATGCGGCCAGAAGCAGACCGTCCGCGCAGGCGGCCGGGCCGGCAGACTGGTGCGCTGTGCGATGATGGTCCCGCTCAAGCGGCAGGCTGGCCACCTGTTAACCCCTGCAAACCGCGGCAATATGCGCCGCAGCCAGCGGTTTATCAGGGTGATACTGACAAGAAATTAACGTCTCGGCGGCTGGCCCAGCAAGAGGGGCGCGGATTCTGTTCGAATCCGCGCCCCCGTTGATCGTTACGACCTGTATATCAGGTGATCACATGCCGCCTGCGAGCGCTGCGAGCAGCAGTAGAGCAACGATGTTGGTGATCTTGATCATCGGGTTGACAGCCGGACCGGCGGTATCCTTGTAAGGGTCACCAACTGTGTCACCGGTCACTGCGGCCTTGTGGGCTTCAGAGCCCTTGCCGCCGTGATTGCCATCTTCGATGTACTTCTTGGCATTGTCCCATGCGCCGCCGCCAGCGGTCATGGACAAAGCCACGAACAGCCCGCCAACGATTACGCCTAGCAGCAAGGCACCAAGGGCGGCAAAGCCATTAGCAGTCCCCGCAATCGCGCTGATCACGAAATAGACCACGATCGGCGCCAGCACCGGCAGCATCGAGGGGATGATCATCTCCTTGATTGCGGCCTTGGTGACAAGGTCGACTGTGCGTGCGTAATTCGGCTTGCTGGTTCCGGCCATGATCCCCGGATCGGCTGCAAACTGGTCACGCACATCCTTGACCACATCACCTGCGGCGCGGCCCACGGCAGTCATGCCCATCGAACCGAACAGATAGGGCAGCAGGGCCCCCAGCAGCAGGCCGACGATGACATAAGGGTTCTCAAGGCTGAAATCTACTGTCAGCGACGGGAAGAACTCCTTGAGGTCAGTGGTGTATGCAGCGAACAGCACCAGTGCGGCCAGACCAGCCGAACCGATGGCATAGCCCTTAGTCACGGCCTTGGTGGTATTGCCAACCGCATCGAGCAAGTCGGTCTTTTCCCGCACGCTGTCATCAAGCCCGGCCATTTCGGCAATACCGCCAGCATTGTCGGTTACCGGACCATAAGCGTCCAGCGCCACAACCATACCGGCGAGCGCCAACATGGCGGTTGCCGCATAGGCGATGCCCATCAGCCCGGCGAGCTGGTGAGCGATGATGATACCGGCCACGATAACCAAGGTTGGCAGTGCGGTTGATTCCATGCTGATTGCCAGACCCTGGATCACGTTAGTGCCGTGTCCCGTTTCCGACGCCTTGGCGATGGAGCGAACCGGACGGAAATTGGTGCCCGTGTAATACTCGGTAATCCAGATGATCAGGCCAGTGATGACCAGGCCCAGGACGGAGCAGTAGAACAGGTCCATTCCGCTGAAGGTGGTGGTGTTGACGGTAAACTCGGTCGCCATGCTGCCGAGCGCAATGTTGGTTGCGAAGTAGATCGCCGGTACGGCGAGGACCGCCGAGACCAGAAAGCCCTTGTACATCGCGCCCATGACATTCTTCGAACCGCCGAGACGGACGAAATAAGTACCGATGATCGAGGTGACGATACAGACACCGCCGATCAGCAGCGGCAGAGCCATCACGTTGGGGAGCAGGTCGCCTGCACCCTTGAGCAGCAGCGCGCTGAGGACCATGGTGGCACCGACAGTGACGACATAGGTTTCAAACAAGTCGGCTGCCATACCGGCGCAGTCACCAACATTGTCCCCGACATTGTCCGCGATCACGGCTGGATTGCGTGGATCATCCTCGGGGATGCCAGCTTCGACCTTGCCGACCAGGTCAGCGCCAACATCAGCGGCCTTGGTGAAGATACCGCCGCCCAGACGTGCGAAGATCGAGATCAGCGAGGCGCCAAAGGCAAGTGCGGTCAGTGCTTCAATGACCGCGCGGTCATTGGCCGCCATACCCATTGGGACGGTCAGGACGTAGAAGAACACGGCGATGGCAAGCAACGCAAGGCCAGCCACCAGCATGCCGGTGATGGCCCCGGCGCGGAAGGCGAGGGTCAGGCCCTGTTGTAATCCTTCGCTCGCTGCCTGTGCGGTGCGCACGTTCGACCGGACCGAAATGTTCATGCCGATAAAGCCAGCCACACCCGATAGGATGGCGCCAACCACAAAGCCGGTTGCACTGATCGGGCCGAGGAACAGCGCGACCAGAATGGCAACCACGACACCGACGACACCGATGGTGGTGTACTGCCGTTTGAGATAGGCCTGCGCGCCTTCCTGGATTGCTGCCGCGATTTCCTGCATTTTTTCAGAGCCGGCACTGGCGCTGAGCACCTGTCGGCTGGTGACGAAGCCGTAAATCACGGCGATCAGTCCCAGCCCGATGGAAATAAGAACAAGGTTCACTTGCGTCCCCCCCTTTGGGTTTTTTGAAGATTGGCCCGCTTGGGCGGGTCCGGTAAAACGGTGTTGCTGCTATAAGGAAGCGATTGGGCCGTGCAACCCCAAACGCTTGTCCAATCGGGCATCTTTTGCGCTAAATCGATGCTAATCCGAGTGATCGTGTTCATAACCAAGCGGCTGGCTGTCATCGGGCGGCCTGCCGTCAAGCATCAGCGGCGCTTTTCCGCACGGCAGGACGCGGCCGATCTGGTTGACCGGAATTGGCCATGCGGTGCGCGGTGGGCCGGTAAACAGCAATTGATAATCATCCCCCCAGCGCATGGCGCGATCACGCATATTTTCCGGCGCAGAGATGGGTACAGCAGCGCTTTCAAGGGCGATGGTTACGCCGCTGGCAGATGCAATCCGGCTTGCATCGAGCAGCAACCCATCAGAGACATCCATCATTGCGCTGACCAGCGGGGCCAATGCCATGCCTTGGCCAAGCAGTGGCTGCGGACGGCGATAGGCTGAGCTGTCCGCGTCGCTGCGGTCCCGCAAGGCCAGAAAGCCCATCATCGAACCGCCGACCGGTCCGGTGAGATAGACAGCGTTACCCACCTGCGCGCCGCTGCGCGACGGGACAGGTGTGCACGTCGCTCTGCCTATCGCAGTCACGCTGAGGCAGCGCGGCGGGCCGCCAGACACAGTATCGCCGCCCAGCAGCGGCACATCAAAAGCGGATAGAACTTCAGTCAGCCCGTGAATCAGCCGGTCATCCCCTAGGCCCAGCGTATGCGCGTATAGAATGCCGAGCGGCGCTGCGCCCTTGGCAGCAAGATCGGACAGGTTGGCTGCTACCAGTTTCCAAGCAACATCAGCCATGTCCTGATTGGCGAGGTAATGCACGCCTTCGACCATGCTGTCCTGGGTAAGCACCAGAGTTTCAGGGCCCACTTGCAGCACCGCAGCATCATCCAGCAATCCGCGTGCTGCCGGGTGGGTAGCCAGGCCGCGCAAAGCATCAATAAATTGAAATTCGCCGCTCATGCGATCATCGTGACAAAGCCGCCGCAGATAGGCACGTGAAAAATTGTTTAGGTGCGAACGGTCTTGGCCACCGCGTCGAGCACGCCATTGACGAATTTCGCTTCCTTTTCGTCAAAGAAGGCATGAGCCACGTCGATATATTCGCTGATTACGGTGCGCTTGGTGATATCGGCGCGGGCGAGCAGTTCATAGCTGCCGCAACGCAGAATTTGCAGCATCGTCTTGTCGAGCCGGGTCGTGGTCCAGCCCGATGCGAGCTTGCCTTCGATCAGCGTGTCTATTTCTTCCAGCCGCGCATCAACGCCGCTGACGATGTCATCAAAGAAATCAACTTCCGCTTCGGCGTAGTGATCATCCTCGATCTGCTGGCCCAGCCGATGCTGGTGGAATTCATCGAGCAGGCGGGTAAGCGCGGTCTGCTCCATCTGCTTTTGATAGAGCGCCTGAACGGCAGCAAGGCGCGCGGCAGAGCGGGCCTGCGAACGAGGCGCAGTAGCGGCAGATCCGGTCATTTGAGTCTCATTTCGATGGATTGGGCATGGGCGGGCAGGCCCTCGGCCTTGGCTAGCGCAATTCCGGCGGGGCCAATTGCTGCCAGCGCGACTTCGCTGGCACAGATGAAGCTGGTGCGCTTCATGAAATCGAGCACCGACAACCCGCTGGCAAAGCGCGCCCGCCGCCCGGTTGGCAGCACATGGTTGGGCCCGGCGATATAATCGCCCACAGCCTCGGGGGTATGGCGGCCCAGAAAGACGCTGCCCGCGTGGCGGATGCCGGCAAACAGGGCTTCGGGATCGTCAACCGCCAGTTCGATATGTTCAGCTGCAAGCCGGTTGGCCAGAGGCACAGCGTCTTCCAGCCGCTCGACAATGATCATCACGCCATGCGCATCCCAACTGGCCTTCGCGACCTTGCGCGTTGCCAGCATAGAGCATTGCACATCGACCCGGTCTTCCACTTGCCAGGCGAATTTCTCATCATCGGTAATCAGGATCGACTGGGCGTTGGGGTCATGCTCTGCCTGGCTCAGCAGATCGGCGGCGATCCAGTCGGGATTGTTCTTCTTGTCGGCAATGACCAGAATTTCCGAGGGCCCGGCGACCATGTCGATACCGACTACGCCAAATAGCTGGCGTTTGGCTTCTGCCACCCAGGCATTCCCGGGGCCGGTAATGACATCGACAGGGGCGATCCGCTTGGTGCCATAAGCGAGTGCCGCAACGGCCTGCGCACCGCCAATGCGCCATACTTCGTCCACACCGACGAGATGCGCGGCAGCCAGCACCAGCGGGTTGGTGACGCCCTTAGGGGCCGGCGTCATGACGACCAGCCGTTTCACGCCGGCGACCTTGGCCGGAAGCGCATTCATCAGCAGCGAAGAGGGGTAGGCAGCCCGCCCGCCCGGCACATACAGCCCTGCTGCGTCGACCGGATTCCAGCGAGCGCCAAGCCGCACGCCAGCCGCGTCTGTATAGTCGCGATCTTCTGGTAATTGTGCCGTGTGGTAAGCACGAATGCGGTCTGCGGCGAGGTTCAGCGCATCGCGCAGCGCAGGTTCCAGCGCATCATAGGCGGCGGCACATTGCGCGGCGGGAACCCGCCAATCCTCGTCAATGCCCAGATTGTGGTTGTCGAAGCGCGCGGTATATTCAACCAGCGCGTCATCGCCGCGGCCCCGCACTTCGCTCAGGATAGCGGCAACGCCCTTAGTGACATTGCTGTCTTCTTCGCGCCGATCGTTCACAATCTTGCGGAAGGCCGTTTCGAAGCCTGGGTCATTGGCCTTGAGCATTTTCATGCGGCGGCCTGCCGAAGCTGCGCATTGGCGCGAAAAGTCTCAACCAGTTCGCCGACGCGTGGATCGGTCTTCAAAGCAGCACGATTGACGATCAGCCGGGCAGAAATTTCCATGATCACGGCGGTTTCCACCAGACCGTTCTGTTTGATCGTCGTGCCAGTGGAGACCAGATCGACAATCCGGCCAGACAAGCCAAGACTGGGTGCCAGTTCCATCGCGCCGTTCAGTTTGACGCATTCGGCCTGAATGCCGCGCGCTTCAAAATGGCGGCGGGTAATGCCGGGATATTTGGTCGCCACACGGACATGGCTCGCTCCGTCGATGCTCGCGCCGCCACCTGCAGGTTCCGCCACTGACAAGCGGCAATGGCCGATGTCGAGATCGACCGGGGCATAAAGGTCTGCGTAGTCGAATTCTTCAATCACATCTGATCCGACAATGCCGATCTGGGCTGCGCCGTGAGCCACGAATGTCGCGACATCGAAAGCGCGCACGCGGATCAGGCGCATATCCGCACGGGTGGTCGCAAAGCTAAGCGAACGGTTGGCCTTGTCGTGAAAGCCATCTTCCGGCACGACCCCGGCACGCGCCATCACCGGCAGCGCTTCATCGAGGATGCGGCCCTTGGGGATAGCAAAGGTCAGCGGCGTGATATCAGCGTCAGACATGGCGCGCCAGATAGGGCGCGGCATAGGGCGGCGCAAGGCAGAAAGGGTATTGGCGTGGATCAGCAGCAACCAGCACGGGTTATTGGACTTAACGAAAAAGGTGACGGCGCGGTCATGGCAGCCTTTGCCAATCAGGTGCTTTATTGCACTGCCAACAATGCCACTGTCACCGCCCGCATCGTACAAGGGATTGCCGATGTGCTGGCCAGCGATACCAGCAACGCCCTGCTGGAAAGGGTGCGCAGTTGGCATGGCGCACCGCTCGCCGATGCGCTGCCGCTGCGGGTGACAGGCGGCATCCACGCGCTGCACCTTCAGGGCGGAGAGCCGCAGCTCGATGCGATATATCGCGGAATGGGCAGCAATGATGAAGGCATATTGCGCGATGTAATACTGCGGCGCGAGGCCGAATTGCTGCCGTGGCTTGATGGCCCACCGCAGACCAATGAAGCGGGCAGATCGAGCAATTTCATCGCGGCGATGCTGTGGCTGGCTGATCTCGGCCTGCCGCCTCGCTTCGAATGTCTTGAGATTGGATCGAGCGCGGGGATCAATTTGATGCTGGAGCGCTATGGCTACGATCTGGGAGGGGTGCAGGTCGGCCCTGCTGTGCCAGCGATGTCGTTCAAGCCCGAATGGCGCGGACCGCCGCCGCCCGATCATCCGATAGAAATTGCCGCATTGCGCGGCTGCGACGTCGCCCCGGTCGATCTGACTGACCCGGCGCAGGCGCTGCGGCTGAAAGCCTATATCTGGCCCGAACACGGCATTCGTTTTGAACGTCTGAATGCGGCCATTCGCGCGGCAAGCGAGCGTAGGCCCGATCTGGTGAAGATGAATGCAGCTGAGTTCGCGGAACGCTGTCTGGCAGAGCCGCAGGCGGCTGGTACAACACGGATGCTGATGCACTCAATCGTATGGCAATATGTGCCGGAAGATCAGCAGGAGCGGGTTACAGCGGCTATGGCAGCAGCATGCGAACGTGCCACGCCGGAGCGTTCTCTGGCATGGGTGTCGGTTGAAGCAAACAGGGCGACCCACGTGCACGAACTTACCGTGCGCCACTGGCCTGGCGGCGAGAAGCCACGCAAGCTGGCCGTGGCCCACGCGCACGGTGCCTTTATCGAGTGGCTGGCGATCTAGCCGCCAGTCTGGTTGAGAAAGTCTTCCAGCGCAGCGTTGAATTTAGCTGGCGCTTCCCACGGCACGAAATGGCCGCAGTCCGGCACCTGAACCAGTGTCAGATTGTCGATGATCTGATCCAACCCGACCAGATTTGATGGGGGCAAGGCAAGGTCATCCAGCGCCCAGATCACCAAGGTCGGGATGGTCAGATTGGGCAGGGCGGGCGGCTGATAGCCCGCAGGCAGTTCGAATGGCGCGTCCATCTTTGGAACCACCATCGGGCTGCCGCGATACCAGTTGAGCATCGCCATGGCAGTGTCAGGATTGGACCAGTCCTGAAACAGGGCGTCGCGTTCTGCCTGCTCCATCTGCGGTGACCGCGCCCAGTTGAGCGCCTTCATCAGCAAGGCGGGCAAGCCGTGTTCGCGCACCAGTGCATCATTCGCCGGATCGCGGAAAGCGCAGATATACTGACTGGCTTCGCGCTGCGCCGGATCGCAATAAAGCAGCCGCTGGAAGATTGCCGGATGCGGGGCATTGGCGACAACTGCGCGAGTCACACGGCCATTCATCTGCCCGCCCAGCGCCACGCCCCAGGCAATCGCGCCGCCCCAATCGTGGCCCACGATGGTAAAGTCGTTCACGCCCAAAGCATCGGCCATCAGAAAAACATCGCCGATCAATTTGTCAGGCGTATAGCTCGTGACATCTTGCGGGGCGGATGATCCGCGATAACCGCGCTGATCGGGTGCAATGCAGCGGTAACGGTCTGAAAAATGCGCAATCTGGTGCCGCCATGTGCGGTGCGATTCGGGAAAGCCATGCAGGAAGATCAGCGCTGGCGCGTCTTTGGGGCCGCTATCGGCCACGTCCAGTTCGACCCCATTGGGCAAGGTAACACGTATCTGGTCCATCGCTTTACCCCTGTGCTTCCATCTTCTCGATATAACCTGCGGCAACCATCCCGGCGATCTGGTCCAAGAGTTCATCCTGGGTCTTGCGCATCGCCCCCATCGCCAATTCCATGCCGCGCGCGATGATGATCTCGCGTTCGCCAGCTGCAATCGCGGCGATGATTTCTGTTGCTGCCTCATCGGCCGGAATGCCATTGTCGATTGCGCGGTCGCTTACCCCGCGCGGCGCGCCAACGGCATTGAGCGCATTGCGTGAAACATCGGTGGCGACTGAGCCTGGTGCCACGACATGAACTTTGATGCCCCGGGCTGACATTTCTGCGCGCAAGGCATCTGCATAACCGACCAGGCCGT
>JAHEAW010000113.1 GCA_024642545.1 Erythrobacteraceae bacterium
ACTGGAACGTTGCCGAAAGCCGGGTCGAAGCACGGCTGGAGCGGCGCATGGGCGCCATCACGCTTGCCACCGGCCCCGATCCGCGGCCAGACGCCGCCGCTGTCGCCGCGTTGCTGCTGGATAAGGCGCGGGCTGATCTCTCCGCGCTGGTGCCTGCGTCAATGTTGGCGCGGGCGCAACACGCCGGAATAGGTGCCCTATCGCTGGAATCTCTTCACGACACATCAGACCTCTGGCTGGCACCCTTGCTTGCTGGCCGCCGCGATCTGGATATTGCACCAGGAAGAATCGCCGAGGCGCTTCTGAACCGGCTCGACTGGGATAGCCGCCAGGCGCTCGACCGGCTCGCCCCGCGCGAATTCACCTGCCCTGCGGGCAGCACCCACAAAATCGATTATGCGGGCGACGATGCGCCTAGTGTCGAGGTGCGAGTGCAAGCGCTGTTCGGACTCGATACGCATCCCTTGGTCGGTCGCACGCCCCTGCTGCTCAAGCTCACCAGCCCCGCAGGTCGCCCGATTCAGTCGACCCGCGATTTGCCCGGTTTCTGGCGTGGCAGCTGGCGGGACGTGGTGAAGGACATGAAGGGCCGCTATCCCAAGCATCGCTGGCCGGACGCACCGTGGACTGAAAAGCCCAGCCTCAAGACCAAAAACGCCTTTTCACGCGCGCCCGACTGACCTATCGGGGCACTCATGGCAGCACGAATTTACCAACGCCCGCAAAGCGCGATGCAATCGGGCAAGGCCCGGACCGAGGAATGGGTGCTCGAATTCGAGCAATCCGAAGCGCGGCGCCCTGATCCGTTGATGGGCTGGACCGGCAGCGGCGACACGCAGGCGCAGGTGCATCTGACCTTCCCGGACATGGACGCGGCCAAGGCCTATGCCGAGAAATACGGCATCGCTGCGCGGGTCCATCTCACGCCCGCCAGGACGCTCAAGATCCAGGCATATGCGGACAACTTCCGCTAGGCCGGGCCACTAGTCACAGAACTTGCAAATCGGCACATTGGTCGCCATATGCCCGCCCGGGAGTCGGGTGGACGTTTGCGTTCGCCAACCTGGTCAGGTCCGGAAGGAAGCAGCCACAACGATTTGCGGCGGGTCGCCCGGCTCCTTTATTTCCCCGCATCACCTGCTTCGCGCGCATGACATTTGCTTCGCTCTTGCCTACCTAGGCAGGAATGGATGATTCACCGGAAAATTCGGATTCGGTTCCGTGGGAAGAGGATGCACCCGATCCTGCGCCTTCGGCTGCCGAGCTTGAGGCAGCGGGCCAGTCCGCCATGTTTGGTGATCCTGTACCCGCACCTGTACCTGCGCCAATACCTGCGCCTGCGGCAAAGCCTGCCGTTCAGCCACCAAACGCTGCGGCCGACAATCAGCCTTACCGCGTATTGGCGCGCAAATACCGGCCGCAGACATTTTCCGAACTGATCGGGCAGGAACCGATGGTCCGCACGCTCGCCAATGCGATCGAGCGGGACCGGCTGGCGCATGCCTTCCTGATGACCGGGGTGCGCGGGGTCGGCAAAACCTCCACCGCGCGACTGATCGCCAAGGCGCTCAATTGCATCGGGCCGGACGGGCAGGGCGGACCCACAATCGACCCGTGCGGCAAGTGCGAGCCCTGCATTGCCATCGCCGAAGGCCGCCACATTGACGTGATTGAAATGGATGCGGCCAGCCATACCGGGGTCGATGATGTCCGCGAGATTATCGAAGCGGTCCGCTATGCAGCGGTTTCGGCGCGCTACAAGATTTATATCATCGATGAAGTTCACATGTTGTCGCGTAATGCCTTCAATGCCTTGCTCAAGACACTTGAGGAACCACCCGCACATGTGAAGTTTCTTTTTGCGACGACTGAGGTCGACAAATTGCCGGTCACCGTGCTCAGCCGCACCCAGCGATTTGACCTTCGCCGGATTCAGGCGGGCGAGCTGGAAGCGCATTTTGCGAAAATCTGCGGGCTTGAAGGGATCGAGGCCGAGGCCGAAGCCATTCATATGATTGCCGCTGCTGCCGAAGGGTCGGTTCGCGATGGGCTCTCGATCCTCGATCAGGCGATTGCGCATGCTGATCTGGAACATGATGCCAAAGTCACCGCTGCGCGGGTGCGCGATATGCTTGGCCTTGCTGACAAGGGTGCACAGCGGCGCTTGCTGGGCCATCTGCTGGATGGGGATGCCAAGGTGCTGCTGGCCGGGATTGACGATCAGCACGCGCTGGGGGTTGAGCCGCTGGCGCTGATACGCGGGCTGATGGATCTGGTCCACCGGATCACCGTGGCCAAGGTTGGCGGCGGCGCACCGGAGGCACCCACCAGCGAAGAGCGTGATGCGCTGCAGGAATGGACCGGGCGGCTCAGCATCGGCCAGCTCCACCGCTTGTGGCAATTGCTCCTCAAGGGGCATGACGAAGTGCGCGGCGCGCCGGACCCGCTGGTTTCGGCGCAAATGGCGTTGCTGCGCGCGCTGCATGCCGCTGACCTGCCCGATCCGGGCAAGCTTGCCAAGAAGTTGGAAGAACTGGGGCAGGCGGCACTTGCCGCGCCGTCCCCAGCGCCCGCTGGCGCGGCTGGCACTGCTCCGGCGGCAAAGCTCGACTGGGCGCAGCTGGTTGAGCAGATCGCGCATTCGGGCCGCGCAGGGCATATGTTACTGGCCAACCGGATGCAGATGCAAGTCCGCGTCATCACGCTTGCGGCAGGCCAGCTCACCTTCCAGCGCGTGCCCGGTTTTGCTGATGATCTGGCGAGCGATATGCGCCGCGCATTGGCCGATGTCACTCAGGTCACGTGGGATGTGCAGCAGATCGAAGCGCCGCTTGCAGAAGGTGCGGCAACCCCTACCTTGGTTGAACAGGCCGAAGCAGCCAGCCGCGCTGAGGAAGCACAAATTCGTAGTGATCCGCTGATCAAGGCGGCGCTAGAGGCTTTTCCCGGTGCCGAAATCCTGCCGCAGGACGAGTCTGCACCCAGCCATAATCACAAGACGGTTCCGTGGAGCCGCAACGCTTAAGGACACAGTGATGCAATCGATGGAAGAGATGATCAAGGCCGCGCAAAAGGCCGCTGAAACCATTCAATCGCAAATGAATGACATGCAGGTGAAGCTGGATGGAATTGAGGTTGAAGGCACAGCTGGCGGCGGCATCGTCAAGGTTCGCTGCACCGCCAAGGGCCGGATGCTGGGGGTCCAGATCGATGACAGCCTGATGGTTCCAGCAGAAAAGCAGATGCTTGAGGACCTGATTACCGCCGCCTTCAACGATGCGCGCGACAAGGCTGATCGGGTTTCCAGCGAGCAGATGAAGGAAATGCAGGGAGGCATGGGTTTACCTCCGGGATTCAATCTGCCCGGCATGGGCTAGTGCATGCCGCCATTTGGCGGTATAGCGCGGCCAAAGGAGAGAGATATGGCAACGCTGATGAACGATAACGCGGTTGGATCAGACGCGGATATCCGCGCGCAGGTCAGCGATGAAGAATGGGCAGTGCGGGTGGATCTGGCCGCCGCTTACCGGCTTGTGGCGTTATATGGCTGGGATGATCTGATTTTCACCCATCTGTCCGCTCGCGTTCCGGGGCCAGAGCACCACTTCCTGATCAATCCCTATGACATGATGTTCGAGGAAATTACTGCCTCCAGCCTTGTCAAGATCGATGTGGACGGGCAGCCCGTTCTGCAAACGTCCCATCCGGTCAACCCAGCCGGTTTTACCATCCATTCCGCGCTGCATATGAACTGCGAAGATGCCCATGCGGTGATGCATCTGCACACCCCGTCAGGGCAGGCCGTTAGCGCGATGAGCGAAGGGCTGCTGCCGCATACCCAGACCGCGATGATCGCCGGATCGGATATTGCGTACCATAATTATGAAGGCATCGCGACCGATCTGGAAGAGCGTGAACGGCTGATCGAAGATATGGGGGATCGCCATGTGATGATCCTGCGTAACCACGGCACTCTGACGATTGGCAAGACTGTGGCCGAATGCTTCCTGCGCCTCTATTTTCTTGAGCGTGCCTGTGATGCCCAGGTCAAGATGCTCAGCGCCGGGATGGAAAATCTCAATACGCCGCCGCAAGGTACGCCTGATAAGGTCAAGGCCCAGACCAAGCCGGAAGGTATGGGCATGATTGCCAATGGGCTTGCCTGGCCCGCCTTGCTGCGTAAGCTCGACCGGATCGATTCCAGCTTCCGGGACTAGCATTCTTATTCAGACAGGCATTTGGCAGGGGCAAGTTCGCCCTTTTTCCTAAGCCTGAATGTCCCTTCACAAGGGTGGCCGGCGTTTTGATGCTGGGGATGTTTTGGGGCCAGTAACAGCCAGCGCAGGAGAAATGTCATGTTGAAGAATGTTATTTCTCTAAGCGGATTTGTGATCGCAGCGACAGCGCTGGTTGGCTTGGTCTTGATCGATCATCTGTTTGCAAGGAATATTGCTTTGCTCGCAGTTCAAGTGGCTGCAGGGTTGCTGATGATCTGGGCGCGGATGACATTCGGCTTGCGCAGCTTCCATGCGGCTGCCAGCACGTCCGAAGGCGGGCTTGTGACGACCGGCCCTTACCGGATCTGGCGGCATCCCATTTATGCCTCGATCATCTACTTTGTCTGGGCTGGGCAAGTTGAGGCACCAGGCGCGCTGCCGATGGCGTTGGCTGCTGCTGTGAGCCTGGGCATGCTTTTGCGGATGGCCCTGGAAGAACAGTTTCTCACCCAGACTTACCCCGAATATTCCGCCTACGCCCAATCTGCCAAGCGTTTGATTCCCTTTATCTATTGAAGGTTTTGATGGTTCGGCGGAATCCGCCGCCAAGGTGCTGGCGTTTGGATACTGGCATTTGGGTGCAGCAAAAACTGTCCTACACTGCCACTGCTGTGGCACACTCCCTTCCATGCCGCACGCATCGCCATGTGCCCGTCGCACCCCCGCACAGCGCCGAACAGCCCGCTTCGCTGCAGGACTGTCTGTACCGACTCATAAGGCAACATTTTGTGTTCAGGACAGTGTTCCATGTGTTCCATATTGTTGGAATTGCCACCGTGAAACCGGGCTGTGCACAGCTTCGCGCCGGATGGGCATTGCAGCCTTGCGCGCAGCTTCCCATATTCTGCCCATGAACCAGACATACCCCCTCCTTCCCCTGCGCGACATTGTCGTATTCCCCGGCATGGTTGTGCCGCTGTTCGTTGGCCGTGACAAATCGGTGGCAGCGCTTGAAGCCGCGATGGAAGGGTCGAAAGACATCTTCCTTCTGGCCCAGCTTGATCCCGGCTGCGATGATCCTGAACGCGATGACCTGTATGATGTTGGTGTGGTGGCGCAGGTGCTGCAGCTGTTGAAACTGCCCGACGGCACGGTGCGCGTGCTGGTGGAAGGTGCATCGCGCGCGCAACTCGATCTGCTGCGCGCCGAAGGTGATTTTGTGGTGGCCGAGGTTCAGCTTGACGAGCCGGAAACCGAAACTGGTAGTGAAATCACTGCGATGATGCGCAGCGTAGTTGAACAGTTTGGTGAATATGCCAAGCTCAACAAGAAGCTGGGCGAGGGCGCGGGCGATGATCTGGGCGAGATCGATGATGCCGGAGTGCTGGCCGATGCGATTGCAGCGTCGATCAACACCAAAGTGGCTGACAAGCAGGCACTGCTGACTGAACCTAATCCACGCAAGCGGTTGGAAATGGTCATGTCCTTCATGGAAGGCGAACTGTCGGTGCTGCAAGTGGAGCGCAAGATTCGCGGCCGGGTGAAGCGCCAGATGGAAAAGACCCAGCGCGAATACTACCTCAACGAGCAATTGAAGGCGATCCAGAATGAGCTGGGCGGCGAAGGCGAAGACGGCGATGAGATGGCCGAACTTCAGAACAAGATCGACACGCTCAAACTGTCCAAGGAAGCCAAGACCAAGGCGCAGGGCGAGCTGAAGAAGCTCAAGAACATGCAGCCGATGAGCGCCGAGGCAACGGTGCTGCGCAATTACCTCGACGTGTTGCTGGGTTTGCCTTGGGGCAAGAAGAGCAAGATCAAGAAGGATATCGCACAGGCGCAGGCGATCCTCGACGAGGATCATTACGCGTTGGAAAAGGTCAAGGACCGGATCGTCGAATATCTGGCGGTGCAGGCGCGAACCAACAAGCTGAAAGGGCCGATCCTGTGCCTGGTTGGCCCGCCAGGTGTCGGCAAAACCTCGCTCGGCAAGAGCATCGCCCGCGCAACCGGCCGCGAATTCGTGCGCCAGTCACTGGGCGGCGTCCGGGATGAGGCCGAAATCCGTGGCCATCGGCGGACCTATATCGGCTCGCTGCCGGGCAAGATCGTGACCAACCTGAAGAAGACCGGCACATCCAACCCGCTGTTCCTGCTCGATGAAATCGACAAGCTGGGGCAGGATTTTCGCGGAGATCCGGCATCGGCGCTGCTCGAAGTGCTCGATCCGGAGCAGAATGCGAAGTTCCAGGACCATTATCTGGAGCTTGATCTTGATCTGTCGGACATCATGTTCGTCACCACCGCAAACAGCCTCAATTTGCCGCAGGCGCTGCTCGACCGGATGGAGATCATCCGGCTGGAAGGCTATACCGAAGATGAGAAGGTGGAGATTGCCCAACGCCATCTGATCGCCAAGCAGATTGAGGCACATGGGCTGAAGGAGGGCGAGTTCGAGCTGACCGAGGAAGGTTTGCGCGATCTGATCCGTTATTACACGCGGGAAGCAGGGGTCCGCACGCTGGAGCGGGAAATTGCGCGGCTGGCGCGCAAAAGCCTGCGCCAGATTTTGGAGAAAAAGGTCACCAGCGTGGTGGTCACGCCTGAAAATCTCGGCGATTTT
>JAHEAW010000114.1 GCA_024642545.1 Erythrobacteraceae bacterium
AGTGGTTTGGTAACATTTGCAACTGGATCGCTCAAGCCTGTACGGTGGATAAGTCTTGCACAGACCCTACAATCCCGGTCAGCCCGCCTCGGGAAAATTGACCAGCAGGTCATAGGCCGACCCGTCTGTCACACCGCTCAACTTCATCCCATTCCTGAGCAGAAAGGCGTGGTGAATAATTTCGGCTTGCTGCTCGATGCCATAACGCGCCAGCGGCCACCCGGGTTTGAGGCTGTAATCATAACGGCACCACGGATGACGGTGGAGCAGCAGATACCATTTGCCCAGCGTCTGGGTTTGCCAGACATGCGTCATCTCGTGGACGAAATGGCCTTGCTGGATCAGCGGAGCCTGCGAAAAATCATCGCAATAGGCGCGGCTGGCTGGATGGAAGTGAATATGCCCGCGCGGTGCCATCGTCACATTGCGGGGTTGCAACGGGAACCACTTCTTACGAAATATAGTGACAGCTGGATAGACGATAGCGTTGCCGAAAATGGATTTGGCGAGCTGGGTTTCGCCCGATGTGAGCGCACGCTCCCCGCCTGCCGGGCAGGAAGCGGCCTGATTGCCAGTCGCCGTGCTGCTCAGCGCGGATCGCCCGCGGCGCGGATTTCAGCCGGGAAGCTTTGCTTGTCACCGCCAGAGACGATCAGCGTCACTTCGGTAGTACCGCCGGGCTTGAGATCGGGTGATACATCCATCGCCATGATGTGCTTTCCGCCCGGTGCAAAGCTGATCTTTTCACCCTTTTTGAGGACGATAGGCAGCGCTTCCATCATCTGCATCTTGCCATTTACATTGCCCATGTCGTGAATGACCGTTCTTTTTGCGCCTTCGACCGAGGCATGGCTGAGCGCGAGCCCGCGATCGCCATTATAGACAAGGTCGAGATATACCACCGCCGGATTCCCGGCGACCGGGGCCAGCACCATTCGGGCATTGGACACTTCCAGACCGGGAATTCCATCAGGTGCTGTAGCAGCTGTTTGATCGGCCCCACTCCCGCAGGCGGTCAGGCTCAGCGCGGCGATTCCTAGCGCAAAACCAGCAAATACGGATTTACCCATCGACTTCTCTCCTTGTAATTTTCCAGTGTGGACTAGCCAAGCTGGTCCCTTGTGCCAACAAAAACCGCTCCTATATCGCGCTCACAAGAGTTGCGTATTCGAGCTGCCGAGTTGGTCCGCCAATTCCGGGAACCATACTGGCAGCGTCCAAAAATTAACTGAATGGGGAAACCATGGCCAAAGTAATCGGTATCGACCTCGGCACCACCAATTCCTGCGTTGCTGTAATGGACGGCGGCAAGCCCAAGGTCATTGAAAATTCTGAAGGTGCACGCACCACACCTTCGATCGTAGCCTTCACCAAGGATAGCGAACGTCTGATCGGTCAGCCGGCAAAGCGCCAGGCAGTGACCAACCCGGACAATACGCTGTTTGCCATCAAACGCCTGATCGGCCGCCGGTTCGATGATCCGACGACCAAGAAAGATATGGACCTGGTTCCCTACCAGATCATCAAGGGCAAGAATGGCGACGCCTGGGTCGAAGCCTCGGGCGAAAAATATTCGCCTTCGCAAGTTTCTGCTTTCATCCTGCAAAAGATGAAGGAAACCGCGGAGAGCTATCTTGGCGAAACCGTGACGCAGGCGGTTATTACCGTTCCCGCTTATTTCAACGATGCGCAGCGTCAGGCGACCAAGGATGCCGGCCAGATCGCCGGCCTTGAAGTCCTGCGCATCATCAACGAGCCGACTGCCGCAGCGCTGGCTTATGGGATGGACAAGGACGATGGCAAAACCATCGCAGTGTATGACCTTGGCGGCGGCACCTTCGATGTGTCTGTCCTTGAAATCGGCGACGGCGTCTTTGAAGTGAAATCGACCAACGGTGACACTTTCCTTGGCGGCGAAGACTTCGACAATGCGATTGTTGAATATCTGGCCGATGCCTTCAAAAAGAAGGAATCAATGGATCTGAAGACCGACAAGCTCGCTCTTCAACGCCTGAAGGAAGCTGCCGAAAAGGCCAAGATCGAACTGTCGAGCGCGCAGACCACCGAAGTGAACCTGCCGTTCATCACTGCCCGGATGGAAGGTGGCTCGTCCACTCCGCTCCATCTGGTCGAAACGATCAGCCGCTCGCAGTTGGAAAAGATGGTGGGCGATCTGATCAAGCGGACGCTGGAGCCGTGCAAGAAGGCGCTGGCGGATGCCGGCGTTGACAAAGGCGGGATCGACGAAGTGATCCTGGTCGGCGGGATGACCCGGATGCCACGCGTACGCGAGATCGTGAAGGAATTCTTCGGCAAGGATCCGCACACGGGCGTCAATCCGGACGAAGTTGTCGCCATGGGCGCAGCCATCCAGGCTGGTGTTTTGCAAGGCGATGTCAAGGACGTGCTGCTGCTCGACGTGACGCCGCTTTCACTCGGCATTGAAACGCTGGGCGGTGTTTTTACCCGCATGATCGACCGCAACACCACCATCCCGACTAAGAAGACACAAACCTATTCGACTGCCGAGGACAATCAGCAGGCCGTGACGATCCGCGTGTTCCAGGGCGAGCGGGAAATGGCGGCCGATAACAAGCTGCTTGGCCAGTTTGATCTGGTCGGTATACCCTCAGCGCCTCGCGGCGTGCCGCAGATCGAGGTCACTTTTGATATCGACGCCAACGGCATCGTGAACGTCAGCGCCAAAGACAAGGGCACCGGCAAGGAACAGCAAATCCGCATTCAGGCTTCGGGCGGGTTGACCGATGCCGACATCGATCAGATGGTTCAGGATGCTGAAAAGTTCGCGGAAGAGGACAAGAAGCGCCGCGAAAGCGCCGAAGCGCGCAATCAGGCCGAAAGCCTGGTGCATGCAACCGAAAAGCAGTTGGAAGAGCATGGCGACAAGATCGACGCATCGCTCAAGGCTGATGTCGAGGCCGCCATTGCGGACACCAAGACTGCGCTGGAAAGTGATGACGCCGATGCGATTACCGCCAAGGCGCAGGCTCTGACCGAAATGGCCATGAAGATGGGGCAGTCAATCTATGAGCAGGAACAGGCCAAGGCGGCGTCCGAACCAGCTGAAGGTGGCGAAACGCCCACTGATGATGATGTCGTCGATGCCGAATTTTCTGAAGTAGACGAAGACAAGAAGGACTGATCGGCCCGTTGAAACCATGCGCGCCATCGATGCTCTAAAGAGTGTCGGTGGTGCCGCGGTTTTGATGATTGGTCAGCTGCTCTAAGCCCGATGGATTATTACGAACTTCTCGAAGTGACCCGTGATGCGGATGATAAGACGATCAAAACGTCCTATCGCAAGCTCGCGATGCAATGCCACCCGGATCGCAATCCCGGATGCAAGGATTCTGAAGCCAAATTCAAGGCGATAAGCCAGGCCTATGATTGCCTGAAAGACCCCCAGAAGCGCGCTGCTTATGACCGCTATGGCCACGAAGCTTTCGAACAGGGCATGAATGGCGGCGGCGGCCGCGGTGGGCCGCAGGATTTTGGCGATATTGGGGATATTTTCGAAACGATCTTCGGAAGCGCCTTTGGCGGAGGCCGTCAGCAGCCCCGCCGCGGTGCCGATTTGCGCTATGACCTCGAAGTCAGTCTGGAAGATGCGTTTCATGGCCAGACGCGCGCCATTGAAATCGAAGTGTCCCAGTCCTGCGATGATTGCAGCGGGTCAGGCTCAACCGCTGGGACGGGTGCACGCAGCTGCAATCTGTGTCACGGACACGGCAAGGTTCGGGCCAAGCAAGGCTTCTTCGTAGTGGAACGCCCGTGCCCTAATTGCCATGGGCGCGGTGAAGTGATCGAAAGCCCGTGCCGCAGTTGCCGAGGGGAAGGGCGGGTTGACCGCCCGCAATCCCTGGATGTCGAAATCCCGCCTGGCGTCGATACGGGAACACGCATTCGCCTGTCTGGCAAGGGAGAAGCTGGCCCGCGCGGCGCGCCGCCGGGTGACCTGTATATTTTCATTCATATTCGCCCCCATGCAGTCTTCCAGCGCGAAGGCACGACTTTGCTCACGCGGGTTCCGATAAGCTTCACGACAGCAGCCTTGGGCGGCTCGGTCGATATTCCTGATCTCGATGGTGAAACCAATACGATTGATATCCCCGCTGGCATCCAGTCGGGCAAGCAACTGCGCCAACGCGGTGCGGGCATGCCCGTGCTACAAGGGCGCGGGCGCGGCGATCTGGTGGTCGAAATCGCAGTTGAGACACCCACCAAACTGACCAAGGCGCAGAAGGATATTCTGCAGCAATTTCGCGACACCGAAACCGGTGAGGAATGCCCCGAAAGCCGCGGCTTCTTTGATAAATTGAAAGACGCTTTCGGCGGTTAAGCCCACTCAACCTGGAAGGCGCTCGTCGATTTCCTGCCTGATCTGCGCCAGCAAATCAGCGCTTTGATGCAGACGCTCTGCTTCTTCATCAACGATCGCAAGGAAGGCGCGGCGTTTGAATTGGCGGCAATCAGCATCGGAGATGTCATGCTCGCTGGTCGAGCAGATCAGGTCGATCATCCGCTCCGCCCCGTGCAAGCGGCCCCATAGATAGTCATTCTCCCGGTAAGCGCGGCTGAAAAACGCCCCGAAATTATAAAATTCGGTGCCGCGCAAGGTCGCCGATGTCCCGCCTTCCCGGATGGAGCGCGCATCATCGGGCGAGATCCGGTCGACCTTGACCGGGTTGAATTCGGTAAAGCCTTCATTGCGCAGCAGCGGCAGGGTTGCGACGTCATAATATGGGAACCCAAGATACGTCAGCAGCATTCTGCGGCGCAAATTGCGCGGCATCTTCTCCAGCGCGGCAGCGAGCATTTCCTCTGCCCGGTCATCCACGTCGGGCAGCAAGCGGCTGCTCGACAGCAAATCGAGCACACCGTCAGGGTCGTTAATCACATTGCCGGCCTGGCGGTGAAATTCCGGCCCAAGTTGCTGAGCATTGTCACGTGCGAAGTAAAACGCCAGAATCCGGTAAATCTCGTCGCGGGCTTCCTCCAGCGCCTGTTCCGGAATTTCCGGATCGGCTTCCCAATCACGCGCCAGCCGCCGGGCGAGCAGCCGCAATCTGCGAACGCGAAAGCCCAGATCGTGCGATCGGAAGAAGGCGATCGCTTCCTCGCTCGCTCCGCCCGAAGGATCAACCAGTCCCACCAGCCCGCGAGCGGCCAGCGCGTCGCGCAGCCGGTCGACAATCGGCTTGGAATCGATCAGCGCGAGTTCCGGAGCTGCGTCGAACACCAGTTGGCCCAGGTGTTCGAGGATTCCGGTAAACTTTGCCTGCGCATAAGAATGGAACGAATATCCCGCTCCCTCGGCGGCGGCCTGCTGTGCCTTGTTGCGCCACGCTTTCAGCCGCTTGGGCGATGGCTTGTCGAGGAACAAGGTCCGGCCGAACAGCTTTTCCACTGATCGTTCGACCTCGGGCCGAAGCGCGGCAACGATCCGGCTGAGCCGCTCAGCCTCGCGCGACCGGTTTTCCAACACCTCAAGATTATCGCGGATCGGCTGTTCGCGCGGAATGGTTGAAAGCGACCCGAAAATGGCCGTGAAAAAGCCAACCGGGCGGATCATCGCATCATGTTCCGATCCGAAGCGGTCCGGGCGCGGGTCAATGTAGACGAAATGGCGGTCAACTTCGCGCTGCGCAGGCCGCCCCGGAAGCGCCGCAATCGCCCCTTCGAACGGCGCATTGTTAAGCACTGACCCATCGATCAGCGTCACATGATCGCTGTTGCCACGGCTCTGATGCACCGGCATCACCCGTTCCAGAAAGCTGGTCCTGCCCGGCCATTCCATATTCAGCTCGCTTGCCAGACCATCGATCTCGCCCAATTTCAACGGTGGAAACGCCCCCGGAAAACTGGCCGTGGCCCGCGCGGCAAATATCAGCTCAAGCCGATTGGCCAGATCAAAACCACCCGCCGTTGGGGTCTGCGCCGAAAAGCTGATCGGCATCCGGTGTTCGCTTTCCTCGACCATTGGCGGGCTGTTGAGCCGCAGCATCTCCTGATAACCGCGAAAATCAGTGGTGGTGACATACAGGTCGATCGGGTGCCCGGCGGGCAGCAACGGTCCGTCAGAACCTGCCTTTTGCATCGATTCAAATGCATCGTTGAGCAGGCGCGAAAAGCCGGAGCCGGAAAAAGGTGGCTCGAACCAGCGGCCCCTGACAAAGCGGGAGACCTTCTTGCGCACCTCGGTCCGGGTTTCTGCCGCCACGCTCTCCGAAACAGCGTTACCCGGGCGATTGAGCAGCCACCAGGCAATCGGCTGCGCCCAGAACTTGGCAAACCTCCACAGCGGCCGTGCATCAGGATCGAGCAACCGGTCGACATCGGCTTCCTCCAGCCACAATTCGGTGAGCGGTTCGAGCGATTGCCCTGAATGGAGCGCCTGCGCCAAAAACACCGCATTAATGCCGCCCGCGCTGGCCCCGCTCAGAATATCAGGCAAGACGCGCAGCCGCAGCCCGTGATCCTGCTCGATCTGGCTAAGCAAGTCGCGGTACACGCCCTGAACCCCGCTCGTCCTATCTTCGCCGGCATTGAAACTGCGGCTCGCGCGCGCAAGTTTCCACACCTCCTTAGTCACCCCGTGCATGTACACCGCAAGGCTAACCCCGCCATAACAGATCAAGGCAATTCGGAGTTCCTTCTGGCGCATTGCGGCACTGTGACGATCAATAACGCCATTGGCAAGGCGTTATTATACTTGACAT
>JAHEAW010000026.1:0-3893 GCA_024642545.1 Erythrobacteraceae bacterium
ATTCGCGCGCTCGGCTTGAAGCCCGAATGGGCGAATTGCGGGCGGCATTGCCGAGCCGGATCGGCGTGAATTATGCGATCAAGGCTAATCCCTTTGCCCCGGTTCTTAAGCTTATGGCCGGGTTGGCAGACGGGTTCGACATCGCGTCGGGCGGAGAATTGGCGCTGGCGCTGGCGGCTGGAATCGATCCGGCACTGATCAGTTTTGCAGGACCCGGCAAGCGCGACGAGGAATTGTCTGCCGCCATCGCTGCCGGGGTTACGCTCAACGTCGAATCCGCAGGTGAAATGCGGCGTGCCGTTGCCATCGGCAAGGTGCTGGGAACTGCGCCCCGGTTGGCGCTGCGCGTAAACCCTGAGTTTGAGCTGCGCGGATCGGGCATGAAAATGGGCGGCGGCGCCAAGCCATTCGGGATCGATCAGGATAGGGTCCCAGCCATCGCCAAGGAATTGATCGCTGCGGGCGCAGAGTGGCGCGGGCTGCATATTTTTACCGGCAGCCAATCGCTCGATAGTGAAGCCATCATCGATGCGCAGGCCAATGTGCTTGCGCTGGCGGATCTGCTTGCGCAGCAGATTGGCGCGCCATTGCCCAAGATTAATATGGGCGGCGGTCTGGGCATTCCCTATTTCCACGGGGATAGGCCGGTTGATCTGATCGGAATCGGTTTGGCGCTAACAGATCGTCTCAATCATCTACCGCAAACTCTTGCAGACACGCAATTATGTATTGAACTTGGCCGGTATCTGGTGGGTGAGGCTGGTGTCTATTTGACGCGCATTGTCGACCGCAAGCAAAGCCACGGACAGACCTATCTGGTGACCGATGGCGGGCTGCACCACCAATTGGCGGCTTCGGGCAATTTCGGACAGGTCGTGAGGCGTAATTACCCCGTTGCAATCGCGACAAAATACGGCGTGGACCCTGCTGAAGAGGCCAATGTCGTTGGCTGCCTGTGTACGCCGCTCGACCGACTGGCGGATCAGGGCCACCTGCCGCGGGCTGATGTGGGCGATCTGGTCGCGGTCTTTTGTGCCGGAGCGTATGGCGCCACAGCTTCCCCAGCAGCGTTTCTGGGGCAAGGTCCAGCTCGCGAAATCCTGGTCTGATTTGCTGCATTAATCTTTCCCTCGCCGCTGTCCCGCTTTGGGACTGGACCGAGGAAAACCAGCGGCTTGCAACAATCCTAACGGTATATTCACCCTTTTTTGGGATAGGGGTTGCCTGACCCGCAGGTTGGGAAAGACAGGTCGCTCCTGTCGCCCGGTTCCTGATCTGCATCACGGCTAGGATGTGCATCAATGCCCGATTTCCGATTTCCCCGTTTGCTGGCTGCCTTGGCCATGCTTTCGCTGGCGCTCAGCGGATGTGCGACCAATGGCGACACTCAGTTACCGCCCGCATCCTTTGTGGCGATGCAGGAAGGCCCAGGCGAGGAATATGTGATTGGCCCGCTCGACGAACTCACCATCAATGTCTGGCGTAACCCTGAACTCAGCGCTGAAAAAATCCAGGTTCGCCCTGATGGGCGGATCACCACGCCGCTCGTCACTGACATGCCGGCAGTGGGCAAGACTCCCTCGATGCTGGCGCAGGATATCCGCCTGCAACTGTCGCAATACGTCGAGGACCCGCTGGTCTCGGTAATCGTCAACAAGTTTTCCGGCACATTCAGCCAGCAAATCCGCATTGTCGGCGCGACCGAGAAGCCTGCTTCGATTCCTTACCGCGCCAATATGACGGTGCTTGATGCGATGATTGCAGTGGGCGGCCTGTCCGAATTTGCCGCTGGTAACCGGGCCAAGCTGGTTCGATTTGACAAACAGTCTGGTCATCAGAAGGAATATGCCTTGCGCCTGAGCGATTTGCTCAAAAAGGGCGAAACAAAGGCCAATGTGATGCTGCAGCCGGGTGATGTGATCATCATCCCGGAAAGCATGTTCTGATGGCGCATCTGGCAGCATGAACGAAGTCTTCGAAGAATTTCGGGCAGCAGCCCACGCGGTGTGGCAACGCCGCTGGCTCGCGCTGGGCATTGCCTGGGGCGTGTGTTTGCTTGGCTGGATGGTGGTCGCACTCATCCCTAATTCCTACGAATCCGAAGCGCGCATTTACGTCCAGCTTGACGATGTCTTGTCAAAGCAAATCGGCATTGCCGGTGATGGCGAGGAAAATATCGCGCGAGTTCGCCAAACGCTCGCCAGTTCGGTCAATCTGGAAAAGGTAATCCGTTCGACCAAGCTTGACGAGGGCATTTCCAGCAAGCGCGATATGGAAAATGCGATTGCCACGCTGAGCAAGAATGTCAGTGTCAAAAGCCAGGAAGACAATCTGTTCAAGTTGACCGCACGCGTGGGCCAGCGCGACTTGCCTGATGCGGAAAATGCCAAGCTGTCGCAGGCCGTGGTGCAAAAACTGATCGACATCTTCCGCGAAGAAAATATTGCGGGCAGCCGCGGCGATGTAGCGGATACGCTGGTGTTCCTTGATCAGCAGCTCGATCAGCGCAAACGCGAACTTGAAGCTGCCGAGCAGCGCCGGCTTGCTTTCGAAGCCAAGAATCCGGACCTTATTGGCGGGAGCGCGGCATTGTCTTCCAAGCTGGAAGCGATGCGGTCGGACTTGCGCGGTGTGGACGCGGACCTTGCTGCCGCTCAAAGCGCACTGGCAGCGGTGAATGGCCAGCTTGCCGGTACGCCGCGCACTTTGACTACCCCGGGGCAGGGCGGCGGTGCGCGCGGTGCATTGGCGCAAGCAGAGGCGCAGCTGGCTGCGGCGCAGGCACGAGGGCTGACCGACAGCCATCCTGACGTGATCGCGCTCAAGAAACAGATTCAGCTTTTGCGCAAGCAAGCTGCAAGCGAGAGCCCTGATGCAGGCGGCACCCCCAATCCGGCCTATAGCTCGATGGTTTCGATCCAGGCCGAACGACAGGCCAACGTCCAGTCTCTCACTGCGCGCAAGGCCGCGCTGGAATCGGACTTGTCAGCGATGGTAGCCAGTCAGGCGAGCGAGCCGGCAGCCGCTGCGGAAGCCAATGGCATCAGCCGCGATTACGACGTGCTGCGCAAAAATTATGACAAGCTGCTGCAGGACCGCGAGGAAATGCGCCTGCGCGGCCAGGTGGAAAGCGAGCGCAGCTCGTTCAAATTCGATGTGATCGACCCTCCGACCATCCCGCGCATCCCGGCCTCACCCAACCGGCCACTGCTGCTGCTTGGCGTGCTGATCCTCGGCATTGGTGCCGGGGTTGGCGGAGCCTTCGCTTTCAGCCAGCTGCGCACGACCTTTGCCACGACCGAGAAGCTATCGCGAGCGTTAGGCCTGCCGGTGATCGGGTCCATTTCAACCTCGCTGACCGACGCCGCGCGCGGGTTACAGCGCAAGCAGTTACGGATGTTTACTGCCGGACTGGCAAGCCTTGGCGGGCTCGCCATTATCTTGCTGGCGGTCGAATTCATCCAGCGCAGCCTGGCGGCGTGAGGGGACAGATATGACCAACCAGAGCAAAATCCCCTTGCCAGACGATGACGGCGAATCGGAGCTGGCCAGGAAGGATAGTGCATCGCTGCTTGAACGGGCGCGCGGTGCATTCGGCTTTGACCCGTTCAAGGCCTCGCCGGTGCCTGACAAACTGGCTGACGCACCTGTAAAGCGCGGCAAACGGTTCGAACTGCCAGCACATGAAGAGGCACCTGCACCGCCGCCTTCGCCAGCGCCTCTGCCTGCTTCTGCGGTAGAGCAGGCAACTTCGCCAACAACGGCGGCAATCCAAGCCGACGTAATTCATCTTGGCAATGCCCCTGAGCCGGAAACTGATCCTGTCAGCCTCGGCGGACAGCGCTTTGCTGTCGACCGGGAGCATTTGCGCGATCAGGGCATGATTGAACCCG
>JAHEAW010000026.1:3903-26225 GCA_024642545.1 Erythrobacteraceae bacterium
GGATCGTGAAACGGCAGATCATTGCGTCGGTGCGCAGCAGCGGGACACCGTTTTCGCGACGGGTGCTGATCTGTTCGCCGCATCCGGGCGAGGGAAAGACCTTTTGCGCTACCAATCTGGCGATTGCCATGGCTGCTGAACGCGATACTGAAGTGCTGTTGGTGGATGCCGATTTTGCCAAGCCGTCAATCCTGTCCACTCTCGGGCTGCCCAAGGGTCCGGGCTTTATGGATTGTCTGGCCAATCCGGCGCTTAAGCCTGAAGAACTGGTGATTGGTACTGATATTGCGGGCCTGTGGGTTCTGCCCGCGGGTAACCAGACTGCCCATGACAGCGAATATCTGAGCAGCGCCCGCACCGCGCAGGTGCTCGACCGGCTGACGATGGGCGCGCCCAAGCGTATTCTGATTTTCGATAGCCCACCCGCATTGGCCGCATCGCCTGCCGCTGAACTGGCTAAGCATGTCGGCCAAGTGGTTCTGGTCGCGCGCGCTGATGTTTCGGGTCAGAACGCGCTGGAGGATGCGGTGCATCTGCTGGCTGGGTGCGCCGATATCAAGCTGCTTCTCAACGCCACCAGCTTCAGCCCCAGCGGGCGGAGCTTTGGTACTTATTACGGATATGAGGGATAGTGCCGGTGGACTATAAGGCCATCCTCATAGCATCTGCGCTGACTGTTTTGTGCCTGCCTTCGGCTGGCCATGCGCAAAGCAGCGATATACCAGCGCGCGGCAAGAAGAGCGAGCGCACGCAGCATGGCGCTTCCAGCCCTGAGCGGATGGTAAGGATCGCGCCCTATATCGAAATTGCCCAATTTGACGTGGCTGAATTATCGCCCGGCAATGATGTGGTCACTTACACCCAGGTAGCCGCAGGGGTGGATGCATCGGTAACCGGCCGCAACAATGGCGGATCGCTCTCGGTGCGCTATGAGCGCAACTTTGGCTATGGCAATAAAACACGCGATGCAGGCACGCTCAGCGGCATTGCGCGGGGCTATGCTACGATTGTTCCGCAGGCGCTGACACTTGAAGCTGGCGCGCTTGCGTCACGCACGACGGTGAACGATCAGGGCACTGCATCGCAAAGCTTGCTGCGCGCAAGCAGCAGTGAAAGCCGGGTCTATTCTGCTTACGCAGGCCCAAACCTTCATACCAGCGCCGGTGATGTTCAGATCAACGCCAATTACCGTTTGGGCTATTCGCGGCTGGAAGCGCCCATTGCGACGATTTCTTCCACCAGCAGCCCGGTGGATTATTTTGCCGATAGTTGGGTTCAAACTGCAGCCGTCCATGTTGCCACACGTCCAGGTGAGCCCTTGCCTTTCGGACTGGGGCTAGGTGGGGGTATCACCCAGGAAGATATCTCCAATTTCGACCAACGGCTGCGCGATGTACATGTCCGCGCCGATGTTACCGTGCCGCTCACCTACAGCCTCGCAGGGGTGGGGGGTATTGGCTATGAAGACGTCAAGATTTCGGGCCGGGATGCGTTGTTCGATGCGGTAGGAAACCCGGTGATCGGCAGTGACGGCCGGATAGTGACCGATACCAGCGCGCCGCGCAGGATTGCTTATGATGTGACCGGTCTGATCTGGGATGTAGGCGCGGTCTGGCGCCCCAGCACGCGAACTTCGCTGGAAGCTCACGTCGGCCGCCGTTACGATTCGACCAATTATTACGGCACCTTTGCATGGGCACCGACCAGCCGGACCAGCGTGAATGTAGCGGTCTATGATTCGATTTCGGGCTTCGGCAGCCAACTGACCGACGCGCTGGGTAACTTGCCTACCGAATTCACGGCAACCCGCAATGCACTGACCGGTGATCTGGGCGGCTGTGTGGCAAGCGCGCAGGGCGGCAATTGCTTGTCCGGCGTGTTGGGATCGATCCGCTCCTCCACATTCAGGGCGCGCGGACTTGCCGCTAGCTATTCCGCCAGTGTTGGCCGGACCCGGGCCGGGGTTGGCTTTGGCTATGACCGCCGCACTTTCATTGGTGCACCGGGAACATTCCTAGCGGCTGCAAATGGTGTGGTTGACGAAAATTACTGGGCCAGTTTCTATCTCTCGGGCGATCTGGGTCGGAATGCGGGATATACCGCCAATGCATATGCCAATTACCTCAAGAGTGGATTCAGTACCTCTGGCGACATTCTCGCAGTGGGCGCATCGGCGGCTTACCGCCAGCAACTGACCGCTGGCCTTTCGGCCCGCATGGCGATTGCGCTTGATCGTTATGACAGCACGCGGGCGACCGAGGATCTAACCACCGCATCGGCCTTGGTGGGCCTGCGCTATGACTTCTGACGCTGGGAGCAGACGAAATGTTCGATGATTTTTATGGGCTGACGGGACGACCTTTCCAGTTAACGCCGGATCCCAGCTTTTATTTCGAGAGCGCAACACATCGCAAAGCGCTATCCTATCTTGGTTATGGCATGGCGCAGGGTGAAGGCTTTATCGTCATCACCGGCGAGGTGGGCGCGGGCAAAAGTACGCTGGTCGCGCATCTGATGCAGAAGATCGACAAGGACCGCCTGAGCGTGGGCCAGGTCGTGACCAGCAATCTCGACGGTGAAGAATTGATCCATGTTGTGGCGCAAAGCTTTGGCATGGATATTGAAGGGCACGACAAGGCTTCTGCGCTGGGCGCCATTGAAAGCTTCCTGCATACAGAAGCGCGCGAGGGGCGGCGGTGCCTGCTGGTTGTTGACGAATCGCAGAACCTTTCAGTCGAAGCGCTCGAAGAATTGCGCATGCTGTCCAACTTCCAGCTGGGTGCGCACCCGCTATTGCAAGTGCTGTTGCTGGGCCAGCCCGAGTTCAAGGCCGTACTTGCCGGGCATGAGGACTTGGAACAACTGCGCCAGCGCGTGATCGCTGCGCATCATCTCGCAGCGATGGAGCCGGGCGAGATCGAGCCCTATATCAAGCACCGCCTTGAATGCGTTGGTTGGAGCGGGAACCCCGATTTCGACCAGCGGGTTTTCACAGAGATGTATGATGCAACCGGCGGCATTCCGCGGCGGATCAATCAGGTCGTAACCCGATTGCTGCTGCTGGGCGCCGTTGAACAGCGCACGCGGATCGACAATGCCATGCTGACCTCGGTGCTGGATGAAATGGCCAATGACAACGCCTTTCCCGAAGCAGCGCCGCGGCCCATGCCCAAATTGCAGCCAGCACCCAGCCCGGGACCGATCAAGCATGCCGCTAACGCTGCGGCAAGCGAGCGCCGCCGCAATATGGATCAAATGCTGGCGATCCGCGATGCCCAGATTGCCGAGCTGCAGCAGGCCGTGATGGAGCTGGCTGAAGGAGCCGGCGATGCGCGGGTAGAAGCGCTACAGGCGCGGATGGAGGAACAGGAACGCACCGTGCGCCACGTTCTGACGATGCTGATCGAATGGATTGAAAGCGGGCAAAAGCCACGCGAAGCGGCCTGACTGAAGCCCTGATGGCGAATTCACCTTCCCTCCCTTCGCGCACTGGCAGTCCTGCGATCATCAACGGCCTTTCGGTCGATGTCGAAGACTGGTTCCAGGTCGGTGCCTTCGAAAATGTGATCAGGCGCGGCGACTGGGACTCTCTTGCTCTGCGGGTAGAAGATAATGTCGCGCAGATCCTCGATCTGTTCGATGAAGCTGACGTCAAGGCAACCTTCTTTACTTTGGGCTGGGTCGCGAAACGCAATGGCGCACTGATACGAAGAATTGTCGCAGCAGGGCATGAACTGGCCAGCCATGGTTATGACCATGCGCGCGTGTTCACGTTTGAGCGCCACGAATTTCGCGCAGATATTGGGAAGGCCCGCAAAATTCTCGAAGACGCTGCTGGGGTGCAAATTTCTGGGTACCGAGCGCCGAGCTTCTCGATCGATCAGCGCACTCCTTGGGCCTATATGGAACTGGCCGAACAAGGTTATACCTATTCCTCCAGCGTCGCGCCCATCACGCATGATCATTACGGATGGCGCGACGCACCGCGCTTTGCCTTCAAGCCGCTGCCATGGTCCGACCTTGTGGAAATTCCGGTGACGACTGCCATTCTGGGCGGCAAGCGTGTGGCCGCAGGCGGGGGCGGGTTTTTCCGCGTGTTGCCCTATGCCTTTTCGCGCTGGGCGATCCGCCAGGTCAACCGCACTTATGAGCGGCCTGCGGTGTTCTATTTCCATCCGTGGGAAATCGATCCCGATCAGCCGCGAGTGCCCGGTGCGCCGATAAAGTCTCGGCTGCGTCACTACACCAACCTGGCCAAGATGGCGCCAAAGCTGCGCGATCTGGTGCATGACTTTGCGTGGGGCCGGATGGACATGCTGGCGCATCGACAAGCGATCCATGCCCCTGGTTTGGCAGAAGCTATCGCGCGCGAGGCAGCGTGTGCGTTGGAGGAAGATGTTGCTGCATGAACACGCCGTTTCCCTTGGTCTCTGAGCAGCTCGCGCTGGCGGACCTGCGCGATCCGGGTGAAGCTGCACGGATCGAGGGATTTGTCGCCGAACTGGGCGGCAGCCCGTTCCACCGGCCCACATGGCTGCGCGCGGTGGAACAGGGAACTGGGCAGCAAGCAATGGGGCTAGTGGCTGAGAGGTGCGGCCAGTTAACAGGCTGGTTGCCGCTGACACTGGTTCACTCACCAATCTTTGGCCGCGCGCTGGTGTCGAGCGGCTTTGCAGTAGGCGGAGGTGTGCTTGCACACAGCGGCCGAACTGCAACGAGGTTGTGCCGTGAGGCGCAAAGGGTGGCCATTCGTTGGTCCTGCCCCGTTATTGAACTACGCGGCGGAGTGTTGCCATCTGAATGGGAAATCTGCTCTGACAGTCATTGCGGCTTTGTCGCTGGCCTGGCCGATAGTGTTGATGCGCAATTGCTCGCCGTCCCGCGCAAGCAGCGCGCTGAAATCCGTAAAGGTCTGGCGCTCCAATGCGAAGTTACTGTGGGGACAAGCCCTGAAGACCGCGCTGCCCATTATGCAGTGTATGCGCATAGCGTTCATAATCTGGGCACGCCGGTATTCCCGCGCCGGTTGTTCGAGGCGATGCTGGATGCCTTTGGCAGCGAGGCGGACATTCTGACCGTGCGACATGCTGGAGAACCAGTCGCGAGCGTTTTGTCAATTTATCATAACGGGGCAGTGATGCCCTATTGGGGCGGCGGCACCAGTGCCGCGCGCCATCTGCGCGCCAATGAGGTAATGTATTTTGAATTGATGCTGCATGCGCGCAGGCGGGGCTGCTCGCGCTTCGACTTCGGGCGTTCAAAGACGGGTAGCGGCCCGTTCAATTACAAGAAGAACTGGGGCTTTGAGCCGCAGCCGCTTGCATATGCCAGTTGGACGGCCCCGGGTGCACAAAAACGCGATATCAACCCGTCAAGTGATGCCTATTCGGCGAAGATTGCGCTGTGGAAGCGGTTGCCGCTCCCAGTTGCCAATTTATTGGGGCCTTTGATCTCCACTGGGCTCGCCTGATGGGCGATATTCTGTTCCTTGCACACCGCGTTCCTTTCCCGCCCGATCGAGGAGACAAGATTCGCTCGCACCATTTGCTTAAGGCATTGGCCCGGCTGGCACCGGTTCATGTCGGTTGTTTTGGTGATACGCAAAATGATCTGCAGCATGGTGACGACTTGGCAAACCATGCAGCCAGCTATTTGCTGATTCGCCGCAGCAAGAGCATCGCGCGCTCCGGTATGGAAGCGCTGGCCAGCGGCAGGCCGGTCAGCCTGACGGCCTTTGACAGCCGCCAGATGGCGCACTGGGTGCGCGATACGCTGGCAAGACAGGTAATCGACACGATATTCGTATTCTCTGGACAGATGGGGCAATTTGTCCCGCAAGATTTTGCCGGCCGGGTGGTAGTGGATTTGTGTGATGTCGATTCCGCCAAGTTCGATGCCTATGGCGCAAACAGCCACTGGCCGCGTAGCTGGATTGACCGACGCGAAGGCCATTTGCTCGCCGCCGAAGAGCAGCGACTGGTGGAATTTGGGGATAACACCTTATTGGTAAGTGCGGCCGAAGCGCAGTTGCTGCGCAGCCGGACACCTGCACATTTGCACCACAAGATCGATGTGTTGCGGAATGGTATTGATGCCCGAACATTTGATCCGCAGGGCAGCGCGCCGCATCCTGAAATGATCACTCAACCGGGACCCCACCTCGTGTTTACCGGGCAAATGGATTATGCGCCTAATGTGAGCGCCGCTGAACGCGTGATCACGCGAATTTTTCCACCGATCCGTAAACAGTATCCGGCTGCGCAATTCCACATTGTGGGCCGGTCGCCAATTGCTTCGCTAAAGGCGCAGGATGGCATAAATGGTGTTCGCGTCTGGGGCGAGGTGCCTGACGTAAGGCCGTTTTTGGCCGGTGCCGATCTGGTGATTGCGCCGCTTGAGATCGCGCGTGGGGTACAAAATAAAGTGCTGGAAGCGATGGCGATGGCCTGCCCGGTCTTGCTGACCCCGCAGGCTGCAACTGGAATCGATGCAGAAGACGGTACTCATTTTGCAGTTGAGGCAGATGATGAGCGCCTGATAGTGCGCGCGTTGGAGTTGCTGAATAATGGGCCGTCGGCTCTGCGGATGGCGACAATGGCGCGGCGCTTTGTAGTCAAGCAGCAAGGCTGGGACGCCATGCTTGCGCCGCTCACCCGAATTGTTGGCAAGAGCAGTTGCAAAGACAAGCGCAATGTCGCGTGAGGCTGCTTTGAACGCCGGGGCGGCGAGCAGCTTGACCGAACGCATTCCTGCATCATGGCGCAAGCCGCTCGCGCATCTGGCATTCCTGTGGGGCGCACTGCTACTGCTGACCGCCGCTGATTGGGTGACTATGGCTGGCAAATGGTGGGAAGTATCAACTTACAACCATGTCCTCTTTGTGCCGGTAATATTGGCTTGGCTGATCTGGGTGCGCCGTTCAGCGCTGGCGCAATTAATTCCAACTGCGTGGTGGCCCGGCTTCATTGCGCTGTTCGCGGCGCTGTTGATCTGGCTGCTCGGCACCATTTCGGGGGTCAATTCAGCCAGCCAGCTTGGCGCGGTGGGCGTGCTTCAGGCGTCAGTACTGCTGGTGCTTGGCCCGCGTGTGACCGCCGCTTTGCTGTTCCCGCTCGGCTTTATGATTTTCCTCGTACCCTTTGGCGATGAGATTGTTCCCGCGCTGCAAATGATTACGGCCCATCTGGTGATCGTGCTCACACATTGGAGCGGGATCCCGGCGGTGATCGACGGGGTTTTCATCGATACGCCTGCAGGACTGTTCGAGGTAGCGCAGGCCTGTTCCGGCGTGAAATTTCTGGTTGCAATGATCGCGCTGGGTGTACTCGTCGCGCAGACCTGTTTCCTGACGGTGCGGCGCAGAGTGCTCTTTCTGGCTGCGGCTGTGCTCCTGCCAATCCTTGCCAATGGAGTGCGCGCCTGGGGCACGATCTACATCGCACAGTTTCGGGGCCTCGATTTCGCGCGCGGCTTTGATCATATTTTTTATGGCTGGATATTCTTTGCCTTGGTCGTGGCAGCGCTGCTGGGTGGCGCTTGGCGCTGGTTCGACCGCGCGCCGGACGATTGTGGCCCGGACATTGCAAAGATTATGGCTTCACCTTTTCTCGCCCGCCTGACATCATTGTGCATTCCTGGAATGATCGCGGCACTTGCAGGTATGGCGATGGTGCTGGCATTTGCACTCTGGTCCTCAGCGGCAGATCGGATCGCCGCGCAAGTGCCAGCCGCCATTTCCTTGCCGGCTGTCGCTGGGTGGCGATTGGTCGATTACACGCCAAAGGTCCCGTGGCAGCCGCGTGCACAGGGCGCAAAACACAAATTGCTGGGACGTTATCGAACTGCAGACGGGCAAGTGGTAGATGTGTTCTACGCGCTGTATTCGGCGCAAGGCGAGGGACGGGAAGCGAGCGCCTTTGGCGAGGGGGCATTGACGCCTGATACCCCATGGCGTTGGTTAGAGCCGGGCAATTCCACACCTGCCGCGCATAGCGAGTATCTGCTTGCTCACGGTTTTGACCGGAGGTTGGCGGAAACGACGTACCGGACCGGCGCACTGACCACCGGCAGCGCAGTGCGGCTGAAGCTGGCCACCATGAGGGCCCGGTTGCTGTTGAAGGCCGAACCAACCATGCTGTTGATTCTGTCGGTCGAGCAGCCTGAGAAAGCCGACCCCCGCGTTGCAAACGCCGCGATTGCGCAGTTTCGCCATGCGATTGGCAGCCAGGGCCAGTGGATGGACCATATTGCCGGTCTGCGATAGGGCAGGCGCTATGTGCGGGATTGCCGGTATCTTTCATGCGGAAACGCCAAAACCGGTCGATCCGAGGCGGGTGGAGCGCATGTGCGATGTACTCGCCCATCGCGGTCCCGATGGGGCCGGTATATGGACCGCCCCTGGCGTTGGTCTGGGCCATCGCCGCCTGTCGATCATCGATATTACCGGATCGCCGCAGCCGATGCATTCGGTTGGTGGCCGCGCAGTTATTGTCTTTAACGGTGAAATCTATAATTTTCAGGAATTGCGCTGCGAACTTGAAGGGCTGGGCGCGCAGTTCAAAACCGGCGGCGACACCGAAGTCATCCTGCAAGCATGGCTGCAGTGGGGGGTAGATTGTCTTACCCGCTTGCATGGCATGTTCGCCTTTGCGCTATATGACCGTGAGCGACGCGAGCTGTTTCTGGCGCGCGACCGTTTGGGCGTGAAACCGCTATTTATGGCTCCACTCAGCGATGGTAGCCTGGCCTTTGCGTCAGAGCTTAAAGGCCTGCTGGCGCACCCCCTGCTGCGCCGCGAAGTGGACCCTCTGGCGCTGGAGGATTATCTTGCCTGGGGTTATGTGCCCGATCATCGCAGTTTCCTGAAGGGTGTCGAAAAGCTGCCCGCGGGCCATTACCGGTTGCTGCGGCAAGGCAATTTGCCAACCTCGTCGGTGCAATGGTGGGACATCAGCTTTGCCGATCGGGCGAAGGGTGCAACTGCCGATTTGTCCGCTGAGCTACTCCACCATATGCGCGCAGGCGTTGCATCGCGAATGATATCCGACGTGCCGCTGGGCGCATTCCTGTCAGGCGGGGTCGATTCTTCCAGCGTCGTTGCACTGATGGCAGAAACGAGCCGCGAGCCGGTGAGGACCTGTTCGATTGGTTTCGATGTCGCGGCGCTTGATGAAACATCTTATGCGCAGGCCGTGGCCACCCGCTTTGGCTCAGAGCACCGCAGCCGGATAGTTGATCCGAATGATTTTTCGGTGATTGATCGGATCGCGGAAATATTTGACGAGCCCTTCGCCGACGCCTCCGCGCTTCCGACGCTTCGCGTATGCGAGCTTGCGCGGGAGAATGTCACCGTTGCACTGTCAGGCGACGGGGCTGACGAGGCCTTTGCAGGCTATCGCCGTCAGCTGTTTCATGCGCGCGAAGAAGCGGCGAGGGCAGTGCTACCCGCATCGCTGCGCGTGCCGGTATTCGGCGCACTTGGGCGGGCGTGGCCCAAGGCGGACTGGGCGCCGCGTCCGCTGCGCGCCAAAGCGACGCTGCTGGCACTCGCCGCAAGCGGAGAAGAGGGCTATGCGCGCGGGCTGGCTGTAATAGCGCCAGAGCAGCGCGAGCGGCTCTATTCCGACGCATTCCTTCGCTTGCGCGGTGAATATCGCGCGGAAGACCCGCTGATTGCCACGATGCGGCAGGCACCGGCCCGAAATGGGCTGGACCGTGCGCAATATGCTGACCTCAAATTCTGGCTGCCCGGCGACATTCTGACCAAAGTTGACCGGACCAGCATGGCCGTCAGCCTCGAAGCACGCGAACCGCTGCTCGATCACCGGTTGATCGAATTTGCTGCCCGATTGCCGCAGCGCCAGCGCATTCGCGGGATGCAGGGCAAGTGGTTGGTGAAGCATACGATGGAACGGTATCTGCCGCGTGATATTCTCTATCGGCCCAAGCAGGGCTTTGTTACACCGCTAGCACAGTGGCTGCGCGGGCCGCTGGCAGCAGAAGCACGCGCGATCGGGGCCAGTAGCACGCTCGCACGGACTGGGTGGTTCAATGCGAAACGGCTGTCGGTCTTGGCGGAAGAACATATTTCGGGGCGCAGTGATCATGCGCGGCTATTGTGGCAGCTACTCATGCTCGACCGAGCGGTTGTGCGGCTTGGCCTGACCGCCTGACCGCCCGATCGATTGCCCGCCAACTGCGGGCCGCTGTTTCACCTTAGCGCGCGTCGACCATGACCAGTTCGGCATCGTCAAGTGCCTCGACCGATATGGCCGCCTCACCAGTGATGGCAATCCCGTCACGGGGCTGCGCTTCCTGTCCGTTGACCCGGATTCGGCCCTTTGGGGCAACCAGATATTGATGCCGCGCCGGGTCCGCCTGATAGACTGCCGTCTCGCCCGCTGAAAGCGTGGCAGCCAGCACTGCAGCATCGGCACGGATGGGCAAAGCGCCATCGGATTCCGAATTGCCGCTGGCGACAATTTCCCATTTTCCGGCCCGCGTGCCGCGCGGAAATTCGCGCTGACCCCATGATGGCGGTTCGCCGCGTTCGTCGGGAATGATCCAGATCTGGAACAGCGTGGTGGCTTCATCTTCCACATTATATTCCGCATGGGTTATGCCGCTACCAGCGCTCATCACTTGGACATCGCCTGCGGCCGTCCGCCCCATATTGCCGAGCGAATCCTTGTGGGTAATCGCGCCTGTCCTGACAAAGGTAACAATCTCCATGTCGCTATGAGGATGCGGTGGGAAGCCGCTCCGAGGCGCAATCGTGTCATCATTCCAGACCCGAATCTGGCCCCAGTTGACGCGGTTGGGATCATGGTAGGACGCAAAACTGAAATGATGGCGCGCATCCAGCCAACCATGGTCAGCAGCGCCAAGCGAAGAAAAAGGTCTGATATCAATCATCGGTATTTCCACATCGGCAGGGTGTTACCGCCGGGACTATCCGTAATCTGGGAACCGGGCGGCGGGTTTCAAGTCTCTCCACCGTGCCCCAGTGCCATGTATTCCTGGCTTTGCATTTCCATCAACCGGCTGACGGTCCGTTCAAATTCAAAACTGCCATCGCCTGCCTGATAAAGCTGGTCTGGCTGAGTGGCAGCGGTAACGAACAGCTTGACCTTGTTTTCATAAAGCGCGTCGATCAGCGTCACAAAGCGGGCCGCTTCGTTTCGGTCATCTGGTCCCATCACCGGTATGCCGACAATGATGACGGTATGATAGCTGCGAGCAAGCGCAAGGTAATCGGCCGCCCCGCGGGCTTCGCTACAGAGCCGTTTGAAGCTGAACACGCCCAAACCCTTGAGGCTTTTGGGCACAAACAAGCTGCGCCCGCCGCCAAGTTCAATCGATCCGGACGGCACATTATTGGCATCTTCGGGCCGATAGTCCGTGAGGCGAAAGAACACCTCTCGCACTTGATCGGTCGCAGCATCGCCAAGCGGTGAGTGCCAGCTGTCGATCCCGCCCAGCCGCTCCATCCGGTAATCGACTGGCCCATTGAGCGCGAGTACGTCGAGCCGGTTTTCGATCAATTCGATGAAGGGCAGAAAATGTTCGCGGTTGAGGCCATCCTTGTAAAGGTCTGACGGCGGCCGGTTGGAAGTTGTGACAATTGTCACCCCCTGATCGACGATCAGCGCGCGAAACAGGCGGCTCATGATCATCGCATCAGCACTGTTGTTGACCACCATTTCATCAAAGGCGAGACAGCGCAGCCCTTGGGCAAGTTGTGCAGCCACTGGCGGAATGGGATCGCCGCTTTCCTTCTTGCGCTCTTGATGCAGTAACGCATGCACTTCCAGCATGAAGGCATGAAAGTGGACTCGCCGTTTTTCCGTGATTGCCAGTGCATCATGGAACAGGTCCATCAGCATTGATTTACCGCGCCCGACGCCGCCCCACATATAGATCCCGCGCGGCGGTTTAGCAGTTTTGCCGAACAACTTGCCCAGAATGCTCGGTGCAGACTGGTTCACTAGTTCTTCGCGCAGCCGCGCCAGTTTCCGGGCTGCTTCGCGCTGTTCCGGATCTGGCTTCAGCTCGCCTGCTTCGACTAGCTGATCATATCGGGACATAGCGGCAGTCATGCCGGCCCCGTCATGCCTTCGTGGCTTTGCGGACAATGCCTGAATAGGCCGCAACCTGGTGATCTTCCTGTTCAACAATGCCACGCATGAACAGCATACGCCCGGTCTCGCGGATGATCTCAACCACCGCATCAAGCGGCAAGTCCGGCTTGCCCGCCCCCACAAACTGGGTGGATAGCTCCAGCGTTACGGCCATTCCGGCATCGCCACTGCCCAGCGTGCGCATTCCGGCAAACAGCGAAATGTCGATCAAAGACAAGGTTACCGCGCCGTGGATCATTTCCTGCAAATTGGTATGCTTGCGTTCGGGGATCATCCGCAGGCGGCATTTGTCGGTTTCGCGGCGAGTCCACAATTTGCCCATCACGACGGCATTAAAACGCGTATTGTCGGTCAGATTCCAAGTGTACCAGCCAGGCTTCTCCGGGTCCTCGTGATAATCGAAGAAGCCGGAATCCGGCTGCAGCAACGGGTCGGCCACAATCAGCGCTGCCGCATCAGATGTGCCGCTCTGCCATCATCTTCTTGGTTTCGGCAATCGCCTTGGCAGGGCTCAACCCCTTGGGGCAGACATTGGCGCAGTTCATGATCGTGTGGCAGCGATAGAGCCGGAAAGGATCTTCCAAATCATCCAGCCGCTCACCGGTCATCTCGTCGCGGCTGTCTGCCAGCCAGCGATAGGCCTGCAGCAAAATTGCCGGACCAAGGAACTTGTCCGAATTCCACCAATAGGATGGGCAACTGGTCGAACAGCAAGCGCACAGAATACATTCGTACAAGCCGTCCAGTTGTTCGCGCTGCTCGGGGCTCTGCAACCGTTCCTTGCCGCTGGGTGTCGGGGTAACAGTCTGCAGCCAGGGACGGATCGAGGCATATTGCGCGTAAAAATGGGTAAAATCTGGCACCAGATCCTTGATCACTTCCATATGCGGCAGCGGCGTGATGCGAATCTCGCCCTTCAAATCTTCAATCGCGGTGGTGCAGGCGAGGCCATTCTTACCATTCAAATTCATCGCGCAGGAACCACAAATTCCTTCACGGCAGCTGCGGCGGAAGGTCAACGTCGGGTCGATCTCGTTCTTGATCTTGATGATTGCATCGAGCACCATTGGGCCGCAATCATCGAGGTCGATTTCAAACGTATCGTAACGCGGGTTTGCTCCGCTATCAGGGTCATAGCGGTAGATTTTGAACTTCTGAACCCGCGCCGCGCTGTCCGCGCTGTGGGCGCGCCCCTTGCCGGTGATCTTCGAATTCTTGGGGAGGGTGAAGGTGGCCATAACCGCTGTTTCCTGTTCCTTTTCGCAACCTATCTAGCGCTTCGTGCCGCAAGGGCAAGACAGCGCTTGTAGTAAATACGCGGCACCGGGCCATTTAGATCCATTGCGCCGCAATAGCCGGTTCCAAGGTGGCCCCAATCGCTGCATTTGAAAGGGCCTTTGATGCAGGCAAGGTCGGGAACACAACGCGGGAACGGAACGGATGGCTCATGCGTCTAACCGCAATGGCTGAGCTTATACAGGAACAGGCCGCGTCAGCAGCAATTTTTGGCGCCACCGGGGGCATTGGGGCTGCGCTATGTAACCAGTTGGCTGCGCGCGGCAAACGCGTCTGGGCGGGCTCACGCTCGGTCAAGGGGCCAAATGGAACGGGGATAACCCCGTTTACTTTCGACCTGCTTGATGAAGCGAGCATTGCGGGTGCTGCGCAGGTCATGCGCAGCGACCCGCCCGACCTGGTCATCGTGGCCAGCGGCGTTCTGATACTGCCTGATGGCACCGGACCAGAGCGGGCCTATCGCAAACTGGACCGCGCCGCGATGGCTCAGATGCTAGCGATCAACACTATCGGTCCGGCCTTGATAGCCAAGCACATGCTGCCGCTGCTGCCACGTGAGGGCCGCAGCGTTTTCGCTGCTTTGTCGGCAAGGGTCGGCTCGATTGGCGATAACCGGCTGGGCGGTTGGCATTCCTACCGTGCCAGCAAGGCCGCGCTTAACATGCTGCTGAAAAACTTCGCGATTGAAGTCGCCCGCACGCACGAGTATGCGGTGGTGGCAGGTTTGCACCCCGGCACCGTGGACACAGGTCTGAGCAAGCCATTTCAGGGCAACGTGCCGGAAGGCAAATTATTCAGCCCGATGCAATCTGCGCAAAACCTGCTGACGGTGCTGGATGGCCTGGAACCGCGAGACAGCGGCGCAGTGTTCGACTGGGCTGGACAGCGGCTCCCCGAGTAACTCCTGCGCTGAGGGCGCTTCGCCTGACCCCTTCGAGGCAATTGAGGAAGCGAGCGGCACGCCGGCTGACCATTCCATTGTCATCGAAAGAAGTGCCAGGCGACGTGCTCCAATGATTGCGCTTACAGGATTATCAATAAGCTTACTCTTTTGGACCGCAATCTATTGCGTGCGGCAAGCAGTTGCGGACTTTCGGGATGCAACTCCTGCTTCCGGTATACGTGGGATAGTTGCTGCTTTCGGGGCGATCTTGCCGATAGGAATCCTGTCGTTCGCCATGTTGTAGGCCTACTCCGGCGTTTGATGCCTTCATACCGACTGGTAAATTCCCACCATATTTTCAACCTCCAAGCTAGTCGGCCGTAAATCCTTGTAGCCGTTCTGCGGCGAAGCTTCGGGTTTATCTCCGCCAGTCGACTGCGCTGAAGCATCAATTTCCTCAGCGACCATTTGAACAAGGCATCCATCCACCGACATGGGGCAATGTGCACCGCTGGCTGATGTGCCATATTCGATATGGCGTTTCTTCCTATTGCACCGCATAATCCCGATTTTGAGGGCAATTGAGAGGTTGAGTGAATTATGGGGCTGGCAAGTTGGTGGGATCGGCACGGGGTGCCGCGAATGATAAAGATTTGCTGCGGTGCGCCGCCGATCATGAAACTGCGCGGCCAGTTGATCCCGCTCGCCACGGGCGATGTGTTTGAACTGGGCTGCGGCGGCGGAATCAACCAACAGTTTTATAATGCCGGGGCTATCACTAGTTACGCCGGGATTGATCCTGGCGAAAAACTACTCGACTATGCCAATGCAGAAGCGGAAAAAAGGGGCTGGAGCGCTGATATTCGTAACGGGGTAGGCGAGGCTATTCCGTTCAGCGATGCAAGCTTTGATACAGTCGTGTGTACTTACACGCTTTGCTCTGTGCAGGATGAAAAGCAGGTACTGAAGGAGATGCGCCGCATCCTGCGCCCGGGTGGAACTTTGCTTTTCCTCGAACATGGCCGTGCGCCCGATGCACATGTCGCCAAATGGCAAAGCCGGATCGAACCGTTCTGGAAACCTTTTGCAGGCGGCTGCCATCTCACTCGTCCAATCACCAGCGCGGTCATTGATGCGGGCTTTGCAGTGCAGCCGATGGGGGCAGAATATGCGCCCAAGACCCCGCGTTGGGCGGGCTGGATGGAATGGGGCCGTGCAGTGAAAAGCTGTTGAGGCCGCCGAACCCGCTCACTTATCGCCAGGCAAATCGTGCGGGAAGTATTCGGCGACAATGAAGTTGCCTTGTTTGAAGGCGATGTCAGCGTGGCAGAAGTTCTTCTGGACCTGCCGTTCAGCCATATACTGATCAGCTTGAGGATGGACTCTTTCGTTTTCCAGCCTTGCATGCCGCTCATCGCCGTGTTCCAAAAGAAAGACTCCTGATCCGGTTTGGATCGGGAGCCCTTCTTATTGGTCGATTTGCGATCAGCCGAACGTGCGTTGCCACCATCCGCCGCGGCGGGGTTGACCATCATTGCTGCCTGCAGCTGCGCTCTCCTGGACATAGGGGGCCGCCGATTTAGCGGCTGTCTTTGGTGCAGCGCGGCCCGGCGTCTTTTCAGGCTCTGTATCGGCCCCGTCAGCAGCAGGTTCAGCCTTCTTAGCGCGCGAGCGGCGTTTAGGCTTTTCGGCGTCTGCCGCCTCGCCAGCACCAGACTCTGCCGGTGCTGCTTCTGCTGGCTTCTTGCGGGCACGGCTGGCGCGCTTGGGCTTTTCCGCAGCAGGCACATCTGTTTCAGCGGGAGTATCTACCTCAGCGGCAATTTCTGGCTTACCTTCAGGGGTCTTTTTGGCACGCGAGCGGCGTTTCGGCTTGGGCTTTTCTTCGCCAGCTGGTTCCGCCGCATCGGAGGGTTCGGCTGAGCCTTCGATAAATTCTGCCGGAGCAGCTTGATCAGCGTTATCTGCGCCTTGCTCGCCAGTTTCGCCTTCTTGAGCTTCACCTTCGCCGCGACCGCGACCACGCCGGCGGCGGCCACCACGGCGGCGGCGCTTCTTCGGGCGTTCCTCCCCGTCTTCGTCATTGGCGCTGCCGTGAGCAGGGCGTTCAACTTCTGCGTCATCCGGATCATTGCTGGACACCTCGCCAGCCTCGCCACTGATACGCTTGCGGCCTCGTCCGCCGCGGCGTCGGCGTCGGCGCTTGTTATCGCCATCACTGCTGTCATCGCGGCTTTCGCTGCGCGTTTCGCGGTCTTCGTCCTCGTCCTCGTCCTCCGAAAAATCGTCCTGGGCCTCGTCTTCATCGTCATCTTCGACAATGATCGGGTCGAATTTGGGCGCTGAGGCAGGCCGGGGGCCAGAGCTGGCAACGCTCATCTTGGCGCCTTCATCCTCACCTTCCGGGACTACTTCGACCGAGACACCATAGCGGTGTTCGATTTCACTCAGATCAGCGCGCTTGGCGTTGAGCATATAGATCGCTGCTTCGGTGCTGGCAGACAGAGTGATGATTGTGCCGCGGCCCTTGGCGGCTTCATCTTCAATCAGACGCAGTGCGCTGAGCCCGGCGCTTGATGCCGTTCGGACCAGGCCGGTGCCATCGCAATGCGGACAATCACGCGTGGTCGCTTCAAGCACACCGGTGCGCAGGCGCTGGCGGCTCATTTCCATAAGGCCGAAGCTGGAAATACGCCCAACCTGGATCCGCGCACGGTCATTCTTGAGCGCGTCCTTCATGGCGCGTTCGACCTTGCGGACATTGTTGTTGTATTCCATGTCGATGAAATCGATCACGACCAGCCCAGCCATGTCGCGCAGGCGCAACTGACGGGCAATTTCCCGAGCAGCTTCAAGGTTGGTGGCTGTGGCGGTCGCCTCGATCCCGTGTTCTTTGGTCGACCGGCCCGAGTTGATGTCGATCGACACCAGCGCTTCGGTTGGGTTGATGACCAGATAGCCGCCCGATTTGAGCTGGACTACAGGGTCATACATGGCACGCAGTTGGTCTTCTGCGCCATAACGCTGGAACAGCGGAACCGGATCGGAATAGGCCTTCACACGGCGCGCGTGGCTGGGCATCAGCAGCTTCATGAATTCCTTGGCGGCCTTGTAGCCTTCCTCACCCTCAACCACGACCTCTTCGATATCGCGGTTGTAGATATCCCGTATAGCGCGCTTGATCAGGTCGCTGTCCGAATGGATCAGCGCCGGAGCACTGGAGCCGAGGGTGCGTTCACGAATTTCATCCCACAGGCGCGCCAGATAGTCGAAGTCGCGTTTAATTTCAGGCTTGGTACGAGACAGGCCGGCCGTGCGGACAATGAGGCCCATGTTGCGCGGCAGGCTGAGGTCAGACACTACCGCTTTCAACCGCTTGCGGTCACCCGAGCTGGAAATTTTCCGCGAAATGCCACCGCCGTGGCTCGAATTGGGCATCAGTACGGTATAGCGACCAGCCAGGCTGAGATATGTGGTCAGCGCTGCCCCCTTGTTGCCGCGCTCTTCCTTGACCACTTGCACCAGCAATACCTGACGGCGTTGGATTACGTCCTGAATCTTGTAGCGGCGGCGCAGCGCCATCCGCCTGGCGCGTGCTTCGTCTACTGCCTTGGCACGGTTCTTGTTGCCGCCGCCCTGACGTCTGCCGCGGCCGCGTCCACGTCGGCGACCGTCGCTTTCTCCGCCTTCGCCGTTGTCGCCTTCACCGGCTTCGATTTCGTCGTCGCTATCTTCATCTGCGTCGTCATCATAGCCGTCGAGATGCCCTTCCTCGATCGTGGCGACATCATCCTTTTCGGAGGTGTCGATCTCTTCCAGGCCATCTTCAGCGAAATCTTCGACCAGCGATTCAGCGGTTTCATCGTCCGCGTCATATTCTTCGCCTGGAAGATTGCCTTCCTCTTCCTCGGCAGCGCGCAGCGCAGCTTCTTCTTCAGCTGCTTCCGCTTCTGCGGCAAGCAAGGCTTCGCGGTCTTCCTTCGGGATTTGATAGTAGTCCGGATGAATTTCGCTAAAGGCGAGAAATCCATGCCGGTTGCCGCCGAAGTCGACGAAAGCCGCCTGCAGCGATGGTTCAACCCTGGTTACCTTGGCGAGGTAGATATTGCCTTTGATCTGCTTGTGTTCAGCAGATTCAAAGTCGAATTCTTCAATTCGGTTGCCCTTGAGGACCGCCACCCGGGTTTCTTCCGAGTGGCGCGCATCGATTAGCATGCGCGTTGCCATTATTGTGTCTCCAGACGCATCCGGGCGGGTCAGGATCATGGATAGTGCCATGATCCGGGCCAGTCAGAGGAATGCGCGCTTTTGTGTGGTGGCCAATCGTCCTGTTGGAACAATCGGCGATCTGAAACCGGTCTGCGCGCTTATTCGCGCAAAGCCGGGGTGATGTGTCTGCAAGATCAAGAATGCGCATTGCGTGCGCCGCCTGACCAGCCAGCATCGCGAGACAGCGCACAGGCTGTGTCGTTTGCGTGGCGGAAAGGCTTCTCATCTATGCATCAACCTGTGTCTGGCCTTGGGCAAAGTGCCCGCTGCCCGTGCCGGTCGGTCCCTGGCCAAACCTTGCGCCCGTTGCGCCAAGTCTGCTTCTGGAAACGGAATTCCGGTGGGCGTCAGCTAGCACTGCCAGTACCGTTGAGCAACCATATTGCGCGATGCGTGTTGCGCATTATCGCTTTGACATCGTAACAGACTGACTGATGTCTTTGCGTACCCAGTTGTGGATGATCTTTTTGGCGCCTGTTCTGCTTGTGGGCGGGCTGTATGTGTTCGGTCTGACGCTGCCTGTTCCGTATCTTGGCCGCAGCTATGTCCTGCGCCTGATCTTGCCGCAACCAGGCGAGCAGGTGAACCTGCCGAAAGTATATGGCCCGCAGGACAAAAGCCGCCCGCTGGTGGTAATCGACCCTGGGCATGGGGGTAAAGATCCCGGTGCCACTGGTGTCGGCGGGCGCAAGGAAAAGGACCTGGTATTGGGCCTTGCCAAAGCGCTACGCGATGAATTGGTCAAGGAAGGCGGCATTCGTGTGGCACTAACCCGGGACGACGACCGGTTTCTGGTCCTTGATGAACGATTTGAAATTGCCCGACGGCTCAATGCCGATCTTTTTCTGTCGATCCACGCCGATTCGACAGAGGATGAAAACGGCGCGAGCGGGGCCAGCACTTATACTTTGTCGAAAGCTGCCTCCAGCCAGGCGGCGGCGCGCTTTGCAGCACGTGAAAACGACGCGGACCGTGTAAACGGGGTCAAACTGACAAACAAAAGCGCTAATATCAGCAATATTCTGGTCGAATTGTCGCAGCGCCGGGTGCAGCAGGATTCGAACGAATTTGCCAGTTTGATCCTGCGCGAAGGAAACGGCATTCTGAAATTTCACCCACAGGCGCAAAGATCTGCTGCGCTGGCAGTGTTGCGTGCTCCCGATGTTCCCTCGTTGCTTTACGAATCGGGGTTCATCAACAATGCAGATGACTCAGCACGGCTCGAATCCCCTGAAGGGCGCGCGAAGTTCGCCAAAGTAATGGCCCGCGCAATCCGGATTTATTTCGCGCGGCAGTCCGGAACCTGACAGTCATTTTGCCGACAATTCCATTTCCGCCCGAATGGTTCTGGCATCTGACAGAATCCCCGTGCTAGAGGCTGCCTTCGATCATGGCCGAACAAACTACCTCAGAATTTTTCCGTTACCGAATTCGCCGCGATGCCACAGGCGTTGCGCAATGGTTCCGCTCTGGCTGGCAAGAGAAACGTCTATTTCGCTGGGCAACCTTGGCCATCGGGGGAGGTGCTCTGCTGTTGGTGGCAATCTGGTTCTTCCTGGCGCGAGGGCTGCCCGATGCGCGGACTTTGCTCGATTACGAGCCGCCCTTGCCGACCATGGTGCGCGGAATTGATGGCCAGATCGTGCATTCCTATGCCCGGGAGCGGCGAGTCCAGCTGCAATATGCAGATTTCCCCAAGACACTGATCAATGCTTATCTTGCCGCCGAAGACAAGACCTTCTTCACGCATGGCGGGGTCGATTTTACGGGCCTTGCAGGGGCGGTGATCGATTATGCCTCCAAGTTCGGCACAGGCGAACGCGCCAAGGGCGGTTCGACCATCACCCAACAAGTGGCCAAGAACATTCTGGTCGGAGATGAATATTCGATCACTCGCAAGCTGAAGGAAATGATCCTCGCTCGCCGGATTGAAGGGGTCCTGACCAAGCAGCAGATTCTTGAGCTTTATCTTAATGAGATCCCACTTGGCCGCCGCAGTTTTGGCGTTCAGGCGGCCAGCCGCGCTTATTTTGACAAGGATGTGGGGGAACTGAACCTGCCGGAATCTGCGTTCCTCGCAATTTTGCCCAAGGCGCCAGAAACCTATAGCCGCGCGAAGAATGCTGGCCTTGCGCTGAAAAGGCGCAATTTTGTGCTCAGCCAGATGCAGAAGAACGGCTTTATTACCAGCGAGCAGGAAAGGGCGGCCCAAGCCGCACCGCTCGGTCTGGTCGAGCCGCATAATCTTGATGCTGATACTGTTGATGCAGGCTATTTCCTCGAAGCAGTCCGTCGTCAGCTGATCGACAAGTTTGGCGAGACTGCCAAGGACGGGAAGGACAGCGTCTACGCCGGCGGTTTATGGGTTCGCACTTCGCTCGACCCACAATTGCAGCGCGCAGCACGCGATTCGCTCCGCGCAGGCCTGATGGCCTATCAGGGTAACCGTGGTTGGTCCGGCCCGATCGCGACGTTAGAAAAATCTGATGGCAGCCTGACCCGGCAACTCGCAAGTTCCTATCTTGGAATAAACTATCGCGATTGGCGAATTGGAGTGGTAACGGACCGGGCCGGTTCGGGTGCGAGTATTGGTTTCAGCAATGGCAAGACCGCACCGCTGAGTGGATTCGCAGACCGGCTGAAGGTTGGCGATGTTATTGCGGTTTCGCCGTCGGGCAGTGGCTTCAAGGTTGAGACCGTGCCAGAAGTCTCTGGCGGATTTCTGGCAGAAGAACCCCAGACTGGCCGCATTCTGGCGATGCAGGGCGGGTTTGACAGCCGCCTTGGGGCTTTCAACCGCGCGACACAGGCGGAACGTCAGCCGGGTTCGACCATCAAACCGTTTGTCTATGCGACCGGGCTTGACGCCGGGATGACACCAGCCACCGAAGTGCCAGACCAGCCATTCTGCTATTACCAGGGGGCAAAACTGGGCGAAAAATGCTTCCGCAACTTTGCCAATGAAGGCGGCGGCGGAGTCCACACCATGCGCTGGGGGCTGGAACAATCGCGCAACTTGATGACCGTCCATATTGCGATGGATGCAGGCATGCCCAATGTCATCAATACTATCGACCGCATGGGGATTGGCAAATACCAGCCTTATCCGGCCTTCGCATTGGGGGCCGGCGACACCACGGTTGAGCGAATTGTGAATGCCTATGCAGCGCTTGCCAATCAGGGGCGGCAATTCACGCCCACATTGATTGATTATGTGCAGGACCGCCACGGCAAGGTGATCTGGCGGGCTGACACGCGCAAATGCAGCGAATGCAATATGCCTGAATGGGACGGCGAACCGATGCCGCGCCTAGCGCCGGCAGGCAAGCAGGTTCTCGATCCGCGTACAGCGTTCCAGACGGTTTATATGCTAGAAGGGGTTGTCCAGCGCGGCACCGCCGTGCGCCTGCGCGATCTCAATCTGCCGCTATTCGGCAAAACCGGGACGACTAGCGGCCCAACCAATGCATGGTTTGTTGGCGGAACCCCGGAAATTATTGCGGGGACCTATATCGGCTTTGACAAGCCGCGTAATCTGGGTGGCTATGTGCAGGGCGGCAACACAGCCGCCCCGGTGTTCAAGCGCTTTGTACAGGCGACCAAAGACCGATGGAGCGATGAGCCTTTCGCTGCACCTGCAGGCATCCGGATGGTTCGAATTGACCGGGTTACCGGCAAGCGCGTGTTCGGGATCGCCGCTACGGACGAGCCCAAGGCGCAGGTCATCTGGGAGG
>JAHEAW010000115.1 GCA_024642545.1 Erythrobacteraceae bacterium
CCAGAACCGGGGTGCTTCCCATGCCACTTTTGCTGAGGGGACATAATTTGCCGCCCTGAGCGAGGCATTCTTGGCCATACTGAAATTATTATCGAGCTTGGCGGTATAATTGGCAGGCAAGGTGCACAGGCAATAATCGGCCATCACCGGTTTACCGCTCATCAGCGTAACCGTTACTCCGCTCGCGGTTGTATGCACACCTTTGACAGGGGTGTTTAGCCGAACATGATCCTTGATCTGGCCGAAAACCGCATATGCAATCCGGTCCATTCCGCCGACCGGCTGGAACATCGGCGCCTGCTGGTCAAAGGTTTCTTCAAACAGTGCCGGTTCGCCCCATTCACCGTGAGTCATCAGCTGATCGAGCGTTAGCGGATCAAGCACCTTGCCCGGATTTTCATAACCGCCGGGCAGGGCGCTATAGCCTGACCGGTCAGACCCTGTGTATTTCCCGTCGCCGCCCAGGGCCCCCCAATCGGTGAGGTAAGCGCGTAGCATATCCTTGTCAGCCAGAGATAAATCACCATCGAGCGCACCGCGATCGAGCGACTTGGACAGTAATTCGGCGATATGGCCGCGCGTGTCGTTGACTGCCTGGCGCTGGGCAACCAGCGTGCCATTGGCATCGACCGCGGCGGAGCGGTTGACGTTCACCATCACTTCAAGCGGCACGTGAAATTCGCGGGCATAATGGAAGATGCCGTGATGTTCGGTCGGCAGGCGCGCCGCACCGGCATTCATGTAAAGACCGTCATCAAACTGGCACAGCTGGTCTGCGCGGCCCTGCTGCAATATTTTGGTGCCGCAGCGAATGGACCAGACCCTGCCGCCGACGCGGTCCCGCGCTTCCAGGACGGTGACGCTATATCCGGCCTTGATAAGTTCATATCCGGCAGTCAGACCAGCGATCCCGGCGCCCAGAATGACGATCGATTTGCCGTTACCCGATCCGGGCGGCAATTCGGGTACGCCGGCAAAGGCCTGCGGCATCGATAGCAGGCCCAGAGCCTTCATCGACAGGAAGACAGCGCTATAGCCGCCAGCCCGCCCCATCGCGTGGAGAAACGCCCGGCGCGAGGTCACTTGCCCATTACCTTGGCGGCTTGGACTTCGATTTCGACAAGGAATTGCGGCGCTGCCAAAGCTGCGACCTGCACGGTCACCCGGGCTGGTTTGTTCGGTTGATCTTCAGTACCGAACGCTTCCATATAGGCTTTCATCATCCCGCCGAAATCCATCCGGTCGGCCCCGGGAGGGGCTGCCAGATATACGCGCATCATCACCACATCTGCTGCGCCCATGCCTTGTGTATCGAGCGCAGCCAGCAGCCGGGCAAGCACTGACCGGGTCTGCGTTTCTGTATCGCCGTAGCGCTCAACACTGCCTTCCGGTGCGTCCAAATTGGACGGCGCGGCCAGCGCGCCACTGAGGTTGACGATGGTCGCACCCGGCGGAATAGTGACGCTGGCTGAAATGGGGGAGGCTTCGGGGCCGGACCGGGTAATCTGCGCCATAGCTTGCGCCTGCGCTGGAGATGCGGTCTGCAGGGCGAATGCACCGATGCCCAAGGAAAGTGCTGCGAATCGATTCGACATGAAAGCCCCCCTTCAAATGTGAAGCGAAACTCTCATGTAATGCTGCAAAGCACAATAAGCTGTTTTTGGGGCCTTGGCTCAAGCGAACAGGTGGCAGGCGACCTGCCGATCAGTGTTTTCTGGCAGTGGCAAAAGCTGCGGTGTTTCAACTCGGCACCGCTCCATCGCATGCGGACACCGGCCAGCAAAGCGGCAACCTGCAGGAATATCCACCGGAGAAGGAATTTCGCCGGCAATGGTGGTGGACAGGCGCTGACGCTCAGTTTCCGGATCAGGCTCCGGGTTGGAAGCGATCAGAATCTCGGTGTAAGGGTGCTTCGGGTTGAAGAACACGTCCTTCGCCGGGCCGATTTCTGCCAGAGCGCCCAGATACATTACCGCCATCCGGTCACTGATGTAGCGAACCATCGACAGATCGTGCGCGATGAACAGCAAGGTTAGCCCCATCGAGCCTTGCAATTCTTCGAGCAAATTTACCACCTGCGCCTGAACCGATACGTCGAGCGCGGAGATAGGCTCGTCGCAAACCACGAATTCGGGCTCGAGGATCAGCGCCCGGGCGATCCCGATCCGCTGTCGCTGGCCGCCGGAGAATTCGTGCGGATAGCGCGACATGTAATCGGGCTCCAGCCCAACCTTGGTCAGCCAGTCGGCAACCTTGTCGCGCGTATCATTGCGTGACAGCCCCGCATGCAGTTTCAGCCCTTCGCCGACAATTTCGCCTACTGTCATGCGCGGATTGAGCGAGGAATAAGGGTCCTGAAAGATCATTTGCATGACCTGCGCCTGGCGTCTGAAATCAGCCGGTTTATAACGCTGCGGCAGCGTTTCACCCCGGTAACTGACCGTGCCGCCGCTCTTGGGCAGCAGGCCAATTATGGTCTTGCCGAAAGTGGTCTTGCCCGAACCGGATTCGCCAACCAACCCGACAATTTCGCGTTCGTAAATGGTCAGATCGACCCCATCGACCGCATGCACTTTCTTGCCCTTGGGCAGTGGAAAATATTTGGTCAACCCATCGGCCATGACCAGTGGTTTGCCAGTATTCATCGCGCATCCCCCTGGTTTGCCGATGCTGGCTGCACCACATCGCCGGTTGTTGCCCCTGCTATTGCAGAGACGATCCGCTGCGCGCCGCCAGGCACCCGTTCATGGTGCAGCCAACACTTTCCGAAATGACCCTTGCCGACCGCAAAGGGCGCCGGGTCATGCGTATTGCAGACTCGCATTGCATGCGGACAGCGGGCGGCATAAGCGCAGCCGACCGGCGGAGAAAACAGGTCCGGCGGGCTGCCTTCGATGGGCAGCAAACGGTGCTCTGCGGCTGGATTATTGCTTGGCATCGCAGCGCGCAGACCCACAGTATAGGGGTGGGCGGGGCGGTAGAAGATATCATCGACGCTGCCACGCTCGACAATTTGCCCGGCATACATGACGGCAACTTCGTCTGCCATCCGAGCTACCACGCCCAGATCATGCGTGATCAGGATAATCGCCGTGCCCCGGTCGCGCTGCAGATCCTGCATCAGATCGAGCACTTGCGCCTGAATGGTGACATCGAGCGCAGTGGTCGGCTCGTCTGCAATCAGGATCGCCGGTTCGCATGCAATCGCCATCGCGATCATCGCTCGCTGCAGCATGCCGCCAGAAAATTCAAACGGGTATTGCTTGGCGCGCTGCGCCGCTTCCGGAATGCGCGCCATTTCGAGCAGTTCAACCGCCCGAGCGAGAGATTTCTTGCGGCTCCAGCCGCGGTGGACTTCCAGTGTCTCTGCAATCTGGCGGCCAATGGTCATCGTCGGGTTGAGTGATGTCATCGGGTCTTGAAAGATCATACCGATCTCGCTGCCGCGAAAATCCTTTCCGCCGATTTGCGTTTGACCAAGAATATTTTCACCGCGCAGTGTCGCCGTGCCGGATTTGAGCCGGCCCGGCGGCATCGGGACCAACCCCATCAGTGTTTGCACGGTAACTGATTTGCCGCAGCCCGATTCGCCGACAATCGCCAAGGTCTGGCCGCCCTCGATACTGAAGCTGACCCCGCGCACGGCCTGCACTGTTCCGCCATAGGTATCGAATTCGACCTTGAGGTCGTTTACTTCAAGCAGCGGTGGCTGCGTTTCGCCCGAACCGTTCTGGGTCATTCGCGGGACCTCATCTTTGCATCCAGCGCATCGCGCAAGCCGTCACCCAGCAGGTTGAACGCCAGCACTGTGATGCTGATCATCAGCGCGGGAAAAAATAGTTCATGCGGGTGCACCAGCATGCTCTTGATCCCGTCATTGCTCATGCTGCCCCATGATGCGGTTGGCGGGGCAACGCCCATGCCTATGAAGGACAAGAATGCCTCGGTAAAAATAGCCGTCGGAATGGCAAAGGTGAGAGTTACCAGAATGACCCCCATCGTATTGGGGATCATATGCCGCCACACCAGATAGCCAGTTCGCGCACCCAGCAACTGCGCTGCATTGACATAGGCTTCTTCGCGCACTTGCAGGATTTGCCCGCGGACCAGTCGGGCCGTGCCCGGCCACAGCAGAATCGTCATGGAAATAATCAGCGGGGTAATGCCGCTTTCGCCTGGGCCAATTCCGAAGCCGATCTTGAACAGGATCATGAACAGCAGGAACGGCAGAGCCACCACGAAATCGGCAAAGCGCATCATCACCTGATCGACCCGCCCGCCCAGAAAGCCTGCAATGCTGCCATAGCCGATTCCGAACAGCACGTAGAGCAACGGTGCAACGATCCCGATGAACAATGAAACCTGAGCGCCCTGCATCAGCCGGGCGAGCATATCACGGCCAAGGTAATCTGTTCCGGCAGGGTGCAGCGGTAACTGAAGGATGGTGCCCAGCGGCGGAATGGCATCGGGCTTGAGCAGGCCGCGGTCGACAGCTTCGCTGGCGGTAATTCCGTCGATCAACTTGATTTTCAGTGTCTCGCTCTTGGCGGTATCCTTGCCTTCGGCATTCATCGCGACAACTGAATAATATGTTGTCCCGGCACGCAGATCGAGCAGGTCTTCGTAATATGTATCGCTGGCTGAGCCAGTGGTGCCCAGCGGCAAGCCGTAAATGCCCGCCTGCCTGTCGGGCGCAATAATATCGCGGTAAACCCGGTAATCTGCTGCGCCTGGTATTGGGGCCCAGATCAGCTGTACTTTTTGCGTGGTCGCTTGCCCCACCAGCTTCAGACCGGGTTTAATCGGCGCGGGCGGGATATTGGTCCACGGGCGATAGGGCGCGACCAGAACGGCGGAGCGGTCAGCGCCGGGCGCACTGCTGACCTGTAGCAGATCCTGTTCAGCTGGATTGACGCGCCAAACTTGCGGGCCAAGGATTGTAAACAGCAACATCCCGATCACGATATATAGCGAGAGGATGGCGCGCTTATTGGCCTTCAGGCGAATCCACGCATCTTGCCAATAAGACAGCGAGGGGCGGGTCAACTTCTGGACGCGCAATTCGCCATGCAGCGGCTCAAACGCATCATCGGTGAACATGGCAGGGTCGGGGATCGGCTGCTGCTGGGTCATCGGCTAGTTCAACCTCACCCGCGGATCGATAAAGCCATAGAGGAGGTCAACCAGGATCACCATCAGCACCAGAAAGGCGCCGAAGAACACCGTCGTGCCCATGATTACTGTGTAATCAAGTTGCTGCACGGCTTGCACAAAATAGCGGCCAAGGCCGGGGATAGCGAAAACCAGTTCAACCACGAAACTGCCGGTGGTAATTGCCGCGATCGCTGGCCCCAGCACTGTGACCAGTGGCAGGATCGCGTTGCGGATCTGGTGCTGGGTGAAAATCCGCGTTTGCGCCAGACCCTTGGCATTGGCAGTGCGAATATAATCGCTGCTGACGATCTCCAGCATGGAACTACGCATCAGCCGCGTCAGATATGCCATCGTGCCCAGGCCCAGTACCATCGAAGGCACCAATATATGCGAAACCGTGCCCCAGCCCGCCACCGGCAGAAGTGAAAAGCCCAGCGCTGTGTTAATTTTGACGATGATCAACTGGCTGAAAGCGGCAAACACGAAACTGGGCACAGAAATGCCCAGGATGACTGCCAGCATTATTACCGTGTCAGGCCATTTGTTGCGGTACAGCGCGGTCAGCGCGCCAAACAGCGTCCCGCCAATCCCGGCAAACACTACAGCCATGATCCCCAGCGTTGCCGAAATGGGGAAATTCTCGCGGATGATGTCGTTAACCTCGCGGTTCTTCTGGGTGTAGGAAATCCCCAAATCGCCATGCGCGAGATTGTTCAGGTAGATCAGATATTGTTCGCCAATCGGCTTATCGAGACCGTATTTCTTCTCCAGATTCTGGCGGATTTGCGCAGTCATCGCCTTGTCGCCGCTCAGCGGATCGCCCGGTACGGCGTGCATCGCCAGAAAGGTCGCGGTGGCGATGAACCACACGGTGATGATCCCCAGGATCAGGCGCTTGATGGCATAGAGCAGCATAGTGTCGGCTTAGCTCCCTTCGATCTCGGCATAGGAAAAGTCTGGGTCCGGGCCAAACAGGCGCCGCACCATGCCCTTCAATCTCGGATCGACAACATACAGCAAGGTCCGTTCATATTCCGGAAGGATCACGGCCTTATCGGCAATCAGCTGCTGGATCTTGGCGAAGGCTGCCATGCGAACGTGCTGGTCATTTGAATTTTGCGCGATGCGAATCAACTGATCAAGCTCAGGGTCGCTATATTGTCCGCGATTATTGACGTTGCCGGTCAGGAACAGATCACCAAAGGTAAGCGGATCATTATAGTCTGGCCCCCACAGCGTCATCAGAATATCGAAATCCCCGGCCTTTGATTTGGCAAGCCGCTGTTTGAAAATCTGGCTGTCGATACGGATGTCCAGCCCCAACTGGCGCTTCAATGTATCCTGATAATATTCAGCCACCCGATTGGACAGGGGTGTGTCGCCTGTTAGCAGCATCAGCGGCGGGAACTGCTTCAGCCCAAGCTGCTTCTTGGCCAGCGCCAGATATTTGCGCGCCTTCACGGGATCGGTCTGGATGACCGGTGCAGGATACTCCTTGCGAAAGGTCCCATTGATACCAGGAAGATATACCGGGAAGAGTGACCGTCCC
>JAHEAW010000116.1 GCA_024642545.1 Erythrobacteraceae bacterium
TACCCCGCGCGGCGCGCCATCGGCATTGAGCGCATTGCGTGAAACATCGGTGGCGACTGAGCCTGGTGCCACGACATGAACTTTGATGCCCCGGGCTGACATTTCTGCGCGCAAGGCATCTGCATAACCGACCAGGCCGTGCTTGGCGGCGCAATAGGCCGTGCGCATGGGCACCCCGACCTTGCCCGCGATGGAGGAAATGAACACCAGTGCGCCGCTGCCGCGTTCGGCCATATGGGGCAACACCGCCTGTGTCAGGGCAATCGGCGCCAACAGGTCAATATCGATGATGTCGCGGTAAACCTGCATCGCGGTATTGACCGCCTGGCTACGCTGCGAAATCCCGGCATTATTGACCAGCAGGTCGACCCCGCCGTGCCACGCCAGTGCCTGTTTGACAGCATCATGCATCGCTGCTTCGTCGCGGGTGTCGAACGACAGGACAAGTGTTTCGGTATCTGCAGCCTGTGCAACTTCGGCCAGCCGCTGCTGATCACGGCCTGACAGGATCAGCCGTGCGCCTTGCCGCGCCCAGCCATGCGCCAGCGCCTTGCCAATGCCGGACGATGCCCCAGTAATCCAGATAGTCTGTGTCGTCATGGGTTGCTCACTGTGTTGGGTTTACCCGGCATGGGGATCCATTCTGTTTCATCACCGGGGACCTTGGGGAAATTGCCGGCGGTCCAGTCCTGCTTGGCCTGTTCAATCCGGTTCTTGTCCGAACTCACGAAATTCCACCAGACATAGCGCTTGCTGACAAAAGCCTCGCCGCCCAGCAGCATCACGCTGCCGCCATGGCCAGACCGCAGCACCATCGGCTTGCCCGGCGTAAGTATGGTCAGCTCATGCAGGTCAAGCGCCTGACCATCCACTTCCGCTTCGCCGCCAATCAGCATCACTGCGCGTTCATCTGTTTCGGCATCGATTGGGATGGAACCTGCCGCGCCCAGCGTAATCTCCGCATAGATGGTATCAGCATAAGTGGTGGTGGCCGCACGTTTGCCCCAAAGGCTGCCCATGATCACGGTTGCCTTGGCGCAAGTATCCTCGATTACTGGAAGGTCCTGGACTGCCTCGAACGCCGGGTCAATTTCCTCCTGCCCATCGGGCAGGGCAAGCCAGGTTTGCATCCCGTAAAGCCGCGGCCCGGCATCGCGTTCATCCTGCGGGCTGCGTTCCGAATGGACGATCCCGCGCCCGGCGGTCATCAGATTGACCTGACCAGGGCGAATGGTGGCAAAGCTGCCGAGCGAATCGCGATGATCGATCGCGCCTTCGAGCAGCCAGGTGACTGTCGCCAGATTGATATGCGGATGGGGGCGCACATCCATCGCGCTCCCAATGTCGAGCTGCGCCGGGCCGAATTGGTCGACGAAGATGAACGGACCAACCATCGCACTCTGGGGCGAAGGCAAGGCACGGCGGACCTGAAACTGGCCAAGATCATGCGTGATCGGGGTGATGGTCTGCAGATTCATGAATCATACCTCCGGTGCTGATGCCTTGATCGCCAGCGCGTGCACCCGCTGACCAGGAATATCGCCTAACGCGGCATTGATCATCCGTTGACGCGCAAGCCTCGACAATCCGGCAAAAGCGGCACTTTCGATTACGATCGTAAAATGCGATTCGCCGCTGCCGTCATCGCCTGAATGGCCGCTGTGCATCGCGCTGTCGTTAATCACGTCCAGCTTTGAAGGCGCAAATGCATTGCGCAAAATCCGCTCCATTTCGGCCTGAATGGTCATTTGCTTCCTTTTCCCATTTGCAATTTCTGTAACCTACCCCATCCTAAAGAGCCATGCCCGGCAGTAGGTTCCACGGACGGTTTGATAACCAGGGGCGCGAATGTGATGCGCCCGGCTGCCGCGAGGCAGGCGAATTTCGCGCGCCTGGATCATTTGGCCCCAGCTTCGACGGGCCGGGTGACTATCGCTGGTTCTGCCTCGATCATATTCGCGAATTCAATGCCGGTTATGACTGGTTTGAGGGCATGAGCGCTGAAGAAATTCTTGCCGCACAGTCACCTGTTTCGGGATGGGCCACCACTGCACGTGCCTTTCGGCCGGACGAAGTGGCAAACGACCTGCCGCGCTGGGCTGATTATGAAGACCCGCTGGCCGCGATTGCGGCCCGCGCGGCCGGAATCAAGTCCCATGTACGGCAGGGTGCAGAAGCCGCATTTGACGGCCGCTTCAGCGCCGAGGAAGTGCAGGCGATAAGGGTTCTTGGGCTGACAATCGAGCTTGACCGGCACAAGCTGCGCCGCCGCTATTCCGAACTGGTGCGCCGCTATCACCCTGACCGCAATGGCGGGGACCGGCGCCACGAGACGCGGCTGGTCAAAGTGGTGGAAGCGTATCAATTGCTGCGCAAGGCCCGCGCGCTCAGCTGAGCGTGCCTGCTTCGCACAGCCCCTGCAACTGGTCAGCGACCACTTCCCAACCGTTTTCAAACCCCATATCCTGATGCTGGCGCATCGCTTCTGTGGTCCAATGGCGCGCAGCGGCCTTGTAACGCGTAGCTGCGCCTTCGGGTCGGATTGACCAGATGCCGATCATGAATGGGTCGGTAGGGACAAGATCGGGGCTGATTGCATCGGTAAAGGCAAAGCGCTGCCATTCGTCCCACGCCAGCACCAGCCCCGGCGTGCGGTGAATTTCCCCTTCCGGCCCGTGCATGACGAGGCAGGAAGTGCCGCCCGCGCGCCGGTCCAGCCGCTCGACCGTGGTGGTCCAAGGCTTTGGGCACCACCATTCAGCGATGCGGTCAGTCATGACTTGCCATACCACTGCCGGTTCGGCGTTGATCAGGCGCGTGACGCACAGTTCATGCACAGCGCTGCTCATGCGCTGGCCTGCGCCTTTGCGATCAGGTCCATGTCGATCGCCTTGGCCGCCTTGTAGCCGTCACGCGCCCGAAATCTCTCGGCATAGGCAGTAAAGGCCTCGCGGTTGGGAAGGCTTTTGAAATTGACGCCCCAGTCGACCTGGCTGCCAACATAGACATCGGCCATTGTAAAACGGCTCCCGCACACATATTCGCGGCCAGTCAGCAGCCCTTCAAGCACGTCGACCGCTCGGTCATAGCTGCCAAAGCCGACCATGCCGCCTTTGCCTTCGGGTACGTCCCACCCCACTGCCTTGGCGATGATCGCCTGTTCAAGCGGTCCGGCCGCGAAATACATCCAGCGCGTGTAGTCGGCCAGCTCGTCATCGGTCGGGGCAAGGTTCGGCGCGCTTGCCCGGGCCAGATAATCGCAGATTGCAGCGCATTCGGTGATCACCTGATCGCCGCCGGGCCGATGGTGGATGAGCGTGGGCACTTTGCCCATCGGATTGCTGTCGAGTAACAGTTGCGGCCTGGCGCTCCAATCGACCAGCACCGTTTCATAATCGGCACCCGCTTCGTGTAGCGCCCAGCGCGCTATCTGTCCCCGCGACATGGGGTTGGTGATGAACGTATATTCAGCCATCTGCATTCTCCCGCCTGTGTGGCAGACCATAGGCGGCCAGACTGGTCTTGGCGACTAATTCTGCCGGAACGCCCAGCGCAAGGTCTTTCCTGCCGCCAATGTCGCAATGCGGGCGGGCAGGGCGGTAATGCCGGGCCTGCGCAGCCCCAGCATCTGGCGCGCATGATCAGGCAGCAGATCGACTGCGACAGCGCCCAATATCTGCTGCGCGGCGGGCGGGGTGCCGGGTGCCTTTTGCACCAGCACGAGCCGTGCAACCTCGCGGGCCGCAGGCGTATCGCGCAGTTCGCATCGCATCTGGCGCAGCAATTGTTCAGCTTCCTTCTTTGTTTCCGGAACCGGATCAGCGCCCAGCTTTCGTGCGATCACGGCGATCTGACGATAATATTCATCTTGCTCTTTGACGGGCATGGCCGGGCGGACATAGCGTAAATAGGCCTCCAGAAAGCTCGTCGCTTCCGCCACATGAACCCACGCTAGCGTGCGCGGGCTGCGCGCTGAATAGGGTGTGCCATCGTCAAGCGTGCCCTTCACTCTTTCATGAATCCGATTGACCCGCGCGATAGCCGTTTCTGCATCATCCCGGTGGCCAAAGGTGGTCACTGCAATGAAGCGCGCGGTGCGGCGCAGGCGCCCATGCATGTCCCGGCGAAAGTCGGAATGGTCGAGCACCCCTTGCAGCGCTTGAGGGTGCAGCATTTGCAGCAGCAAGCTGCGCACCCCGCCTACCATCATCGCCACTACATCGGCGTGAACCAGGCGGATCGGCGAATCGCGTTCAAACAGCGCTTCGTCCGACGGCGGTACGGGCTCCTGGCCGTTTTCCAGATCGTTGAATACCGCGCGCACCCGACCGACCAGACGGCTGCGGACTATTTCTCGGGGCGAGGGGGGCGACATTGCTGCCCACTACAAGGTTTTGCTGGACGAAGGAATTGTTCGCTCACTGGTAATTGTGCCGCTTGCAGCCCCGCGCGCTGGCGTCTAGGCACTGCGGCGAGATGAACGATATGACTGAAAAAAGCTTCGAACCTACCAGCAAAACCTCGCTCGCTGCGCCTGACATGGAAGTCAGCGTGCGCGAGGTGTTCGGAATTGACGTGGACATGATGGTCCCGGCCTTTTCCAAGGCGGACGAACGAGTCCCGGATTTTGACGAGAATTACGTGTTCGACCCGGACACGACGCTGGCAATTCTGGCAGGTTTCGCGTTCAATCGCCGGGTGATGGTGCAGGGCTATCACGGTACCGGTAAATCGACTCATATCGAACAGGTTGCTGCGCGGCTCAACTGGCCGTGTATCCGTATCAACCTCGATGCCCATATCAGCCGGATTGATCTTGTCGGACGCGATGCAATTGTGCTGCGTGACGGACTGCAAGTGACCGAATTTCGCGAAGGCCTTCTGCCGTGGGCGCTGCAACACCCCGTGGCGCTGGTGTTTGACGAATATGATGCAGGCCGCCCCGATGTGATGTTCGTGATTCAGCGCGTGCTCGAAACCGAAGGCAAGCTGACCTTGCTTGACCAGAATCGGGTGATTCGTCCCGATCCGGGCTTCCGTCTGTTCGCCACGGCCAACACTGTCGGGCTGGGCGACACCAGCGGGCTGTATCACGGCACGCAGGCGATCAACCAGGGCCAGATGGATCGCTGGAATATCGTTGTCGGGCTGAATTATCTGCCCACTGACACCGAACAGAAGATTGTCGCCGCCAAGAACCCGGACACAGATGCCAAGGTGATCGCTGATATGATCAAGGTTGCTGATCTGTCGCGCCAGGGCTTCATGAATGGGGATATTTCCACTGTTATGAGCCCGCGCACTGTCATTACATGGGCGCAGAATGCCGCGATCTTCAAGGATGTCGGCTTCGCTTTCCGTCTCAGCTTCCTCAACAAATGCGACGAGGCGGAACGGATGCTGGTGGCAGAATATTATCAGCGCGTATTCGGCACCGACTTGCCCGAAAGCGTGGTTGGCAAAGGCTGACAGTTCAGCTGGCGATTCTGCACGCGCGCTAAATAGCGCTCGCAATGGCTGTATTGTTTTTGTAATACACTAGGCGATGGTTTTCCGCTTCCTTTCTCGCCGTAATCGCGCACCTGCTTCTGCTGTGCGGAAGGGGCGCGGTGGGTCCGGGTTCTTTTCGTTGCAGGATGCACCCGGGCAGGCGTGGGACGATCCCGATGATCGATTTGATGACTGGGATGTTCGACTGGATTCAGACAGCCGCGCGGGCGAGCTGGAACGTTATTCGAAACGCAGCAAATGGTGGTGGGCCAAGCGGATCAGCGTTTCGCTGCTGGCAGTGTTCATCCTGCTGCTCGCCTGGCTGGCAATAACCGCGCCTCTGTCCAAATCGTTGCAGCCCATCGCCCCGCCGCAGCTGACGTTGCTGGCCGCCGATGGCACGCCGATTGCCCGTAACGGGGCGATTGTTGATCAACCTGTAGATGCGGCCAAGCTGCCGCCGCAAGTGATCCATGCCTTTCTGGCGATTGAGGACCGGCGGTTCTATTCCCATTGGGGGATCGACCCGCGCGGCATTGCCCGCGCTGCCATTAGCGGCACGGGCGGGGGCAGCACGATCACGCAGCAATTGGCCAAGTTCACGTTCCTGACCCCCGAACGCAGCCTGACGCGCAAGGCGCGCGAAATGCTGATCGCCTTCTGGCTGGAGGCGTGGCTGACCAAGGACCAGATCCTGAGCCGCTATCTTTCCAACGCTTATTTCGGGGATAATGTTTACGGGCTGCGCGCGGCATCGCTGCATTATTTTTACCGCCAACCGGAAAAGTTGCGGCCCGAACAGGCAGCAATGCTGGCGGGTCTGGTGCAGGCACCATCGCGCTTTGCGCCGACGCAGCATTTTGACCGGGCTGCCAAGCGCATGAAGATGGTTATCAATGCGATGGTTGCAGCAGGCTATCTCACGCCTGCACAAGCAAAGGCGATGCCGACCCCGCGGCTTGATGTGCGGGCGCGTGCAGAACTGCCGACCGGCACATATTTTGCTGATTGGGCACTGCCTGATGCGCGCAAGTTGGTGGGCACGGGTTATTCCCGCCAGACTTTGACCACGACGCTCGATGCGCGGCTGCAGAATATCGCTCGCCGTGTTGTCAGCCAGGCGGGGCTGGGCAGGGCGCAAGTGGCATTGGTGGCAATG
>JAHEAW010000117.1 GCA_024642545.1 Erythrobacteraceae bacterium
TTGATGCGGCGGCGTTGACGGGTATTGCCAGAGTAATGCCCCCTCGTTGGCACTGTCAAAGCAAATGCACCTGATTGAAAAGTGAGCGAGTGAGGGTAAGGCTAGGCGATGCCCCGACCTTGTAAACCAGTCAGCCCATTCCGCTATTTCAACTCATCGCCAGAGGTGATCCGGCTCGTGGTCATGATGTACGTCCGCTTCCCGCTGTCGCTGCGGAATGTGGAAGACATACTCTACGAGCGCGGTATCGATATATGCCACGAAACCGTGCGGCTGTGGTGGAACAGGTTCGGACCTATTTTCGCTGCGGACATCCGTCGCCAGCGTGTGAGCCGGATGAAGGGGTTTCGGCAGTGGAAGTGGCACCTCGACGAGGTGTTCGTGAAGATCAATGGTCAGCGCCACTACCTGTGGCGCGCTGTCGGTCACGAAGGCGAAGTCCTCGAGAGCTACGTCACGAAGAAGCGCGACAAAGCCGCCGCGTTGGCGTTCCTGAAAAAGGCGTTGAAGCGTCATGGTGCGGCCGAGACAATCGTCACCGACGGTCTGAAATCCTATCCAGCAGCGATGCGTGAATTGGGCAACCAGGACCGCCGGAAAATGGGGCGCTGGCTGAACAACCGAGCCGAAAACAGCCACCTACCATTTCGACGACGAGAGCGTGCTATGCTGCGGTTTCGCCAGATGAAGTCGCTTCAAAAGTTCGCTTCGGTTCACGCCTCGATATCAAACCATTTCAACACAGAACGCCATCTCGTCGATAGACATACTTACAAGATCCGCCGCTCTGCCGCTCTGGCAGAGTGGCAGAACCTTATGGCCTGAGCTGTGGCTGGGAAGGGGCGAACTCCGCCAATCGGAGACGATTTGCGATTGGACTGACACCACCCGGCAGCGTGATGCGGCCTGTGTGGCGGGCATTCATGGGATGCTTTTTGGTGGAAAAAGCGCATTCCTGACAATTCAGACAAGCGGACTACTCAACATCCTCATGGTACCCTAGGTAGTTGTTTTGCGGGGCATTGAATACATTGCTGTGATGCCCCATCAATGACGCAGGGACACAGGCATGACTGCAGTTACCGAAGCGCAGATTGCGGAATGGCGCTGCGCCATTGGCCGGGAGGCGATCGAACGCCAGCCGCTCGATCGACTGGCGCTGCAGCGCTATGCAAGCGCGGTTGGTCATACAGGCGATGAAGCCAGCGTCGCTCTGCCGCATTGGGCGTTCTTTCTTCCCTGCCCTGCTGACGAGGAAATCGGGCCAGACGGCCATCTCAGGCGCGGTGATTTCTTGCCAGCAATATCGCTTCCCCGGCGCATGTATGCAGCATCAAGCATGCAGTTCGAAAGGGCAATCGCGCCAGGGACAGAGGGCCAGCTTACCAGCACTATTGCTGACGTTTCGCACAAATCGGGGCGTACTGGCGACCTTGTCTTCGTTGAGGTGCAGCGCATATTGGAACAGGAAGGCGTCGTTCGCGTCCGGGAACGCCAGACCTATGTCTACCGCGAATGGGGCGATCCGTTGACCATGCCAGATGCAACAGTTTCAGCACTAGATGGTGAGGTCTGGCAGCCTGATCCGGTCAATCTGTTTCGTTTTTCTGCCGCGACCTTCAATTCGCACAGGATTCATTATGACTTGCCTTACACCACACAGGTTGAAGGCTATCCGGCGCTGATTGTCCACGGCCCTTTTACTGCCGTCCGTCTTGCTGCACTGGCCATGCGCACCGGCCCACTGGTCCAATTTTCATTCCGTGCCATGGCACCGCTGTTTCTTGGCCAACCAATCTACCTGCGCCAGACCGCGACGGACCTATTTGAAGCTGTCCGCTGCGATGGCACCACCGCCATGCAGGCTAAAGTGAGTTACGCATGAGAGACTGGAACGCTCTGGCCACCGAAGCTGCCATTGCGGCACGCGATTTCACCGATGTAGTGCATGGTAAAGTCGCGGCTTCTATCGTGCAAGGCGGAAGGGTTGACGCAGCGCTGGCTGAGCGCGAGCAGCGGATCGTGCATGGCTTTGCCTGGATTGCCACGATTGCCGAGGCGCTGTTCGCGGCGGCCGATTGGGCCCGCCGCGCCAAAGAGGCGGGCGCTTTCGGCGAAAAGGAAGAGCTGGTCCTCAAGGTAGGGTTTGGCGAATATTGCGCCCAGATCGCGGGCGGCGTCCCCATGAGCCAAAGTGAAGTCGCGCGCCCATCTGATTTCGGTCTGTCCGAAGAAGCAGGAAGGTTCGCTGCAAAGTCGCCTGTTGCAACCTTCATTGCCGAGGGCAACACGGCTGAAAATCGCGCCGCTTTGGTCCAATTGCTGGCTGAAGGACAACGGCCCTTCGAGGGCTTTGGCGATGAAACGCTGGATATGATCCGCGAGCAGTTCCGCGCATTTACCGCAGATCGCATAACGCCAAGGGCGCACGAATGGCACCTAGCAGATGCGCTGATCCCGGCTGAAGTGGTGCAGGAAATGGCTGATTTGGGCGTGTTCAGTGTCTGTATCGCACAAGAGTATGGCGGCCTTGGCCTTGGCAAGCTGGCCATGTGCCTGGTTTCTGAGGAACTGTCGCGTGGGTGGATTTGTGCAGGTTCGCTTGGCACCCGTTCGGAAATTGCGGGCGAATTGATTGGCGAGAACGGAACAGAGGAGCAAAAAGCCAGATATCTACCTCAGATCGCCAACGGCTCCATCCTGCCAACCGCCGTGTTTACTGAACCCGACACTGGCTCAGACCTTGCCGCGGTCAGCACGCGCGCAGCCAAGGGTGCTGACGGAAACTGGCACATTACTGGCGCCAAGACGTGGATCACTCATGCTGCCCGCGCTGATCTGATGACCGTTTTGTGCCGCACAGATCCCGCGATTTCGGGCTACGGCGGGCTTTCCATGTTGCTCGCAGAGAAGACCAGAGGAGGTGATACTGCCCCATTCCCCGATGCGGGGATCGAAGGCGGCGAGATCGAAGTTCTCGGCTATCGCGGGATGAAGGAATATACGCTCGGTTTTGACGATTTCGCGGTCGCAGGCGACGGACTGCTCGGCGGGATTGAGGGCGAGGGTTTCAAACAATTGATGCGCACATTCGAAGGTGCACGAATCCAGACTGCCGCGCGCGCGATCGGGGTCGCCTGGAACGCCTTTGATCTGGGTCTGGCCTATGCTGTGCAGCGCAAACAATTCGGCAAGAATTTGCTCGCCTTCCCGCGCGTGTCAGACAAGCTAGCCATGATGGTTTCGGAGCTGGTAATAGCGCGTGAACTTACCTATTTCGCCGCCCGGCAAAAGGACCGGGGCGAACGCTGCGATATTGAGGCCGGGATGGCCAAACTCCTTGCCGCGCGCGTCGCCTGGGCTAATGCCGACAACGCCTTGCAAATCCATGGCGGCAATGGCTATGCGCTGGAATATCCGATCAGCCGGGTGCTGTGCGATGCGCGCATTCTCAATATCTTCGAAGGTGCAGGGGAAATTCAGGCGCATGTGATCGGACGCGGCCTTGCCGTTGGCAGAGCCAATCAGGTGGCGGCGGTTGGAAAATGAATCGGTGCGCCGCAACGTTGTGCGAATGGAGTCTGAGTGGTTTTGCATGAGCGGTGGCTTGACAACTCGTTTGGGTAACAAATTTCGATTGTAGCCTCGTGCTTTCCTGCCAGGGCTGTATTTCCCCGCCTCCCTTTAGCAAGCTAGCTTTAAGAATCTTCTGCCCCTGATAATTGGGTCCGGGCAATCTGGGGCCGGCTTGCCGAGCGGGGTAACAGGGCACCAAAATCATCACAAGGTTAGATCGGGATAGATGGCTTACAAATCGTATTTTACGCTGCTGACAGGTTTCGCTTTTGCCTCTCTTCAGGCCAGTGCGGCCGCCGCGCAAACTGCTGCTGCGGAGGATCCGGAAAAGCCGATCATCGTGGTGACAGGCATGGGTCTGGATGCGCCGCCAGCCGAAACAGCTTATGATACACAGATTATTGGCCGCGAACAGCTGGTCACTGCGCCGTCAGGGCGGATCGAGGATGCGCTGTCGTCCATTGCTGGGTTCCAGCAATTCCGCCGGTCAGACAGCCGCTCTGCCAATCCTTCGGCACAAGGCGCGACACTGCGCTCGCTCGGTGGCAACGCCACCAGCCGCGCGCTGGTGCTGCTCGACGGGGTACCGATGGCAGACCCGTTTTTTGGCTTTATCCCGTTCAGCGCAATTGCGCCGGAGCGGCTTGCGTCTGTGCGCGTGACACGCGGTGGCGGCTCGGGCCCATTTGGGGCAGGCGCGCTGGCAGGCGCAATCGAAATGCTCAGCGCCGGTGCTGCCGATCTGGACAATTTCGAAGGGCAGTTCTTGGTCAATAACCGCGGAGAAAGCGAAGCCAGCGCTTCGCTTACCTCGGATCTTGGGGCTGGCTTTGGCACGATCTCAGGGCGCTGGGACCGCGGTCAGGGGTTTTGGACCACGCCATTGGCTGATCGGGTCCCGGCAAGCGCCAGGGCTAGTTTCGATTCCTATTCCTTTCAGGCGCGCGGTGTGGCGCCGCTAAGCGATACGATTGAGCTGCAGGCGCGCGGCTTGATTTTCCGCGATCAGCGTACGCTGCGGTTTAAGGGTGCAGACAGCGGCATGGAAGGGCAGGACGCCAGTGTGCGATTGGTGGGGCGCGGCCGATGGCAGTTTGATGTACTCGGCTATATTCAGGCGCGCAACTTCACCAATGTTGTGGTGAATTCGACCCGCTATGTGCCGGTACTTGATCAGCGCAACACGCCGGCAACCGGGCTCGGCGGTAAAATTGAACTGCGTCCGCCGACCGGTGACAACAATGTCATGCGGCTGGGCGGCGACTTTCGTAAATCTGATGGCCAGCTGTTCGAAACTGCGCTTAGCGCCTTTTCCGGAGCGGTTACTGCGCAGCGCAATGCGGGCGGGACAAATGCCGACCTCGGGCTGTTTGCGGAAAACGACCTGACGCTGGGCGCGCTGACACTCACTGCAGGGGTGCGGCTGGACCGCTATGCCATCCGCGATGGGTTTTATATCGAGCGCAACAATAGCGGCGCACTGGTGAGTGAAAATCGCTTTTCAGACCGGTCGGGCTGGGACGCTTCGTTCAGGGGCGGTGCCTTGGTCCATCTGGGTGGTGCAGTCAACTTGCGCGCGGCGGCATATAGCGGCTTGCGTCTGCCGACCCTGAATGAGCTGTACCGGCCCTTTGTTGTCTTTCCGGTAGTGACACGGGCCAATGCGGATCTGCGGAACGAGCATCTCGAGGGCTATGAGGCGGGGGTGGATTTCAGCCCTGCTGATGGCACCAGATTTTCGCTTACCGCGTTCGATAACCGGGTGAAGAACGCGATTGCCAATGTGACCATTGCTGCCAATTTGCGGCAGCGGCAGAATATTGATGCGATCCATGCCCGAGGGATTGAAGCCAGCGCTACTGTGGAAGTGGGCAGGTTTCGCTTCGTCGGATCGGCGGCCTATACAGACGCAAGGGCGCAAGGATCAGGATTTGCTGCTGCGCTGGATGGCAAGCGCCCGGCACAGACGCCCGAATGGTCAGGTAGCGCGGTCCTGGCTTATCGCCCCGCGAACGGCTGGTTGCTGTCAGCAACCTTGCGCTATGTCGGGGTGCAATTTGAAGACGATCTTGAAACAGACGTGCTTCCTTCTGTCACCACCATAGATGCTTATGTCCAGCTGCCTATTAGCCGCAAGATTGCTCTGGTGCTGCGTGGAGAAAACCTAACCGATGCGGCCATTATCACCCGCAATCAGGCCGGTTCGGTCGACCTTGGTACGCCGCGCACGTTCTGGGCGGGCGTGAAACTGGGTATTTGATCGGGACTATCGCAGCACATTTTCAAGATACTGTCTAAAATGCCGGACTGGTCTGGCTGCGGATGAGATCAGGAGCAAGAGCTATCCTATTTTGGAGAGTGTCCCGGCAGCAGGGTTTCCCTTAGCCAGAGCTTGCCAATTGCCCGCCATGCCCGGCATGGTGGCGGATCACCATTGAATATATCGGACGATCGATGAATTTTACACTGACAGATGACCAACTGCAGTTGCAGCAATCAGCGCGCGAGTTTGCGCAGAGCGAACTACCGAAAATAGCTGCCCAGCTTGAGGCGGATAATGTCCCGCCCTCTGCCAGTTTGATCAAGCAATATGCCGAGCTGGGTTTTCTCGGCATCAATGTCTCGGAACAACTGGGCGGGATGGGGCTTGGCAACCTTGAAGCGCTGATTGTGCTGGAAGAGTTTGCCAAGATTTCCTCTGCTGTGGCATTCCCCCTGTTTGAATCAAGCGTTGGGCCAGTGCGCGCGATCGAGTTGTTTGCATCTGATACGCTGAAGCAGCGGATAGTGCCCGCGGTGTGCCGGGGCGAGATGATTGTGGCGGTATCGATGTCGGAGCCTGATGCAGGCAGCGCGCTCACAGATCTTACCACGACTGCAGAGATTCGCGGCGACATAGTGGTGCTGAATGGCACCAAACGTTGGTGTTCGGGCGGCGGCCATTCGCACGCTTATCTCGTCTATTGCCGTCTTTCACCTGAATTGGGCGCGAAGGGAATTGGTGCAGTTCTGGTCGAAAAGGGAACACCAGGTCTGAGCTTTGGCCCG
>JAHEAW010000118.1 GCA_024642545.1 Erythrobacteraceae bacterium
CAGGTTGGCTGCCTCGATACCCACAAGAAGGAAATCCAGCTTGGCCCTTCGTTTTACCTGCTGCGCCATAGCACTGTCCATGAGCAGCACAGCGCCCGCACTGGCCGACACGCTGATTGATAATGTTCAGGGCATCACGGTTGAAAAAGATGGCAAGATCGGCCGTTTCACCGGACTATGGATTGACGAAAGCGGGCGGATCAAGCAGGTCCTGCACCGCACTGACAAGCGCCCGGCAAAAGTCGATTTCCTGCTTGATGGGAAAGGGCGATATGTCATTCCCGGGCTGATCGATGCGCATGTCCATGTGATGGAAATTGGCTTCGCCGCACTGACACTGGATCTGTCCGATACAACTTCCTTGGCAGATGCGCAGGCCAAAATTGCTGCCTATGCCGCTACCAACCCGACCCGCAAATGGATCATCGGACGCGGTTGGAATCAAGAGAAATGGGGTCTGGGACGCTTTCCCAGCGCCGCTGAACTGGACGCCGTGGTACCCGATCGGCCGGTCTGGCTGGAACGCGTTGATGGTCATGCTGGCTGGGCCAATAGCACTGCCATGCAGCTGGCTGGCGTAACTGCGACGACGGCTGACCCGAAAGACGGCCGGGTCGAACGCGTTGCCGGATCAAAGAAGCCACTGGGAATCTTTGTCGACGGCGCCCGCGCACTCATCAGCAAATTTGTTCCCGAGCCGAGGCCGGAAGACCGCGATCTCGCGCTGCAGAAGGCGCAAGAAATCATGCTGCGCAAGGGCGTTACAGCCGTCGCCGACATGGGCACCACAATCGAAGATTGGCAAAGCTACCGCCGGGCGGGCGATGGCGGCTGGCTGAAGTTACGGATCATGTCTTATGCGCGAGGGGTGCCCGCGATGGCGCTGATCGGTGGGCCTGGTCCCTCGCCGTGGCTGTATGATGACAAATTGCGACTGGAAGGGGTCAAACTGTATATGGATGGGGCGCTGGGTTCACGCGGCGCGTGGCTCAAGGCGCCCTATTCCGATGCTGCCGGCAACACCGGGCTGCCGCGCCTCACACCGACCCAGCTGCGCAATCTGATGAGCCGCGCCGCGCTCGACAGGTTTCAGGTGGCGGTCCACGCGATCGGTGATGCAGCGAATGCAGAGGTCCTATCTGCGATTAGCGAGCTATCGGATACCTACACCGGTGACCGGCGGTGGCGTATCGAGCATGCGCAGATTGTCGATCCAGCGGACATTCCGATGTTCGGCAAACACAGCATCATCGCCTCGATGCAGCCCGTCCACCAGACGTCAGACCGGCTGATGGCCGAAGCGCGGCTCGGCCCCGCCCGGCTTGGCGGTGCCTATGCGTGGCACAGCATTGCAGCCACCGGCGCTCCGCTTGCATTCGGGTCCGATGCACCGGTTGAGGCGGTTGATCCGTTTGACGGAATGGCCGCAGCCTTCACCCGCATGGACAAGGATGGGCAGCCCTTTGGCGGGTGGCAGCCGCAGGAACGAATCAGCCGCGAGCAGGCGCTGACTGCATTTACATATGGCGGGGCCTACGCCGGATTTGCAGAAAACCGATTCGGTCGTCTGATTCCGGGCGAACAGGCCGATTTTGTGCTGGTGGACCGCGACATCATGCTCGCCGCACCAGATCAGCTGCGCGATACCAAGGTGCTGGAGACATGGGTCGGCGGGAAGCGGGTTTATGACCAAACCGCGGCCGCGGTATCCCCATGATCACGATTGCCATCAGCTTGTCTGAAATTCTGCACCAGACAGCGCTGCGACAGGAGCATAAGCGGATTTTAATCGTATCGTAAGGTTGGGTTCGCAAATACGCCAAACCAGAGCGTTTAAGCGCCGGTCGTCAGTTAATTGGCTTGTTCGCATCTGCGGCAAGTGCAGAAAATGGTGTTACAATTTAGCAGCACCAAGGCAAAAAAGGGCTTGAACGGGCTTGCCACTTTAGTTTTGATGCCCTAGCAAGATATCGAGTTTGCGTTTTTGAGGCTCTGAGGAGATTGTGTATGAAACTTCGTAACGTGCTTGCCGCAACGGCAGCAATTACCCTGGCTGCATCGCCTGTTCTGGCTGCACCAGCAACTACCGTCAGCCGTGCTGCTGCTTCTGAAAAGAGCGAAAGCGAACTGGGTGGTGGATCGGGCATCCTGATTGCTGTGCTCGCTGCAGCAGCCGTGATTGCCGGTATCGTGATTGCAGCAGACAGCGGTAGCAATACACCTGTCAGCGCCTGATCTTACGATCATAAAGATAAAGAAAACGGGGCTTCAAGGCCCCGTTTTTTTATACCTATACCGATCCTGACTTTGCATCAGCGGCCCGGCGTCATGAGTGACTTTCTCCCTCTGCTGGCAGCAAATCTGTCGGGCTTCCGCCCTTCTTTGCCCTCCGTTCGCCCAGCCACATAATCGCCAATGCCCCTTCGAAAAGCAGCATCAGCGGGATGGCCAGAAGCAATTGCGACCCCGGATCCGGCGGCGTGAGAATCGCAGCAGCAGCAAAGACCAGCACAATCACATACCGCCGTGCGCCTGCCATTTGCTTGCGCGTCACGATTCCGGCGCGGTTCAGCAGCAGCAGCAGCACAGGCAGCAGGAAGCTTACCCCGAACGCAAGAATGAATTGCATCACCAGGGAAAGGTAATCGTCTGCCGCAGGCAGGGCCTCAATTTGCAGCCCGCCAGCGGGTCCCTGGAACCCCAAAAACCACCTGAAGGCAGTCGGCATGACTACAAAATAAGCCAGCGACGCACCAGCTGTGAACAAGATCGGGGTAGCAATCAGGAATGGCAGAAAGGCCTTCTTTTCGCGTGCATACAGGCCGGGTGCGACAAACGCCCACAGCTGGTTGGCAATGATTGGGAAGCTCACGAAAAAACCGGCAAACAGCGCCACCTTGAGCTGGACGAAGAACACTTCATAAAGCTTGGTGAAAATGAGATGCCCTTTGCCGGGCGGGAACGCATCAACCAGCGGCTGAACCAGGAAGCCCAGAATCGGATTGGCGAAATATAGACAGACGCCAAAAGCAACTGCCAAAGCCAGCACACAGCGCACCAACCGGCTGCGCAGTTCGATCAAATGGTCGAGAAGCGGTGCCTGCGATTCGTCGATATCACTGATCTTGATCGCCATTTATTCTGCGCCCGCCGCGCCGGAGTGATCCTTGGCAGTCGGTGTTTCCACCTTGGGCTCCGCCGTCGCTGCAGCTTCAGCTGCACTGCTGTGCCCCTCAGCGCTCGGCAGCGGTTCGGCATAACGTTCAAGCGAGGTCATCTCCCCGTCCGGATGCTCGGCCATGATTTGGGCATTCTGGTCACGCCATTTCTGTTCCATGTCCTGCATTTCAGCCTCGCGGATCATCGCATCAAAGCCGGAGCGGAATTGGGCTGACATGCGGCGAATCCGGCCGATCCAGCGTCCGGCTGTCCGCAGAGCAAGCGGCAAATCCTTGGGACCGATGACCAGTACGGCCACGATCACAATCACCAGCAATTCGCTTGCACCGATATCGAACATAAATTGGCTCGCCTCAGGTCAGGCCAGCGGGCCTTATTGCGCCGTATCGGACCGTTCAGCAGGGGCAGGGTCCGCAGCGGTCTTAGCTGCCGCATCAGTATCTCTTGCGCCCGATTCAATCCGTGGCGCGGGCTTGGGCGCCGAACTCTCTTCGCTCATGCCTTCCTTGAAGCTTTTGATTCCCTTGCCGAAATCCCCCATCATTTCCGAGATTCGTCCGCGTCCAAACAGAACCAGGATGAGCAATGCGACAACGATGAGCTGCAGAGGACCGACAGACATGATACACCTTCCAGTTGAGGAGTTTCCGATATAGGCCGCTTCGCCAGCTTATTCCAGCGTCCTTCGCTGATCAGTCAATCTGATCGTATTCGTCAATGTCGCCATGTTCGGCGGGCGCATCCCCAGAATTTTCACCCATCAGCGCATCATAGGCATCGTCGACCGGGTCGAGCAGACCAGTTGCGCGCAATTCGTCGATCCCCGGCAAATCCTTGCGAGATGCAAGGCCGAAATGATCGAGAAATTCAGGCGTCGTGGCATAGATTACCGGCCTGCCGGGCACTTCGCGTCTGCCGGCAATGCGCACCCAATCCGCTTCCAGCAACACGTCGAGTGTGCCCTTGGCCGTTTGCACACCGCGGATCGATTCGATTTCCGCCCGGCTGACCGGTTCGTGATAAGCAATGATCGCCAGCACTTCGGTGGCAGCCCGTGACAAGCGCCGCACATGCTCGCTGGTCCGCCGCAGCAGGTACGCCAAATCGGGAGCGGTTTCAAAATGCCAGCGCTTGTCCCGCTCCACCAAATGCACCCCGCGCGGTGCATAATGCGCTGCAAGATTTGCCAACGCGTGCCGGATTGCGGCGGAATCTGCATCGCCTAGATGGGCTGCAAGCGCCTCCACCCGCATCGGCTGTTCGGCTGCAAACAAGGTTGCCTCCACCGCTCGCTGCAACGCGTCAGTTTCCCGGCCACTCATGGGACGATCCGCCGAAGCCGGAGCGGGCCGAATATGCTATCCTGCGCAATCTCCGCCTTGCCGATCCGCGCGAGCTCCAGCGCTGCGACGAAGCTGGATGCCAGGGCCGATCGGCGCAGCCGCGGTTCGGCATAAGCTGGCAGAAATTCCTCCAGCGCGATCCAGTCCAGCGTCACACCAAGCATTGACGAAACCCGGTCGAGCGCGCTTTCCAACGTCATCACCGGACGGTTGCGCACCATATGCACCACTGGCGCGGTGCGGACCTTCACCTGGCCATAACCCTGCACCAGCGCATACCAGTCGCATTGCCACTGTGTCTGGCGGTCGATCCGCAGCCCTTCCGGCTTGCCGCGCAAAAACACATCGCGACCGATCCGGTTGCGTGCCATCAGCCGCGCGGCTGCCTCGCGCATTGCGCCTAGCCGCTGGAGCCGCAATTGCAGCCTGAGCGCCAATTCTTCCGGGCTTGGATCTTCCTGCTCGTCCTTGGGCAATAGCAACGATGATTTGAGATAAGCGAGCCATGCTGCCATCACCAGATAATCAGCCGCCAGCTCCAGCCGCAAGGCCTCTGCTCGGTCGACATAATCGAGATACTGATCAACCAGCGCGAGAATTGAAATGGCGCGCAAATCAACTTTCTGGCGGCGCGCAAGATCAAGCAGCAGATCGAGCGGCCCCTCCCACCCGTCAAGCTCCAGATAAAGCGCCGTATCGCCATCTGGTGCTGACCCCGGATTTATCCAGTCGGCATCGGCCCCGCTGCTTTCCTGCATGAACATCAGTTCCTGCTCGCTCATGCGGTCACCCCGCTGGCAGACAGCAGACTATCCCGTAGGGCGATCAGACGCATTTTGTCGCCGCTGGGTTGCAGAATATCTGTAGTCTCCAGTGCACGCTGGAGGCGGCCATTTGCAGCAGATGATAGCGCGGGCAATTGATCGGCAATTGCAGCCATGTCAGCCAACCGCGCCCAGCAATTCAGAACCAGATCGCAGCCTGCTTCTATGGCCCGCACTGACCGTTCAGCCACGGTTCCTGACAGCGCTTCCATGTCGATATCGTCAGTCAGCAGCAGACCGCTGAAGCCAATCTTGCCGCGAATCACCTGGTCGATGATCGTTTTCGACAAGGTTGCCGGATTATCCCTGTCCCACGCAGTAAACAGCAAATGCCCGGTCATCCCGATGGGCGTGTCCGACAGCGCCTTGAATGGGGCAAGATCAAGCTCCAGCTCCGCTTCACTGGCAGTGACGGTCGGCAATTCCTTGTGCGTGTCAGTGGAAGTGCGGCCATGGCCAGGCATGTGCTTGATGCAGCCTGCAACGCCTGCCCGCGACAAGCCTTCAAGAATGGCGCGCCCCAGCGCGGCAACCCGCAACGGTTCAGTGCCAAGCGCGCGGTCGCCGATCACATCATGCGCACCTGGCTGGCGCACGTCCAGTGGCGGGTGGCAATCGACAGTAATCCCGGCTTCGGCCAGTTCGATACCCAGTGCCTCAGCATTGGCCCGCGCGGCCTCGATCGCGCTTGCCGGAGCGATTTCATAAAGCTGGTCGAATAGCGCGCTGGCTGGAAACCCTGCCCAATGCGGCGGGCGCAGCCGGGCGACCCGGCCGCCTTCCTGATCAATGCTGATAAACAGTCGTTCGCGGCCGTGAACAGCGCGTAAACTATCGGTCAGAATGCGCAGTTGCTGCGGCGTTTCACAATTGCGGCCAAACAGGATGTAACCCGCCGGATCAGCTTCGCGGAAGAACGCGCGCTCATCCGCTGTCAGGCTGGTGCCGGAAATGCCGAATATAGCCGGTGTCATCGCCGGAAAGTCGCAGGATCAAGGGCGCGGCGCAAGGTTTAGCGGCGCGCGCGATGTGCAAAACTGGCGTGCTGAGTGCTTACGCGGCCAGCCCCCGACCGGTCATCCAATCCAACTGCGCTACTTGACCTGACAGGCCAGCCCATCGGCTTTGAGGGCATCGCACAGGTTCTTGGCGGCTGTCTGATCAGCGGCAACGGCCTGAAGCC
>JAHEAW010000027.1 GCA_024642545.1 Erythrobacteraceae bacterium
CCAAGTTCAGACCGACCGGCATCGAGATCAAAGCTGATTACCATCGTGTCTTCAATCGGCGCAATCGTAATCCCGCCGAGTGGCGCATAGGCCCGCTCCAGCACATTCAAGTCATATTTGATATTCTGCCCGATCTTGATCACGGCGTCGCTTTCGAGCAGCGGCCTTAATGCTGCCAGAGCAGTTTCAAGCGGGATCTGCTGCGGCTTGTCCGACAACAAATCATATCCGCCATGCGCCAGCGGAATGTAGCAAGCATCATTGGGGCCCAGCCCAAGGCTGACCCCGACCAGATCGGCCTGCATAGCATCAAGCGCGCTGGTCTCAGTGTCGACCGCCACTTCGCGGCAGGCCCCGGCCCGGGCAATCCAACCTTCAAGCGTTGCGATATCCTGCACGCAAACATAGCTGGCGCGGTCGATGGCCGGCATTTCCGGCACGTCTTGTGAGATGCCCTGCGCCGCCGCTGCGGTAACCTGTTTGGCCGGATTCAGATTGGTTTTGCGGTCCGGACTTCCACTGCCCGCGCCAAGCCTTTTCAGCAGGCTGAAAAAGCCATGTTGCTCAAGAAAAGTCGCCAACGGTTCTGGCGGCACGCCGTTCAGTTCGAAATCTTCCAGCGGCATCGGAAGGTCACAATCTTCCTTGAGCGTGACCAGTACCCGGCTGAGCTGTGCCATATCTCGTTGCTCGATCAGCCGCTCCTTCAATTTGCTGGGTTTCATGGCTTCTGCCGCATCGAGCGCGCCGGTCAGATCACCATATTCCTGGATAAGTTTGGTCGCTGTTTTCGGACCTACCCCATAGACGCCTGGAATATTGTCAACCGCATCCCCCATCAGCGCCAGCACATCGCCTACCTTGGTCGGCGGGACCCCAAACTTTTCTTCCACTTCAGCCACGCCAATGCGCTGGCTCTTCATCGTATCGAGCATGTCGATCCCGCCGGTGGGTCCCTGCCTATCGCCGACCAGCTGCATCAGGTCCTTGTCGGAGGAAACGATCGTAACGTCCCAGCCCTGACGTGCTGCAGCGCGCGCATATGATGCGATCAGGTCATCAGCTTCCAGTCCTTGTTCCTCAATGCAAGGCAGGCTGAACGCGCGCGTAGCATCGCGGATCAACGGGAATTGCGGCACCAGATCTTCAGGCGGCGGCGGCCGATTGGCCTTGTATTCGGAATAGATCTCGTTGCGAAACGAGCGGCCCGACTTGTCGAGAATGACCGCCAGATGGGTTGGCCCGTCAGCCCGGTCGAGGTCTTCGGCCAGCTTCCACAGCATGGTGGTATAGCCATAAACTGCGCCGACCGGCGTTCCTTGCGGGTTGGTCAGCGGGGGCAGGCGGTGATACGCCCGGAAAATATAGGCGGATCCATCCACCAGATAGAGATGCTTCTTTTCGGCCATCTGGTGCTGGTAGCAGGCGAATCTGCCAAGGTCAGCCAGCTTTCTTGGTCATCGGCAAGCGCCCGTCAAATGAACGAAAAAACAAAAATAACGCAAATCAGCCAATCCAGACAAGATTAAGGCAGAAAAATGGCAACTACGCTTGAAACCGCTTGCGTCGTCACATTATCGCCATTATTCAGCCCTCCAGAAGCTGACCGACTGGTATTGTGCCAGTAACCGGAAGGCCTCCCGTACGACCCCGATGGGGCGTGCGATATCCACTCGCTGTTTAAGGAATTTGAAACATGCGTAAGTTCGTTCTCGCTGCCGCAGTTGCCGGCGCCGCTCTCTCGCTCGCCGCTTGCTCGGAAGGCACCAAGGATACTGCTGCTGAAGCAACCGATTCGGCAATGGCTGACGCTCAGACCAACGTTGACGCTGCTACCGACGCCGCTACCGACGCTGCTGCTACAGCAACTGACGCTGCTACCGACGCTGCTGCTGCTGCAACCGACGCTACGGCTGCTGCTACCGACGCTGCGCCTGCGAAGCCTGCTGAATAAGCTGCAACTTCACATTTGCAAAACGAGGGCGGTGCCGCGAGGCGCCGCCCTTTTTGATTCCCGACCGGATGATATGAGATAGACTCGTCGCCCTGTCGGCCGACCATCAATCAAGGCTACAGACAGCGTCACCCACCAGAGTTTGTGTAGGAAGCTGACGCAAGAGTATTGTCATTGCCGGCTTTGGTATAGCCAGCATATAATGCTTCCGCGATTTGGGCGATCCGTGCTTCGCGTGCTTGGCGTGAGCCTTGTCCGGTCACATAAATTGCCACTGCAATCGCGCGGCCATCAGGCGCTTCGATAATGCCCATATCGCTAGAGGTATTGTGCAGCGATCCGGTCTTGTGGGCTACCTGAACAGAGGCGGGCAGCAGCGCAGGTATGCGGCGTTTGCCAGTGCGGCACCGTTCCATCGCCCCTAAAATGACATCACGGCTCGACTGGTTCAGGAACTTGCCTTGATAGAGCCCGGTCAAAAGATCGATCATGGCCTTGGGCGAAGCACTATCGCGCACATCGATATGCGATGCAGGATCAATCTTCCCGTCGTCACGCACCAGCGTGGCAATATCGCGGTCGAGCCGGAAATCGCGGATCCCGGCGCGCCTGACCCAGTCATTGACTGCAGATGGCCCGCCCACGGCTGCAAGCAGTGCGTCAGCGGCCTGATTATTGCTGCGGGTAATCATGATCTCAATCAGGTGAGATGCAGGCAGATATTGCCCAGCCTTGACTGGCGCAACCTTGCTGGAAAACGGCGCCGAGCGCAGTGGTACCATCAGCGGAAATTCGCTGGAGAGCGACCATTTGCCCTGTTCGACCCCTTCCATGAAGGTGGCCGCAATCGCAATTTTGCTGGTGCTGGCCATCGGGAAGCGCTGATCACCCAGGATGGAAACCTGCGCGCCAGAGGACAGGTCAACTGCTGCCACTCCGATCCGGCCCTGGTCGCCATCAGCCAGTCTGGCAATCTTACGCTCCAGTCCCGTGTCATAAACGGCGTTGAAGTCATCCGGCGTGCGGACCTTCTTGCCAAAGGTCTGATCGAATGCAGCTTCGAAAGTCTTGGTCGCGGGCTGCGCCTGCGCGTGCGCCGCACCGGGTAAGGCCACATGAGCCCCCAGCGCCAGAACCGCCGCTGCGCCAACCGAACCGAAAATTCGAAAACTCTTGAACATGCCCCAAACCCTATGACGATCACGGTAATTTTTTCCTTAATGGACGGGTCAATGCTGTGAACAAGCGAAAAATGATGAAAAGTGTCTTGCACGCGACAAGTCATTACGTCGTGCGATAGAATAACTGCCGCTTCGGGTAACAGATTTGACCGTTGCGCTTGCGGCGCGCCCCTCTCAGATCGCTTGTGAAGCTGCCCAAGGGATGCAAGATTATACGCATGACCACAGCTATCCCCTCAAGTCAGGATTTTATCGACGCTTTGGCACGCGTGATGGCGCGGGCTGGCTATCCCCATCCCGGCAATGCGGCGCGGATGACGGGCGGCGCAATGATGGAAAGCTGGCTGTTCTCCTGCGGCGAAGAAGCGTTTGTGCTGCGGCGTGCGCCCTCGCTGGAATTCATTGCAGGCCGTGGTTTGGACCACCCGACTGAGGCCGCCATTATCCGTGCAGCGCATGACGCTGGCATCACGGCGCCAGAAGTGATTGCGGTGCTCGAACCGGCAGATGGGTTGGGCAGCGGTTTTGTCATGCGCGCCTTGCCCGGTACGTCCGACCCGCGCGCAATTCTGGAGATGGACAGGCCGGACCGAATATTGGCGCAGGCTGCCGCCGATCTGGCACGGATCCATGCCCTTGGTCATGACAATTTGCCGGACGGAATTCCGGTAATGGATTATGCAGCGGCGCTGGCGGGGCTCAGGCAAGAGTTCGAAGATGCAGGGGGCGATCGGCCAATAATAGCGCTCGGACTGCGCTGGCTGTTCGATAATCTGCCCGAACCTGTCGAACCAGTGCTCAACCACGGCGATTACCGGCTCGGCAACATTTTGTGCAAGGATGGCCATCTGACCGGCGTTCTCGACTGGGAATTGGCCCATTTCGGAGACCCGCATGAGGACCTTGCCTTTGGCTGCATGGCGGTATGGCGTTTTGCCCGGTATGATCGGCCTGCTTTGGGTCTGGGTCCACTCGCTGACTGGTTTGATGCTTATGGAGCGCAAAGTGGGCGGCAGATCGATCTGGTGCGCTTTCGTTTTTGGCTCGTCTATCGCACTGTCTGGTGGGCGCTTGGCTGCCTGCGGCAAGCGCACGTATGGCGCAGCGGCGAGGACCGGATGCTGGAGCGGGTCGTGATTTCACGCCGGACCAGCGAGCAGGAGCTCGACCTGCTGCTGCTGCTGGAACAGGATGCGCCGCTTGCGGAGCGCGAAGCGCGACTTCAGCTGACACCAAATCAAAGCCGGTCTGTCGGGGAGGCAACCTATGGTGAGATTGCTACCGCGATTTCAGAATGGCTGGCGACCATGAAGAACCAGGTACAAGGGCATGACCGGTTCCAACTGGCTGTGGCCTGCAATGCCTTGGGGATCATCTCCCGCGATTTGGCGGGAGCGGGCTTTGTCGACCGGCAGCTTTGCGGCGCATTGCTAGCTGGTGAAAAGTCAATCGCGACTCCGGGGCTGCTTGCGCAATTTAGGAAACAAGCCTTGGCAAAGCTGGCTTGCGATATACCAAAGTACCCCGCGCTGGCTGCCGCACAAAAGCAATGGACCGGAGAAAGATAATGGATTTTTCGATACCGCAGGAGCTGGAGACCTATCTGGCCGATTTGGATGCGTTCATTGCAGCGCAAATCAAGCCGCTGGAGGAGCAGGACGACAATATCCGTTTCTTTGACCACCGCCGCGAATATGCGCGGACCGATTTTGAAGCGGGCGGCTTGCCGCGCAGGGAATGGGAAGAATTACTGGTCGAAGCAACACGGCGAGCTGACGCGGCTGGCCATTGGCGTTTTTCTGCGCCTGAGAAATATGGCGGCAAGGATGGCACCAATCTGTGGATGGCGGTGATCCGTGACCACTTTGCGCAATTGGGCCTCGGGCTGCATAATGATTTACAGAACGAACATTCGATCGTTGGCAATTTCCCCTTTGTCGCGATGTTCGAAACTTTTGGCACTGAAGAGCAGAAGCAGGAGTTCATCCTGGGCGGGTTCGAACGTACCCGCCGGGTCGCCTTTGGCCTTACCGAATCGCACCACGGCAGTGATGCTACGCATATGGAAACAGTGGCTGTGCGCGAAACCCGTGACGGGGTCGACGGTTGGCTGATCAATGGCGAAAAAATGTGGATCACCGGAATGCATGTTGCCAGCCACTGCGCCACTTTTGTGCGCACCAGCGGCGAAGCGGGCGATGCGCGTGGAATTACCTGCTTGCTGGTGCCAAACCCCACCGAAGGTCTGAAGATTGAGGAGTGGATGTGGACCTTCAACATGCCGACCGATCATCCGCGGCTGTCGCTCACCGATATCTGGGTGCCCGATAGCGCCCGGTTGGGTGAGGAAGGCCGCGGTCTCGCGCTGGCGCAAAGCTTCGTCCATCAAAACCGTATCCGTCAGGCAGCAGGCAGCCTTGGGGCCGCGACCTTTTGCGTTGAAGAAAGCGTGAAATATGCGCGCGAGCGAAAGCCCTTTGGTGAAGAACTGGCACGCAATCAGGGGATCCAGTTCCCCTTGGTGGAACTGGCAACCCAATGCGAAATGCTGCGTCTGCTGATCTACAAGACCGCGTGGGAAATGGACCGCTTGCCGCATAAACAGATAGAGCAGCAGCTGTCGGACAAGGTTTCCATGTGCAATTACTGGGCGAACCGACTGGTGTGCCAGGCGGCAGACCAGGCAATGCAGGTGCATGGCGGGATCGGCTATTCGCGGCACAAGCCATTCGAACATATTTATCGTCATCACCGTCGCTACCGGATCACTGAAGGGGCTGAAGAAATCCAGATGCGCAAAGTGGCGGCTTATCTGTTTGGTTACCTTGGCCCGCGTAAAGGCAGCTTTGTATGAGCAATTGGACCATCGGAATTATCGGCGGCAGCGGCCTGTACCAGATCGACGCGCTGGAAGATGCGCAGTGGATCAAGGTCAATTCGCCCTTTGGCGATGCGTCGGACGAAGTTCTGTGCGGGCGGATTGGCAAGCTGCAAGTGCGCTTTTTGCCGCGGCATGGGCGCGGGCACCGGGTCCCGCCCAGCGAAGTGAACGCGCGCGCCAATATCGATGTGCTCAAGCGCGCTGGTTGCACCGATGTGCTGGCGATCTCACCGGTCGGATCGCTCAAGGAAGAATTCGCGCCGGGCCATTTTGTGGTTGTCGACCAGTTTATAGACCGCACCAAAACCCGCAGATCCAGCTTCTTCGGCACCGGGATGGTGGCGCATGTTTCGATGGCAGAGCCGGTCTGCCCGCGCCTTTCCGGCCATGCAGCCAAAGCGGTGAGGAAGGCAGGTGGCACCGTCACTGCGGGCGGGACTTATCTGGCAATGGAGGGCCCGCAATTTTCCACCCGCGCTGAAAGCAACCTCTACCGCCAATGGGGCGCGGATGTGATCGGCATGACTGCGATGCCAGAGGCCAAGCTGTGCCGCGAAGCGGAGCTGCCTTACGCGCTGATCGGCATGGTCACCGATTATGATTGCTGGCGGCAGGATGTAGCCTTTGTCGAAGTAAGCGAAGTGATCGCGCAGATGCAGGCCAATGGTGAAATTGCCCGCGCGGCAGTCGCGGCATTTATTGCCAGCCTGCCTGAAAAGCGTGCGGCCTCGCCGCTGGATACTGTGTTGGACCATGCGCTGATTACCGCGCCTGATGCGCGCGACCCGGCACTTTTGGCCAGGCTCGACGCGGTTGCAGGGAGGGTGCTGTAGCCTGTCAGGCAGAACAGCTCGCCCCGCCAAGCACGCAGAAGCGGGCGCAATGCGGATGGTTGAGTGATACTTCGTCAGATGCTTCCGTCAGACTGGCACCGAGATCGAAGCCAAGGTCATAAGGGATCAGCGTGCAGGCTGCCACGCGCGGTGCGTGCTCGCCCTTGCGGTGGACGACCATACGGCTACTGGCGCACATGATGTCGGCCGGGTCCTTGCCCAGAATGTTCCAACAGGCGGTGGTGATCTCGGCAATGTCCTTGGCGGCATCCATTTCAGGAAACAGCACCAGTTGCAGGGGGTCGCGCGCGTCGATGCGGATATTTTCTCGCGTGAAAAGCGTATCATATCCTTCCCGTGCTTGTTCCATATTTTCCTGCGGGAGCAAGCGGCCCGCGACAGCGATGGCAAAGCCATTGTCGGACAGCCATTTAAGACCTTCCAACCCCGGTTTCCAGCTGCGCGGTCCGCGCTCCGCCTGATGTGCAGCGGGCGTATAATGGTCGAGGCTGACCCGGATGGTGAGCCTGCTGCCAAAGCGTTCCCTGAGCGCCAGTAAGGCGGCCCCATGCCGCCGCATCGGCTTCATCGCATTGCTCAAGACCAGGACTGCAAAGCCGCGCACCAGACTGTCTTCCAGCATTGCCAGAATATCAGGGTTCATGAACGGCTCGCCGCCGGTAAAGCCAATCTCGCGCGTGCCCAGCGCCTCAGCCTCGTTCAGAAAGCGCGCCGCATCCGCAGCCGCCAGATAGACCAGCGCATCATTGGTGGGGCTGCTTTCGATATAGCAGGTGGCGCACGCGAGATTACAAAGCGTCCCGGTGTTCAGCCATAGTGTATCGAGCCTGGCCAGCGGAACCTTGGCGCGCGCTTCGCCTTTGGCAGTCCAGTCAGGATCAGTGAATTTTTCGGCAGGCAGGGCCCCTGCCTCGACCTGAAACGGCGAGCAGCCCGATGGTGTATTACGGCTCTTCGTGCGGGTCTGGGTCAAGTAATCATCCTGCGTAGCTTGGCGACCAAGGCCGCATATTTCATCGGAATGGCCCCGAACACAGTCGGTTCCCATGCCTTGAATGCGGCGGCCTTCAATATTTCGCTCCGCGTGGGGTAGGAAATGACTGCACTACCAAGTGCGAAGGTGCTGCTTTTGCCAGTGATGCTTTGTGCCAGAGGCAGCAGCAATTCGCCTGCATTCCTGCCGCAAATGCTCGCCCCGATGACTTTCTTGCCCTTGAGGATCAGCTTGAGATGGCCAGCCGTCTGCCCTTCGGCGCATGCCCGCTCATTCTCGGAGAATTCCTCCTTGATCACGCTTACTGACTGGCCGAGTTTTTGCCGTGCTTCAGCTTCGGTCAAGCCGATCTGGGCGACTTCGGGCTCGGTATAAGTGCACCAGGGCAGCGCGCGCCAATCGGCCTTGGTGGGCAGGCCGGTAACAATTTCCAGCGCGACGTTGGACCCTTCATAGCCTGACACATGGGTCAACCGCGGCCCGTCGCGGCAATCGCCGATTGCATAGATCGACTTTACCGAACTGCGCCGCCGGGAATCGACCATAATGCCATTGCGATTGGTAGCGATACCCACCTCTTCAAGCCCGAGGTCGACAATATTGGGGGTGCGGCCCACTGCGACCAGCAGATGTGTTCCGGCCACGCGTTTACCACTGTGTGTTTCGGCAGTAATCGCGCCTGCACTGCCGGCAACCCTGGCGGCAATATCATTGATGAACGTGACGCCTTCTGCGCGCATGGTATCCGTGACAATGGCGACCGATTCTGGGTCATCCCGGCCCATCAGCGGACCCGGGTTGATCACCGTTACAGCGCTCCCCAACCGGCAGAAAGCCTGCGCCATTTCCATCCCGATCACGCCGCCGCCAATAATAACCAGATGGCCCGGTAATTCAGCCAGATCGAACAAGTTCTCATTGGTGAGATAGGGCACATCGGCCAGCCCTTCGACCGGAGGAATAGCGGGCCTTGATCCGGTCGCCAGCACGATCCGGGGCGCGCTGAGTGTACGCCCGCCAACCTCGACTGTATGCTTGCTGGTCAGTTTGGCCCGTTTGCGAATGACTTCGCAGCCCAGTTCCTCGAACCGTTCCTGCGAATCGTGATGTTCGATATGGCCGATGGCGTCGCGGATGTGCGCGCGCACGCCGCTCCAGTCGACCTGCGGACTGGCCAGCGTCACGCCGTAACGCGTTTGCCCGCGTGCATCCTGTGCCCGTTTGGCCGCTGTGATCAGCGCCTTTGACGGCACGCAGCCATTGTTGAGGCATTCGCCGCCCATCTTGTGTGCTTCGATGAGCGCCACCTTGAGGCCGAACATCGCCATACCGCCTGCTGCAGTGAGGCCTCCGGCCCCGCCGCCAATTACAATTGCATCATGGGTGAATTTCATTTCGCCTCTGTAACGAATGGGTGCTGCAAGGCGAAACCATTTGTGCCAAGCACGCGTAACTGCTGGCACGAAATTCGCAGCAAAAGGGCGTAAAGTTACATGAATATTGAAAACAGCCGCGAGTATTACGGCAAGGTTCTGAGTGGATCGGACGATCTCAGAACCGACGCCTGCTGCACGGCCGAAGCGCCGCCACCTGCCATTCTGGCCGCGATGATCAATGTCCACCCGCAGGTGCGCGCCCGCTATTACGGCTGCGGGCTGGTCGTACCGCAGGGAATTGAAGGGGCGCAGATCCTTGATCTGGGGTCAGGTAGCGGACAGGATGCCTATATTCTCAGCCAATTGGTGGGTGAGCAGGGAAGCGTCACCGGCGTTGACACCACGCCTGAACAACTCGCCGTTGCGACCGAACACCTGGAATGGCATCGCCAGAAATTCGGCTATGCCGCAGGCAATGTCACTTTCGTTGAGGGTGATATCGAAAGGCTCGACCTGCTTGACCTGCCAAAAGGGCATTTCGATGTGATCGTGTCCAATTGCGTGATTAATCTGGTCGGCGATAAGGCATCCGTATTCGCCGCCGCACACGGGCTACTGAAGGAAGGCGGCGAGCTCTATTTTTCCGATGTCTATGCTGATCGGCGTATTCCTGCCAATCTGCAGAATGACCCGGTGTTGCACGGCGAATGTCTGTCAGGCGCGCTCTATTGGGGTGATTTCCAGAGCCTGGCCAAGGCAGCAGGTTTTGCAGATCCGCGGCTGGTCACCAGCCGTCCGTTGGGCATTGGCGATCCGGCAATTGCCGCAAAGCTGGACGGGATTGCTTTCCATTCAGCAACGTACCGCCTGTTCAAGTTGGCGGGGCTGGAAGCGCAGTGCGAGGATTACGGTCAGGCGGTGCGTTACAAAGGCACGCTCGCTGGGTCCGAACGAGTGTTCGACCTTGACGATCATCACGCCATCGAAGCCGGGCGCATGTTCCCGGTTTGCGGCAATAGCTGGAGGATGTTGGCCGATACGCGCTTTGCTGACCATTTCGAATTCTTCGGTGACTTCAGCCACCATTACGGGGTGTTTCCCGATTGCGGCATCGCCATTCCCTTCGCCAGTGACGCAGCGGCGCAAGCGGCCAGTCAGGCAGCCAGCTGTTGCTGAAAATATTCCTGACAGGGGCTGCCGGGCTGATCGGTGGTGAAGTGGCTGCGCGGCTGATTGCAGCAGGCCATCAGGTCACCGCATTGGTGCATTCCAATCGCGAAATTCGTTCCAACCGCGGCACCGCTGCCGCAGTGACAGAGATTGTCGCAGGCGATGTGGCGCAGCCGCGCTTTGGCCTCGATAAGCCTAGTTTTGCCCGGTTGACTGCGGATCATGACTTGTTGATCCATTGCGCCGCCACGGTGCGGTTTGATCTGGACGATGCTGCTTATGCGGCAACCAATATTGGCGGCGCTGCCCATGCTGCCGAATTTGCGCATCACGGTGATATGTCGTTGCTGCATGTCAGCACGGCGTATGTTTGCGGGGCGCGCGACGGAGTAATTCGGGAAAACGATCCGCTACCCGAAAACGGGTTCAAGAATGGGTATGAGAAATCCAAGGCAGCAGCGGAACGGCTTATCCGGGCAAGCGGGGTGCCTTGCGCAATCGCCCGGCCCAGCATCGTCGTGGGGGAAAGCGTTAGCGGGGCAATTCGCCAGTTTGATACAACCTATGCAGCATTCAAGCTGATTGCCGAGGGCCGCGTGCGCCATATGCCCGCGCGCAGCGGGGCCACGCTGGACTTTGTGCCGCTTGACCATGTTGCAGGCGGCCTTGTCCAGATAGCTCAGAGTATGCCGGATGCGGTTGGCGGGACTTTCCATCTGGTATCAGGCCAGCCGATCCCGGTGGAGGATTTCACCGCCGCGATTGCCGCATTTCCCCAGTTCCACTGTCCGGCGCTGGTAGAGCCCGAGGCGTTTGACCCGGCCTTGCTGCCCCCGCTTGAACGGCGGCTCTACAAACGGGTGGCAGGATTATACGCGAGTTATTTTCAGCGTAATCCGCATTTTGATGCCCGCGCGGCGCGCGAGCTGACTGGCTGCATCTGCCCTCAGACCGGGGCCGCCTATCTCCATCGCTTGATCTCCTATTGCATCGACACTGGCTTCTTGCCTGCCGCTGCGATCAGCGAATATGAGGATATTCACGCTCCAGCCTAGCGCGTGCGCCAAAGGCCCACAGAATGCCGATCTTGAAATAGATCCAGTTGGCTTTCAGCGGCCCCCAGGCGGCAATCCGGCGGTCGGAAGTTTCGATCCAGCGCGGCACCAGCTTGATTCGGCCCAGCCGCGCCATCTTGATGCACAGATCCGCCTCCTCCATCACTGGCGTGCCGGGATCGCAGCCGCCGACACCAAGATATTCGGCGCGGCGGAAGAACATCGCATGATCGCCGAACAACAGCCGCACGCCTTGGAAAAACAAATGCGGCCGGGTGATCAGCGGCGCGTACCAGGTCTTGATCCAATTGTGGAAGGTGGTGAACCAGCGGATATTATCCGGCCCGCGAATGAGCGGTGTGAAGCCTGCCAAGGCAATCCCGCGGTCTTCCATCGTGCGCCCAATCACTGCTACCAGATCAAGTGGCGGTATAGTGTCAGCGTGGAGTACGCAGATCAGTTCGGTGCGCGCTGCTGCAACGCCAGCGTTGATCTGGATGGCCCGGCCCGGCTGGGTTTCGAGCAAGCCCCAGCCTGCCGCGCGGATCAGCGTGCATGTGCTGTCGCTGCTGCCGCCATCGACAACCATTACGGCTGCGGGAGACGGATCGAGCGCCACTACGGCCGCGATTAACCGCGGCAGAGCGCGTTCTTCATCGAGCACCGGGATTACCAATGTTACAGCGTTCACGGCAGGAACTCCGGCCAGTGCTGCAGATCTTCTGCGGTATCGATATCGCTCAATTCGGGCAGCAGCACTGGGTGGATACCCTGTGCGACGAAGCGGCGGATCGTTTCGGCGCACACGCTCGCGGTGCTCCATTCCATGCCGGTAAAGGCATAGTCTGCCTGTGCGCGGTAACCAAGCAGGTAATAGCCGCCATCGCTGGCCGGGCCGATCACCACTGGCGCGCTCTCAAGCGCCTGTGCTGCGGCGCATAATGTGCCTGCGGTCAAGCCGGGACAGTCGCTGCCGATCACGATTGCCGGGGCAGGGACGCGGCAGAGTTTGGCGCCCAAGTCTCCCTCGCCCTGCTCGGTAACGCACAAATCTTCACCAAAATGCGCGCGAAATCTGTCTGGCGCGGCGCCGGTCACGCGCAGTTCGAACGGCACTTCGCTTGCCCGCGCGACCGCGATCGTATGGCCAAGCAATTTGGTATAGACCGCAGTTGCTCCGGCGGGGCCATAGGCCGGGATCAACCGGGTCTTGGCCGTGCCCGGAGCGGGCCAGCGCGCGAAGATCGAAAGGAAAGGTTTGGCCATCCCTGGTCGATAGCTGCTCGACTGGCGCTCGGCCATAGGGCAAAGCAGCGGCGATGAAACGAAGCAAGCTTGCCTTGGCCATCGGGGCCGCAGCGGTGGTTGGCGGGATAATGCTGGCTGAGCGCAAACGGCCGCTGCGCAGTCAGGAAAGACGCATAGTCCCGCGCACGGCTTGCAATGCGGCGCTGGGCGCGGGCTGCGCTGTGATCGTCGCTGCGGTGGAAGAGCCGCTGACGCAAAAGATCGCTGCTGCGAACCTGTCCAGGCGGCGTGGGCTGGCGCAGAAATTGCCCCGGCCGCTGCGCGTCGCAGCGGGTATCGCGGCAATGGATTACGGGTTTTACTGGTGGCATGTTGCGACCCACAAAGTGCCGTTTTTGTGGCGTTTCCACCGGGTGCACCATGTCGATCCTGATATGGATATGAGCACGGCAGTGCGATTTCACCCGATCGATATGCTGGTGTCGCTGCCTTGGCGGCTGGTGCAGGTCCGGCTGGCCGGGGTCAGCCCCAAGAGCCTGCGGCTATGGCGGCATTTTTTCAATTTCTCGATCCTGTTCCACCATGCGAATTTGCGTTTGCCCGGCAAGCTGGACGAAGGCCTGTCGATGGTGCTGACGACGCCCAAAATGCACGGCATCCATCATTCAAGTGCACAAGCGGAGCGGGACAGCAATTTTACCAGTGGCCTCAGCCTGTGGGACCGGCTGCATGGCACCTTCCGGTCAAAGCCTGCGCAAAGGGACATCGACATCGGGGTGGATGATCCGCAAGCTGGGGCTGATGCGGAATTTGATCGCGCGCTGACTGCTCCGTTTCGCGAACAGCCCAAGCAGAGTTAGCCCAAGCAAAAGGCCCGGCGGATCGCTCCGCCGGGCCTTGTTTGATCGGTTTGAGTGGAAGGGGCTTAGAAGCCGCCCATGCCGCCCATACCACCCATACCGCCCATGTCGGGCATGCCGCCGCCGGCTGCCTTATCTTCGGGCGCATCGGCGATTGCTGCTTCGGTGGTAATCAGCAGGCCAGCAACCGAAGCTGCGTCCTGCAGAGCCACACGAACGACCTTGGTCGGATCAATGACACCGGCCTTCACCAGGTTTTCGTAAGTGTCGGTCGCAGCGTTGAAGCCCTGCGTTTCGTCACCTTCGCGCAGCAGATTGCCCGAGATTACCGCGCCGTCATGGCCGGCATTCTCAGCGATCTGACGCACCGGCGCGACAATTGCCTTGCGCACGATGTCGATCCCGCGGGTCTGATCGTCATTGTCACCCTTCAGGCCATCGAGAGCCTTGGTGGCATACAGCAGAGCAGTGCCGCCGCCGGGGACGATGCCTTCTTCCACCGCAGCGCGGGTGGCGTGCAGTGCGTCATCGACGCGGTCCTTGCGTTCCTTCACTTCGACTTCAGAAGCGCCGCCTACCTTGATCACGGCCACGCCGCCAGCCAGCTTTGCGAGCCGTTCCTGCAGCTTTTCCTTGTCGTAATCGCTGGTCGTGGTTTCGATCTGCGCCTTGATCTCGCCCACGCGGGCCTTGATCTCGTCAGCCGAACCGGCACCGTCCACGATAGTGGTGTTGTCCTTGTCGATGGTAACGCGCTTGGCTTCACCAAGCATACCCAGAGTGACAGTTTCCAGCTTGATACCAAGATCTTCGGAAATCATTTCGCCCTTGGTCAGGATTGCAATGTCCTGCAGCATAGCCTTGCGGCGATCACCAAAACCAGGTGCCTTGACCGCTGCGATCTTCAACCCGCCGCGCAGCTTGTTGACCACCAGCGTTGCCAGTGCTTCGCCCTCGATGTCTTCGGCAATGATCAGTAGCGGACGGCCGCTCTGCACCACAGCTTCGAGGATCGGCAGCATCGACTGCAAGTTCGACAGCTTCTTTTCGTGGATGAGAACATAGGGGTTCTCAAGCTCGACCGTCATCTTGTCGGGGTTAGTGATGAAATAGGGCGAAAGGTAGCCGCGGTCGAACTGCATGCCTTCGACGACATCGAGTTCAAATTCGAGACCCTTGGCTTCCTCGACCGTGATCACACCTTCCTTGCCGACCTTTTCCATCGCTTCGGCAATCTTTTCGCCGACTTCCTTGTCGCCATTAGCGGAAATAACGCCAACCTGAGCGATTTCGGACGAACCAGCCACAGCCTTCGAGCGGCCAACCAGATTTTCAACAACCTTGGTCACTGCAAGATCGATCCCGCGCTTCAGATCCATCGGGTTCATACCCGCTGCAACCGACTTCATGCCTTCACGCACGATGGCCTGGCCGAGCACTGTTGCAGTGGTGGTGCCGTCCCCTGCAAGGTCGTTGGTCTTCGACGCAACTTCCTTGAGCATCTGGGCGCCCATATTTTCGAACTTGTCCTTGAGCTCGATTTCCTTCGCGACGGTAACGCCATCCTTGGTGATGCGCGGCGCGCCGAAGCTCTTGTCAATGACCACATTGCGGCCCTTGGGGCCGAGCGTGACCTTTACTGCGTCGGCGAGGATGTCCACGCCCTTGAGGATGCCTTCGCGTGCACTACGCGAGAACTTTACGTCCTTGGCTGCCATGATAAATTCCTTTGACTAAAATGTTTAAGGGAAGCGCAAGATCAATCAGCTCAGCCGATGATCCCCATGATGTCGCTTTCCTTCATGATGAGCAGATCTTCACCGTCGAGCTTGACTTCGGTGCCGGACCACTTGCCAAACAGGACGCGGTCGCCTGCCTTTACGTCGAGCGGGGTGATGGTGCCGTCTTCTGCCTTGGCGCCAGTGCCGACGGAGACGATTTCGCCTTCGCTGGGCTTTTCTTTGGCGCTGTCGGGGATGATGATGCCGCCAGCGGTCTTTTCGTCGGCTTCGATCCGGCGAACGAGAACGCGGTCGTGCAGGGGGCGAAATGCCATGTTACTGACCTCTTCCTTTGGAGTTGGTTGGTTGTGTTTCTTGGCACTCTCGGGATGAGAGTGCCAGCGGGGCGGATATGTGGATGGCCTGCAGGAGAGTCAACGGGTTCAAGTGAGAAAATTTTTGCCGAGCTAATGCGGGGTGGCAGTCGCTAAGGCGTTTCAGACCAACTGGATCATGCCCCGGCGGGTCCAGCGCCACACCAGCAGGATTGCCGCCACCATCAGGCCCGTCGCAAGGCCAGCCCAGATGCCCACGCCTTGCAGCGGTGTGCCAAATCCGAGTGCAAGGGCCACAGTAAAGCCAGCGGCCCAATAGCTTAACACGGCAATCATCATCGGCACGCGCGTATCCTGCAAGCCGCGCAAATTGCCCGCCGCCACGGCCTGTGTCGCGTCGAATAACTGGAACAATGCGGCGAGCAGCAGATACTGAGTGGCAAAGCCGATCATTTCGGCATTACGGGCAGCGTTCACATCGACATAGATTGACAGGATCGTGCGCGGCATGACCAGCATCAGCGAAGCCGTGACGAGGCTGAAGCCCACCGCGATCGCCAGCGCTGCCAATCCTGCGCGAGTTATTGCGTCGCGGTCACCTGCACCAAAATGGTAGCCGACCCTGATGGTGGATGCTTGCCCTATGCCATAGGGAATCTGGAAAGCCAGCGAGGCGACTTGCAGTGCCAGCGCATGGCCAGCGAGTTCAGCCGGCCCGATCCGCCCCATCAAGAAGGCAGCGCCGCTGAACAGACCTGCTTCTGCCAGAATGGTCAGCGAAATTGGTGCGCCAATGCGGATGATCTCCCGCATCCTGCTCCATTCGGTGCGCCACCAATTGCCAAAGATATGGTAGCGTCGCAGCCGCCGGTCCCACGCGATTGCAGCAATATAGGCCAGCATGATGTAAATTGAAGTGACTACGCTCGCCATTGCGGAACCATTTAGCCCGAATGCAGGCATGCCCAGATGGCCGAACACCAGCACCCAATTGCCTGTCACGCTGACCGCGATGGCGCTTGCCACGATCATGGTCGCGAATATCGGGCGGCCTAGTGCAGACACATAAATTCTCAGCACGTTGGATATCAGCATCGGAATGATGGCCCACACAATGATCGCCAGGAATGCGCTGGCCAGCTTGATGACTTCAGGATCCTGACCGGTGGCGCGCATCAACAGCACGCCGTTAATGCAGATTGCCATCGCGAATATGCCGGACCCCACCGCCAGCCACAGGCCCATGCGCACGCTGCGGCGGACTTCGCGCACTGCGTGGCGGCGGCGGCCCAGTTCAGCAGCAATAAGCGGAGCGACCGCGCTGGAGAGACCTGATAGGCCCCAAGTTACCAGCGCGAACATGGCGATCGACAGGCTTGATGCTGCGAGTTGAAGTTCCCCCAGTCGCGCCACGAAAATGACATCCACCGCATGCACCAGCATTTGCAGCAGATTTGCTGCAGCCAAAGGCCATGCCAGCCGCAAGGTCGCCGAGAATTCAGCGCGCCATGGCCCCGCGTAGGGCGAAAGGATGGGTGTCCCGGGCATAAAGCCTTCCCGGTTAGCCGCGCGGCACGCCTGCGAAAAGCGCAATTGCGCGTGCCAGGGTGTTTGTTGGAAGAAGTGTTGCCACTTTCACTCTGACAAAAGGCAGGCTAGTCCGAGAGTAGCTTGCCATCAGGGACAAGCCACGTGGGGGCATTCATCTTGGACCATGAAAGCGCATCGATGTTGCAGGATGGAGTGCTGATGCTCGGCTTTGCGCTGGCATTTGTGCTGTTGTTCCGCCGCTTCCGGCTGGGTGCGACCCTGGGCTATCTGGTGGCGGGCGCGGTTGTTGGCCCCCAGATGCTCGGACTGGTGGGCGATGCACAGCAAATGATCGATATTGCCGAATTCGGCATCGTCATGCTGCTGTTCGTGGTCGGGCTGGAGCTTGATCCGCACCGCTTGTGGCGGCTCAAGAGTGCGATTTTCGGACTTGGCCTGGTTCAGGTCGTTGCTTGCGGACTGGCGATGGTGGCGGTGGTCTTTTTTGCGGTAAGATTTCCGCTCGCCGCTGCCATCGCGGTCGGCTTGCCTTTGGGTCTCAGCTCGACTGCACAGGTGCTTCCCATGCTGCAAAGCTCGGGCCGTTTGCGCACCCCGTTTGGCGAACGGGCGTTTGCGATCCTGCTGTTTCAGGACCTCTCGATCATCCCTCTGATTACGATTGTTGCGGCGATGAGCGCTGACCGCAGCGGCGCCGACGCTGGTCCGCCGGGGTGGCAGCTCGCGCTCATGACGGTGGCCGCGATCATCGGACTGATTGCAGCTGGCCGGTTTGGACTGCGCCCGCTCTACCGCTTGATTGGCAATCTGAATGAACGCGAGATGTTCATTGTGGCGGCGCTGTTCACGGTATTGGCATCGGCGCTGGTCATGCAACTGCTTGGATTGTCGACCGCATTGGGGGCCTTTATCGCCGGGGTGATGCTGGCAGACACGCCCTACCGGCACGAGCTGGAGGCCGATATTGAACCATTCCGATCGATTCTGCTGGGGATGTTCTTTCTGGCGGTCGGTATGCTGCTTGACCTTGGCGTTATTGCCCAGCACCCGCTGTTTGTGGTTGGTTTGGCGCTGGCATTAATCAGCGTCAAAACGCTGGTTATATTCGGGATCGGGCGCATTATCGGCATGGCGTGGCGGCCCGCATTGGCGCTGGGATTGCTGCTAAGCCAAGGCGGTGAATTTGGCTTCGTTCTGTTTACCCAGGCCCAAGCGGGCGGAATTATCAGTGCGGAGGCGGCCAGCCTGCTTGGCGCAGTAGTGACCCTGTCCATGGCGACAACCCCGTTCTTGATGATGGCGGCCAGCCGGATGCGGCAGCCGCAATCTGCCGGCGGAACCCGTGAAGGCCCCAATTCAGATGGGGCTAGCGCGCTGATCATCGGTTTTGGCCGGTTTGGCCAGACAGTGGCGCAAGTGCTGGTGAGTGCGGGCGTCAACCTGACGCTGGTGGATAATGATGTGGAACAGATCGATGTGGCGGAAGAGTTCGGCGCCAAGGTTTATTATGGCGACGGCACCCGGATGGACTTGCTGCGTCAGGCAGGCGCAGGCGAAGCAACCATGATCGTGTTCTGCATCGACAAGGACCAAATCCATGCCGAATTACTGCATGGCATCCATGAAGCCTTCCCGAAGGCAGCGGTCTATATGCGCGCTTATGATCGGCGTTCAATCCTGGCACTGAAGGGCGCGCCGGTTGATCTGGTGATGCGCGAAATGCTTGAATCCGCGGTTGCCATGGCCCGCGCGGCACTGGGCGGACTGGGGCTGAGCGTGCAGGAGATAGAGCGGGCTGAGGGCAAGTTCCGGCAGGTTGATCAAGAGCGCCTTTTGCTGCAGCTTGAAACTGGCGACATCCGTGCTGCACGAGACAAGGCGTTTCACCAGTTTGTCGATGAGATGCGCGAAAAGCCTGTAGAGGGGTGAAAGGATAATCATGCCAAAAGTCATGCTGATCACCGGCTGTTCCACCGGCTTGGGGCTGAGTATTGCCATTCAGGGGGCGCAGGCGGGCTTCACCGTTTACGCTACCATGCGCAATCTGTCGAAGCGGCAAAAGTTGGATGATGCTGCAAGTGCTGCACGTGTTTCCCTCAATGTGTTGCGACTGGATGTGCAGGACACTGCCAGCGTGAATGCGGCAGTCGATCGGATAATTGCCGAACAGGGCCGCGTTGATGTGTTGGTTGCTAATGCCGGTGCCGGATTTGTGCGCAGCACCGAACAGGCGAGCGAGGCTGATATTCAGCAGGTCATGGACGTCAATTTCATGGGGTTGGTGCGCTGCGTCAAGGCGCTGCTGCCGCATATGCGCACCGCCAGGTCTGGCCGGGTAGTCGCGATTTCATCAGTTGGCGGACTTGTCGGCCAGCCGTTCAACGAAATTTACTGTGCCGCGAAATTTGCTGTTGAAGGCTATCTCGAAAGCCTGGCGACTTATGTCGGCCCTGCTTTCGGGATAGATTTTACTATCGTTGAGCCGGGCGGAATTTCGTCTGAGTTTGCCAGTTCAGCGCTTGAACAGGTCGAAGCCAGCGGCGGCATGCTGGACGATGAATATCTGCCCTTGCTCAAGAAATACATTGGGGGCCGCGGTGAACGGCCCGCTGGGCTGTATCAGACGTGTGACGAAGTGGCGGCAGTAGTGATGGCCTGTGTGCACTGTGATGATCCACCTGTCCGGACCCGTACTTCGCCGTGGTCGGAGGAGTTCACCAAGCTCAAGACCATCGGCGATCCCGACGGGAAGACTTTGCGAGCGAAGGTGATCGCCGACCTACTGGGCGATCTTTAGCACCTGCATGAAAAGGGCAGCACCCTTGCGAGTGCCGCCCTTCCATCTGCGGACGCTTCAAGACATCCGCAAAACCGTATGAAGCTTACTTCAGTTCGACGGTGCCGCCGGCTGCTTCAATCTTGGCCTTCACTTCTTCAGCTTCAGCCTTGTTCACGCCTTCCTTGACCGCTTTGGGAGCGGCTTCGACCAGCGCCTTGGCTTCGGTAAGGCCCAGGCCGGTAATCGCACGGACTTCCTTGATGACCTGGATTTTCTTGCCGCCGTCCCCGGTCAGGATGACGTCGAATTCGGTCTGCTCTTCGGCTGCTTCGGCAGCAGCGCCCGCGGCGGGGCCGGCAACTGCAACAGCAGCAGCAGCGGAAACGCCCCATGCTTCTTCCAGTGCCTTGGCCAGGTCAGCCGCCTCAAGGACGGTCAGCTTCGAAAGTTCTTCAACAAGCTTGGCTACATCTGCCATGATTCAATACTCCAATAATATGACGTGGCGGGAAGGGAGATATTCCGCTTCCCGAATTGTTCCGTTTGAAAAACCGCTTACGCCGCTTCTTTGGTGCTGTAGGCACCAAAGACCCGGGCAAGTTTGGCGGCAGGTGCAGTAACGACCTGAGCGATTTTGGTCGCCGGTGCGTTAATGAGCCCAACCAGTTTGCCGCGCAGTTCGTCGAGGCTCGGCATCGAGGCAAGCGCCCGGACCCCTGCTTCGTCGAGTACGAGCGTGCCCATTGCGCCGCCAACGATTTCGAGCTTGTCGTTCGTCTTGGCAAATTCCACAGCAGCCTTGGCAGCAGCGACCGGATCGGTCGATGAGGCCAGAGCAGTCGGCCCAGTGAGCAAGTCACCAATGGCTTCGTAATCCGTGTCCTTCAGGGCAAGCTTGGCAAGACGGTTTTTCGCAACCTTGATGGTCGCGCCTGCATCCCGCATCTTTGCCCGCAGATCAGTGGACTGGGCCACCGTCAGCCCGAGATTGCGCGTGACAACCACGACGCCGCTCTCGGCAAAGGTCGAGTTCAGGGCTGCAACCGCGTCGGCTTTTTGCGAACGATCCATGCCTTACTCCTTCACTATGGCCGAACGGGGCTGCCCCCGGACGGCCGGCTACGTTTGTCCGTACTGCCGAAACAGCACGGTCGAGTCCGTTGAGGGGGAAGGAGTCGCGCCGTCCAATGGAGTAGCACGGTTGCGATGCGCCATTTTGGCGTACCGCGTAAAATCTCTGTCCCCGTCTAGGCTGGAAATTAAGACGGCCTGATTGCCATCACCAACTGTCTCGGACGGATGGTCACCTGAGTGAACCGTGCGCGCCTCTGGCTCAGTGATGCGTAATTGTCAATGGCGTTTGCGGCATTTCGGGTCACCCGGGGCTGACAAGCATAAGGCGCGTGGTAGGGATAGCTTAACCATAACGGCCTAGATGACGGTGAAGCCTTTCAAGTGGAGCCATTGCCGATGTCCGATAATTCCCCCGTGCCTTCCGCGACGCGGTACATCTGGCTGCGGCCGTGGATGCTCGACCGGTTTGAACAGGCCGTGGTGGTCATGTTGTGGCTGGCGCTTCGCGGACGCGAGCTAGTATCGGATAATCCCTATGCCTTCCTGGTGGTGATGAGCGAGGGGTTGATCGCCTTCTTCGTACTGATCCGCCGCCCGACCGATCAAATCTCGGTTCAGCCGAGCGCGTGGTTACTGGCGTTTACCGCCACTGCAGCACCAATGCTGGTCAATCCGGTGGGTCATGGGCCCGCAGCTCTGGTGCCGCTGGGTGTATTTCTGATGATCCTGGGGTTGTTCTGGCAGGTCTTTGCCAAGTTGATTCTGCGCCGCAGTTTCGGCATTGCTCCGGCCAATCGCGGGATCAAGATTAGCGGGCCGTACCGATTTATGCGGCATCCGATGTATTTTGGCTATCTACTGACCCATATCGCCACGCTGGTGCTCATGCCCTCGCTATGGAACTTTGCAGTCTATGCGCTGGCTTGGTCGACGCAGATCTCGCGGCTGCTGCGTGAGGAGGATCTGCTGGCGCTCGATCCGACTTATCGTGATTATCAGCAGCAGGTGCGTTACCGGCTGATCCCCGGGGTCTTCTGACCTTCATCGCGAAGATCAACCCCGAGGAACAACCCGGTGCGTTAATCCTGGCTATCCTCTGAATAGGCTAGCAGATCACCAGGCTGACATTCCAGTTCGCGGCAAATCGCTTCCAGTGTGGTGAAGCGCATGGCCTTGGCTTTGCCGGTCTTGAGGATCGACAGATTGGCCAATGTCAGATCGACTCGTTCGGCCAGCTGGGTCAGGGTCATGCGGCGATCATGCAGCAATTCGTCGAGTTTTACGGTAATGGGCATCAGACGGTCCCTTCCAGCTCTTCGCGCAGGTGGGTGCCGTGGCGGAACACCCTGGCGAGGATGAACAGGATCAGGACCAGAATGATCCCGCCGCCGGAAAAGCCAAGATTAGCCCGCACATTATCGCCCGCATCAGCCGCAATGCTGGCTATCCAGGTGATCGCGACCGCGACTGGCAGAGAGGCAAGCTGGCCCCACAAAGCGATCCAGCCCATGCGGGCCAGGCGCTGCGCATTTTCCGGGATGAACGGGTCGCCTTCGCCCACGCTGTTGACGATCCGGCGCAGCAACACCAAGAAATAGATGGCAAGGGCAATCAGACCGGCGGCTCCAACCAAGACGAAGCACCCCGCCGGAATGAGGCTGGTGGTCGCATTCTTACCGTCGGCTACCAGGGCCGCGAGCAAATCTGCCTGTTTGAACAGCAGGACAGGCACCAACACGATCAGCGCGGTGACGGCAAGGCTGAGTACGCCAATGAAGAATATCAGCACGAAGCGAGCGACCGCCAGCAACGGATCTTTATGTGGTTTGGTCATGGCAGGTTCCTTTTCCGCTTCCGGCTCCTGCCGATCAGGCCAGTTCAGCGCTGAGCGCAATGTAATTGGCAGGCACAATCACAGCGGGTGTGATCAGCGTGGTCGTCACCAAAATGGCGATGGTTAGGACGAAGGCGTTGGTCAATAGGCGAGTCATTTGTTGTTCTCCAATATGGTTTATATTGAAAAACAATAATACTGAGTCGGTTTATTGTCAATCAATAATATTGAAAAACGATAAATGCGACGCGCTTGAGGGGCCTCCACCTGAGTCTGCCGATATGCAAGCCAATTTCAACGACGTTTGAGTGGACTGTGAACGCTAGAAGACATCGTTGCCAAGATTGATGAAATGGCACCGCCGCCCGCAAAGCGCGGTCCTTACAAGAAACGGACGGCCTGACAGGCTGGTTTCAAAAGGGGGTATCTGATGAACGAAAATATCATTCCCGCGACCATAGTCGCGCTTGGATTGGTGGTAGGCGGCTTTCTCTCTGGGGGCGGTATGAACTTGTCGATACGCCAGCCAATGAGGCCGCCAGACTGGATCGCTACACTGGAGAGATGACTATGTGCACCAATGGCGCCTATCGAGAACCTTGCGGTTTCGTACTGAATGCAACCGAGTAGAGTTCACATTCAAACTGAGACACTACCAACGATTGACTGGCCGCGCACCTGCTCCTATATGCACAGCTGATCGACCGTTTCGAGCAAGACGGGCCTTTGCGCGGGGGCCTGCCACGAAAGGAAGCGGCGGTTTTCATGATCGCGATGCAGGAACTGCAGCAGCTGCCCGAAATGGGGGAGAAGTGCTGCGGGTTTTTTGCGTGTTGGATCATGGGCCAAACCAGCGTGCGGCATATTTTTCCTGCCGGTTGCGCCCTGTTGGGCCTTGCCGGCCAATTTGAAAGAGGCGGTTCACCTCCATGGCGACCAAAGCTAAGGCACCTTCGACCAAGGGCACCAAAGTTGCACGCAACAGCCGTACCGGCACTGCGAAGAAGCGCATCCGCAAGATTTTCGGTGACATCCACGAAGTGGTGGATATGCCTAATCTCATCGAAGTGCAGCGTGAAAGCTACGAACAGTTCCTGCGATCTGACTCGTCGATCGGCTATGTTTCGGGTCTTGAGAAAACCCTGCGTTCGGTTTTCCCGATTCGCGATTTTGCCGGCACCGCCGAACTCGATTTCGTGCATTACGAACTGGAACCGCCCAAATATGACACCACCGAATGCCGCCAGCGCGGGATAACTTATGCTGCACCTATGAAGGTGACGCTGCGCCTGATCGTATTCGAAGTGGATCAGGAAACTGAAACCCGCTCGGTCCTGGATATCAAGGAACAGGACGTTTACATGGGCGATATGCCGCTCATGACGGACAACGGCACCTTCATCATCAATGGCACAGAGCGCGTGATCGTGTCGCAGATGCACCGTTCGCCGGGCGTGCTATTCGATCATGACCGCGGTAAAACCCATTCGAGCGGCAAGCTGCTGTTTGCAGCCCGTGTCATTCCTTATCGCGGTTCTTGGCTCGATTTCGAATTCGACGCCAAGGACATCGTTAACGTCCGGATTGACCGCAAGCGCAAGCTACCCGTCACCGCGCTGCTATTCGCACTTGGCCTCGACAGCGAAGATATCCTCAACCACTTCTACGACACGATCGTGTGGGAACGCGTATCGGGCAAGAAGGGGGACGGCTGGCAAATTCCGTTCGTGCCCGAAGCATGGCGCGGCCAGAAGCCTGACTTCGCCCTGGTTGATGCCAAGACCGGTGAAGAAGTGTTTGCCGCCAAGGAAAAGATCAGCCCGCGCGCTGCGAATAAGGCTGCGAAGGATGGCCTGGCTACGCTGCTGATCCCGACCGAAGAAATCATAGGTCATTACGCCGCGCGCGATATGATCGACGAAAAGACCGGCCGCATTTACGTGGAGGCCGGCGATGAAATGTCGCTTGAAAACCTCGAAGTGCTGGACAAGGCCGGCGTCGACAAAATTGAGCTGCTCGACATTGACGAAGTCAACGTCGGCCCCTGGATCCGCAACACTCTGGCGGTCGACAAGGCGGAAAACCGCGATGAAGGCCTGGAGGCGATTTACAAGGTGATGCGCCCGGGCGAGCCACCTACCAAGGAAACTGCTGAAGCTCTGTTTGAAGGCCTGTTCTTCGATGGTGAGCGCTATGACCTTTCCGCCGTTGGCCGGGTCAAGCTCAACATGCGTCTTGAGCTGGATGCAGAAGACACCGTGACCACGCTACGCAAGGAAGATATTCTGGCGGTGGTCAAGGAACTGGTTGATCTGAAGGACGGCAAGGGCGAAGTCGATGACATCGACAACCTCGGCAACCGCCGGGTCCGTTCAGTCGGCGAGCTGTTGGAAAACCAGTACCGGGTTGGCTTGCTGCGGATGGAGCGTGCGGTCAAGGAGCGGATGAGCAGTGTCGATGTGTCTACTGTGATGCCGAACGACCTGATCAACGCCAAACCGGCAGTGGCCGCCGTCCGCGAATTCTTCGGTTCCTCGCAGCTGTCACAGTTCATGGACCAGACCAACCCGTTGTCCGAAGTGACTCACAAGCGCCGCGTGTCGGCGCTTGGGCCCGGCGGCCTGACGCGCGAACGCGCTGGCTTTGAAGTGCGCGACGTGCAT
>JAHEAW010000119.1 GCA_024642545.1 Erythrobacteraceae bacterium
TGTCGGAAATGGCCACACGCTTTATTGGGAACGGTGCGGAACCGAGGGAGCAAAGCCAGTCGTATTCCTCCACGGCGGTCCAGGGTCAGGCTGTGACGCTGACCAGCGGCGGCAATTTGACCCTGATTTATATGATATCCTGCTGTTCGATCAGCGCGGCTGCGGCCGATCTATACCATTTGCTTGCCTTGACAATAACACTACTTGGGATCTGGTTGAAGATATTGAAAAGCTGCGCGAAATGTGCGGACATGACGCGTGGCAGGTATTTGGCGGTAGCTGGGGCTCTACCTTGTCGCTCGCCTATGCACAAACCCACCCTGGCCGGGTTACCGAACTTGTTCTGAGAGGTATCTTTCTAGGGCATCAGAACGAACTCGACTGGCTATGCAAATATGGCGCGAGCGAGATTTATCCCGAAGCATGGGAAGAATTCGCCACCCTTATTCCCGCTGATGAGCGAGGTGATCTGATCGAAGCGTATCACCGCCGACTGACCAGCGACGACAAGGCTGTCCAGCTTGCCGCGGCCAAGGCATGGAGTAGGTGGGAAGGCCACACGGTCACTTTATTGCCTGATCCCGATAAGCTGGCAGAATTTATCGAAGATAATCACGCGATTGCAATTGCACGGATCGAAAACCACTATTTTCGTAATCTGTGTTTCCTCGAAGCCGGGCAATTGCTCGCCAATGTGGGGCGGCTGCGCAAGATTCCCGGCGTAATCATACAAGGCCGCCATGATTGCTGCACTCCGCCCGCTGCGGCCTATGCTCTCAAAAAAGCTTGGCCAGAAGTTGACCTGCAAATCGTACTCGACGGAGGCCATTCATTCTCGGAGCCGGGGATCACCGATGGGTTGGTGCGGGCCAGCAATAGGTTCGCGGGCAAGGCCGCATAACAGTTCCATCAGCTTTCCTTGCTTGATTACCGCGAGCGAAGCAGCAAAAGCAACGCACCATGATCCTTGTCATCGACAATTACGACAGCTTTACCTTCAACCTGGTCCATTATTTGATGGAACTGGGCGCTGATGTGCAAGTGGAGCGCAATGATGCACTGACCGCAGCCGAGGCAATAAACTGCGGCGCGCAAGGAATTCTGATCTCGCCCGGTCCGTGCACGCCGAATGAGGCGGGCATCAGCCTCGATCTGGTCGGAGCTTGCGCCGAGGCAGCGCTACCATTGCTAGGCGTATGTCTCGGCCATCAATCCATCGGCCAGTATTTTGGCGGCAAGGTTGTACGCGGCGCTCTGATGCACGGTAAAACCTCACCCGTCACGCATGACGGCAGCGGTGTGTTCGCGGGCCTGCCCTCACCATTTACTGCGACCCGCTATCATTCGCTGATAGTAGAAGACATTCCCGCAGAACTAGCCGTTAATGCGACCAGCGCGACGCCGGGCTTCGCAGGCGATGCGGTGATGGGCTTCCGGCACACCAGTTTACCGATCCATGGGGTCCAGTTTCACCCTGAAAGCATTGCGACCGAGCATGGCCATGCGCTGCTGGCCAACTTTCTGAAGCTGTGCGGAATAGATGCTGCGGTACCTGCATGAAAACCTTGCCCGCCATTGACCATCACCTGACCGAAGCAGAAGCAGAAGTCGTATTCGGGGCATTGCTCGATGGTAAAACCAGTGAAGCGGAAATCGCCCGCTTTCTGACCGATCTATCCAATCGCAGCGAAACTGCCGAGGAAATTGCCGGGGCGGCCCGCGCTTTACGTGCGCGGCTGATCCCGATTGCAGCCCCGGATAATGCGATTGACGTCTGCGGCACTGGCGGCGACGGGCATCATACGCTCAACGTTTCCACCGCTGTGAGCCTGGTCGTCGCGGCAGCAGGCGTGCCGGTTGCCAAGCATGGTAACCGCGCCGCATCGTCAAAATCGGGCGCTGCCGATACACTTGAAGCGCTCGGCCTCGACATGGAGGCGGCTGGACGAACTGCAGAACGAACGCTGGCCGAAATTAACATCTGCTTTCTATTCGCCAAGAACCATCACCCGGCGATGGGCCGAATCCAGCCAATCCGGCAGAAACTGGGGATCCGCACAATCTTCAATCTGATGGGGCCGCTGTCCAATCCAGCCAGCGTCAAGAGCCAGCTGATCGGGATCGCGCGCCCGGCCTATGTGCCGATTTATGCCGACGCCAAAGCCCGGCTGGGTACTGCGCGTACAATGATTGTTTCGGGCGATGAGGGACTCGATGAACTCAGTCTCGCAGGTGGTAACGAAGTAGCTGATGTGCGCGGCAATGATTACGAAATGACGCGTATCGATGCATCCGCAGTCGGCCTGCCCCATGCGCCAGTCGAGACCATTCGCGGCGGCGATGCGGTGCATAATGCCAAGGCCTTAATGGCGCTGCTTCGAGGTTCGCCCGGACCATACCGTGATGCAGTCATCTTCAATGCAGCGGCAGCCATGCTGGTGGCCGGTGCGGCGAACGATTGGGCAAGTGGCGCTGCGCTGGCCTGCGAAGCACTCGATAGCGGCGCAGCGGAGCAGTTGCTAGGCCGCTGGATCACACTTGCCGCATGAACAAGCTTGACGAAATTTGCATAAGAAAGCGCGAAGAAGTTGCCGCTCGCAAGGCGTTGGCCACTTTTGCCGAACTTCAAGCGCTGGCGAGCGAACAATCCGCGCCGCGCGGGTTCCGCGCTGCGCTGGAGCACAAATCCCGCGATGGTTTCGCACTGATCGCCGAGATCAAGAAGGCGTCCCCTTCCAAGGGCTTGATCCGTGCAGATTTCCAGCCCGCCAGCCATGCTGCTGCTTATGAAAAAGGCGGCGCAGCCTGCCTTTCCGTTTTAACCGACGCGCCCTATTTCCAGGGTCATGAGGATTTTCTCGTGGCAGCTCGCCATGCCTGTGCCCTGCCCGTATTGCGTAAGGATTTTATGGTAGACCCGTGGCAAGTGGTCGAAGCGCGCGCGATTGGGGCAGATGCAATTCTGATAATTGTCGCAGCGCTTGATGATGTCCTAATGTCCGAAATCGAGGCAGCAGCGATAGAGCGCGGGATGGACGTGTTGGTCGAAGTACATGATGAAGCGGAACTGGAGCGCGCTGGTCGGTTGCAATCACGCTTGATTGGCGTGAACAACCGCGATTTGAAGCGCTTTGTGACAGATCTGGCGGTGACTGAACGGCTTGCGCCGCTGGCACCCGAAGGTGCCTTGCTGGTCGGCGAAAGCGGCATTTCTACTCATGCTGATTGTGTCCGCCTTTCTCGCTTTGGTATACGGACCTTCTTGGTTGGCGAAAGCCTGATGCGGCAGGATGACGTCACTGCGGCAACGCGAACTTTGTTGGGCGGGTGATATGGGCAAGCTGACGCACCTCGATGATCAGGGACGGGCCCGCATGGTCGATGTTGGGCACAAACAGCCCACCGCGCGGTCAGCTACAGCCTGCGGGTTAATTACCATGTCAGGCGAGGCGCTGGACGCAATCCGGTCAGGCGATACGCCCAAAGGCGATGTTCTGGCGGCAGCACGGTTTGCGGGCATCATGGCCGCCAAGAAAGTGGGTGATCTCATTCCGCTGTGTCACCCACTCTCGCTCGACAGTGTAGCGGTCGATTTTGCGTTTGAGGAAAGCTCGATTCGGGCAACCGTTACGGCCAACCTGATAGCCAAGACTGGCGTAGAAATGGAAGCACTTACAGCAGTTTCTGTTGCACTGTTGACAATCTATGACATGGCCAAGGCGCTCGACAAGGCAATGGTGATTGGCGATGTCCGCCTGCTGGCCAAAACTGGCGGGAAATCGGGCGACTGGCTCGCGCCGCAATGAGCGCACTGCTTCCCCTTGATGAAGCACAGACGAAATTACTTAATCTGACACGCCGCCTGCCGCTTGAGGCGGTGCAATTATCCGATTCCTTTGGCCGCTATCTTGCAGCGCCCCTACGCGCTTTGAGGACCCAGCCCACAGCCGATTTGTCCGCAATGGATGGGTACGCGATTTCCGGCGATGGCCCCTGGACGGTAATCGGGGAAAGCCGCGCCGGCGCCCCTTTCGCGGCAGTTGTTGCGGCGCATCAGGCCGTGCGCATTTCCACCGGCGCTCATGTGCCAACAGGTGCAGACCGGATCCTGATCCAGGAAAATGCTGAGCGGAATGCAGGCGCGCTGAATCTCACCGGTGAGATGCCACCAGAGGGAAAACATATTCGCATGGCAGGGTTCGACTTCAACAGCGGAGCAACGCTGCTTGAGGCTGGCACCCGCCTCGGCGCAGCCCAAATTGCATTAGCGCTCACCGCTGGGCATGCCGCGATTGAAACCGCGCGCAAACCCGTCATTACGATACTGGATTCCGGAGACGAATTAGCCTCTGACCCTGCAAATTGCTTGCCGCACCAGGTTCCTGCCAGCAACGCCGCCATGCTTGCAGCGATGATCGCCCCAATTCCATGCGATGTGAAACGGTTGGGGCCCATCCCTGACCGGCTGGAAGCGCTGACCGAAGTGCTGCACAAGGCCACCGCCAGCGACCTTATCATCACAACGGGCGGCGCATCAGTCGGGGATCACGACTTGATCCGCCCGGCACTCAAAGCCGCCGGCGCGCAGCTTTCCTTCTATCAGGCCGCCATCAAGCCAGGCAAGCCCCTGCTAGTGGCCACACGCGGTTCGCAAATCGTGGTCGGTCTGCCAGGAAATCCGGTTTCCAGCTTTACAACCGCGTTCCTGTTCGTGTTGCCGCTGCTGCGCAAGATGGTGGGCGCGGCACAACCACTCCCGCGTACTATTCTGCGCAAGACCTTGGCCGATCTGCCGCCTACAGGAAACCGGCGTGAATTTATCCGCGCGCAAGATGATGGACACGGCGTGACTCCGCTCGGTGAACAGGACAGCAGCGCATTGCTTGCGTTGTCCCACACCAATGCGATGATCGAACGCCCCGAAGGATCAGCAGAGGTTAAAGCGGGAACAAATGTTCCGGTCTATTTGCTTGAGAATGGCTGAATTGCTTGACTTATCGAATTTGGTTGCCTAATTGTTCTTCATTCGTTCACCATGTTCGGCGGATGGATTACCTAAGGCGACCAAGGAGTCTGCATCATGCTGACAGCCAAGCAGCACGAACTAATTCGTTTCATTCAGGATCGGCTTGAAGAAACCGGGATTTCTCCCTCGTTTGAAGAAATGAAAGAGGCGCTCGATCTCAAGAGTAAGTCGGGCGTGCACCGCCTGATCAGCGCACTTGAAGAACGCGGCTTCATTCGCAGGCTGCCTAACCGCGCGCGGGCGCTTGAAGTGCTCAAGCAGCCCGAGGATGCCCTTCCCGGAACGCGGCGTGGATTGGCACCGGATAATTTGGTGACCTTGCCAGCAGCCGCCCCCAAGCGGCTCGAACCAGCCAATGATGTCATCGAAATTCCGCTCCATGGCCGCATTGCGGCAGGGATGCCGATTGAAGCACTGGAAGGGCAGACCAGTTTACCTGTTCCAGCAGCTCTGCTTGGTGCAGGTGAACATTACGCGCTCGAAGTGTCTGGCGATTCGATGATTGAAGCAGGTATATTCGACGGCGATTTCGCACTGGTGAAGCGCACCGACACTGCGCGCGATGGTGAGATTATTGTGGCGCTGGTCAATGGCGAGGAAGCAACGCTCAAATATCTGCGCCGCGAAGATGGCAAGATCCGGCTCGATCCGGCCAATGCTACTCATCAACCGCAATTTTACCACCCTGGGCAGGTCCAGGTGCAGGGCAAGTTGGCAGGCCTGCTGCGCCGCTATCACTGATTTGGCAGTCAGGCAGAAACGGACATTAAAGTTCGTTCCTGCCTGTTGCTGTTAAGCGCTGCCGATCAAACTTGCGTTGGCGGTTACGCCACCAGCCATGTTCACCTTGATGGCCAGCAACCGTATCGACCCGGCCCTCCGCCAGATAGAGAGCCAGCCCGCCGCTGCGATCGAGCAAATTTCTGTCAGCCTTGAGCCATTTGGGACGGCAGACACGCGGCAAATACCGGTCCGCGACAACGATGTCTGACCGCTCACACGCCGCGGCAAGGGCACGGCTGTCGACGAGGTCACGGCTTCGCGCCATCAGCAAATGCCAAGCTTTGCCCCCGCGCTGCAACGTCACTACACAAAAGTCCGGGCTACAATGCGCCTTGTGATACTGCGTGAGCGGTGCAGGAATACCGTCCATACCCGCCATTTCGAGCAAATTGTCGCTCGCAAAGCTGCTCCGGCTATCGCGCAGGACCAGCATGCGATCACCCTCCCCGGCAATACCCACATGACGTCCGTCGCCTGAAATCAGCACATCAGGGACTGGTTTGCCCATCAACAGGATCGACGCCAAGGCGGCAGGTACCAATCCCAGTAACCTCAGATTGCCCCGCCAAAGCCCGAGCCACAG
>JAHEAW010000120.1 GCA_024642545.1 Erythrobacteraceae bacterium
CCCAGTGGTTTGCACCAATGCCCGAACCACCGGTTGCCCTTGGGGCGGAGTAGCTCAGCTGGTTAGAGCAGCGGAATCATAATCCGCGTGTCGGGGGTTCAAGTCCCTCCTCCGCTACCATTTTTCTGCTTGATAGATATAGATAATTTATCACCTTGTCAGAAAGTATTGCCGACTTCGGTGTTGCATTCTTGTTGCACGTTTTTCCTGCGATTTCCGAGCGATTCGATGGATGACCGGCTGTTGCGTGCCACATGAGTGCGACATGAAAAATTATGGGGCAGGCTCGTGCACGATCCTCAGCTGGATGCTGGCGGATAGCTCGCGCATGACCCTGCGACGGGAGATCGATGTATCCGGCACCGCTGCCAGACACTCTTTGGTCACGTCATCAACCACATTGAACGCGTAAAACCGTCTTCCTCAAGCCATCTGATCATGCACAAGGTCCGGGCTCCAGCGCTGGTTCGGCAGAGCCAGCACCGGGGCCAGAGCCCTGGTCCCGACAGCGCGCTTGCAGCGGCGTCTCTGTATTACCGCGAGCCCTTCCTCTTGGTGGATGCGCTGGGTCTTCTTGCGGTTGATCATGATCCCCTTCCGGCGCAGCACGATGTGCAGACGGCGTTAGCCGAACCGAAAACGCTGGTAGCCAGCTCGCGCAGCTTCTCACGCAGACCGGCATCATCGGCCCGCGTGGAACGGTAACGCACGCTCCCCCGATCGGCATTGATTACACGGTACGCCCGACGTTCGATCATCCCGTGGCAGGCCCGGAGTTGAGCTACTGAGGTAGTGCCGGATTTCTGGACAGGATGCTAAGCTAATCCCGACCTGAAGGATTGGTACAGGAGTGAAGACGACAAGAAAGCGCTACGGCACGAATTTCAAGGCCAGGGTTGCATTGGAAGCGATCCGGGGCGACCTGCCGCGGGCTGAGCTGGGGGCGGCATGGCGTTCACCACATGATGATCGCATCGTGGAAGCGGCAGGCGATCGTTCAGCTTTCAACGCAGCGAAGGCCTGCTTGGTATATCGTCCTATTGAACAGTGATTGGATCTTCTCTCCTGCCGGTCACGCTCAGCGCATGGAAGCACGGAACGAAAATCTTGACGGAAATTATTGGCGGCTAGCTAACTACGGTCGATCCGGGCGAAACCTGCTGCTCCGCTGCTGCGCGGCCGACTGCTGTCTTGCTCTGCCGGATGGCCCGTTTCCAATGTTCCGGCAAGGGCATTGATCAGATTGCTTGCCGCGAGCATTTTTTCGCGGTCTACTTTGTAGAAAATTTGTTTTCCATCCCGCCGGGTCCGGACCAGATCGGCTTTGCGCAGGATGCCGAGTTGTTGCGAGAGGCCCGGCTGCGCGATGCCAGTAATCTCTTCGATTTCGCCGACGGATTGTTCCTGTTCCTTGATTGCGCACAGGATTTGTAGCCGAACCGCATGCGCCAGCGCCCGCAGCAATTCGGCGCTGCCATCAAAATCGCGCTCTGGAAGGCTGCTCACGTCAGAGGCTGTCCTGCTTGAAGGAATAGAACCAGCTGCTCCTGTCGCCGGGCCGCAGCGCATCTTGCGCAGTTTCACCCGGCACGCACAGAACATCATTCCCCACTTGCCAATCTGCAGGGGCGAGTGCCTCGCCGCTTTCGGTTCGTTGCAGCGCACACAGCAAGCGCAGCATCTCTGGAATTGAGCGCCCCACGGTCGCGGGATAAGTGGTTGATGCGCGTAATATGCCTTGCGGGTCGATAAAGTAGGTTGAACGAACCGCAGCGGCATCAACTGCTTGCGCTCCAATCATGCCATACGCGCGCGCGATTTCCATGCTGGGGTCTTCGATCAGCGGGAAGCTGATCTCAACCCCAGCCATATCGTGAATCTGCCGGATCCACGCCAAGTGAGAATAGAGGCTGTCGACAGAAATTCCGAGTAGGGCACAATCTCGCTGCACAAATTGGTCAGTCGCACGGGCAAGCGCAATGAATTCGCTGGTGCAAACCGGTGTAAAGTCACCCGGGTGACAAAACAGGATAACCCAGCGGCCCAGATAATTCGCCAGATCAACATGGCCTTGGGTGCTGCGTGCAGAAAAGCGCGGCACAGATTCACCAAGGCGCAGCGGGCTATAGTCGGGTTGTTCGTCCACTGGTTTCCTCGAATTAGGGCCATGCAATCAGTGTGCTCGGTCAAGAAAACAGAACATATACATAGTTACGAGTAATTTCAAAGTGAATGTTGAAATGGCTCATTCAAATTGGCCCAGGCAGGATGATCTGGTCCGCACCACCACCCTATTTAACGGGGTAGAGACGGTTTCTCTACCCCGTCAAATATCTGGTTATTCTTCGCCTTCTACTTCAGCTTGATCTCGCGCAGCACATAGGTGCCCTTGATCTTGCGGATCTTGTTGTAAAGGTCCCTGACGGTCTTGTCGCTGTCATCCATATTGGTCTTGCCCCAAGCAGCCATGAACTCGTCATATTTGGCCTTGTCTGGGTCCAGCGCGGCCATGCTGGGATAATTAATCCGAAGAACGAGGTTCACTTCGTTACTGCCGAAAGGCACCACATAGATTCCATAATCGCTGATTTGCCCCAGACTTTTGGCGACTTCATTGGCTTTGACCCAGGTTGACTTTAGCCCTTCGAGGTAGAAGCCTAGCTGGCCTTCATCGACCTTAACATAAGTTAGTTCAACGACAGTCTTTTGCGGGGTGTAATCTTCCCATTCGCGCATTTGTGCAGTCACTGGTGAGCTCATCGCAAATGTTGCAGTAGCTGCAACTGCAATGGAGAGGGATTTCAGGAGGTATTTCATGACTTTTTCCTTTCGGTTCTGACGCAAGCGACCCGATTCAGGAAAATGAGCGACCTCTCTTTCATTTCCGGTTTCATTTTGCAGTCTGGAAATGGCCAAGTCAATGTGGCAGCTGATTATTTAATCGAAACTATTGTTTGTTCTGGCCCACTTCTATGGCGTGCTTAGCCGCACTGGCCGCGTAGCTGGGCAATCCAATCGTCAATCAGCTTCAACCCTTCGTCATGCACCGTGGCACGGCCCATTTCGGGCATCATTTCTGAAGGCTTGGTAGAGCCAATCCGGTAACTGAAGATCGATTGGCTCGGATAACCGGGCACAATGTCGAAGCGCCTGCCTCCGGTACCAGTGCCGGCGGCAATCGGTAGCTTGCATAGGCCGAGCGAGGGGCCGGTTGGGGAATCAGGCTCAAGTAGCAAGCCGGAAGTATCTGCTGCACCATGCAGATTGTGGCAATGCGAACAATTGATGTCGAGATAGCTGCGCGCGCGCTGATCGATGGAGAAGCTGACATCCCCCCAAAGCGCGTTGCGGGGAACTTGCGCGGTGTCTGACGGAACGCCGGAGAGCATGCTCTGCCGGGTCCATGCTGCAAGTTGGTTCATCGTTCCGCCGGTATATGTGAAATCCTTGTTCAAATGGCGCGCCTTGATCCCGATTGGTCGGATTGCGCGCGTTTCCGCATTGGTTGCATGGCAGCCCGCACATTGGTTGGCATTGGGTACGACATAATCAAATGGCTGCGCGGAGTGATCCTCTCTGACCAACTGCAATTGCTTGATATCGCCGGTCCGTTTTAGCACGGCATCGCTCTGATCATCATTCCAGACATAGGGCAGGGCAACCCAGCCTTCTTTGCGGTGAACCAGAATGCGCGTTTCCACCAAGTGGACCGAACGAAGCTTTATGCCGCCTTGCTTGAGCAAAGCCTCTGTATTGTCAGAATTGCGCAAGACCTGGCCGCTTTGGCGATCAGCGCCGCTGGGAAGCTGATAATAGAAGGTCTTGGTGATCACGCTTCCGACGGGCAAATCGAATGTGTCATGCGGTTTATATTTGGCCGATTTGCCGGGCGGTATCCACACAGTTCTGAGCTTATGAGCATAATCGGAAAACAGCGGTGTATTGAGATCATAAGGCATTACCCGGTCACTCAGGCTGAGCGTATTTCCGTTCAGCTTGAGCATATGCCATTCGCTCAGCTGCTGGGGATTGCTGTCGGCAAAAAAAGTTGGTCCCTTCACTTTATCCGTGCCGCAGGCTGCCAGAATTAACGCCGCAACCAGCGGAAGAAGTTTAAGCCAACGCATCGGGGCTTATTATCCCTTCGCTGTTTGCAGAACCACTGCAGGCAATTTCGGCAGACTGCATCTGTGCGGGACCATGTCCTGACTGGGGCGTCTATATTTGCCTGGCCCGTCCACATTGATGATTCCGGCGCCGCCATTTTCAATGCAAATGCGGTCTTTTACCGGCAACTGGCCATTCACCAGTAGCTTGGGGTTGTAGAAGCCATCCCACAGGACATCAGGAAAATGACCGGTCAAACCAAAGATCGAAGCTTTCAGCGCCTTGAGCGCCAATCCATCAGGTGATCCGCCACCGCCCGAAAAGCGGTTGCCATAAATATAGATGCCTTCGGGGTATGGGTCGTATCCCTTGCTCCAGTCTTTTTCCGAATAATTGGTTGAATAGACGCTGGAGACGATGACATTGGCAGTATCATTATCGCTGATGTCATTATCGAAAATCTGGACATTATCATTTGAATTGATGGTGATCCCGGTGCCTGCAGGAACGCTGGCCACGGGTGTGCCCTTATGCCCAAAATTGGCAGTATTGTTCTTGAATACTTTGTTCCTGAAGACCCGCGTGTTCTTCCCTTCCATGGGTAGATTAGGCATGTTGAATACCAGAATGCCGCCGGTATTGTTGGTAGCGAAATTGTCATAGACATCAGCATCAACGGTATTTTCAATCTCGATCCCGGCCACATTAAATTCAGCGCGGTTGCGGCGCAGAATCACATTTTTCGACTGCCCAACGTAAATGCCTGCGTCAGATGCACCAATTGCAACATTATCTTCCATCAGCACATTGGTCGTGCGCACGGGGTAGATGCCATACGCGCCATTGTCCGTTTTGGGGCCACCGGTCCATTCGGTCCGGACGCCGCGAATGACGATATTGTTGCCCTGCGTGACTTTTAGCGCATCACCCTTGCTATCTTCGATCGCCAGATTTTCGATGGTGAAATCATTGGCGGTAACCAGCATTCCCTCAGCGCCGGCTACTTGCCCGGCAAAGGACAGGATTGTCTTGTCCATGCCCGCGCCGCGGATAGTGACGCCGTCGATCGCCAGGCTGATGCTGCGTGTGAACGAAAATTTGCCCGGCGGAATGGTGATGACATCACCCTTCTTCGCATCGAGCAATTGTTCCTGCAGTTTCTCCTCAAAACCGGGATCGGCAGCGATATTGCTGTCAGTTTTTCCCTCAGAGCAGCCCGTCAGCGTCAATGCCGCTACGAAAATCACTGGAATTTGCCAGTTTGTCATCGTTTCCCTCCCTCGCCGCAGAATGCGAGTCCCGCGATTTTTCAGGCAAGGTGAAACACACGCGCTTGATATGCAACAGTGAAGGATCAGGGGCAGTTCAGGTCTTGCTGACCAATTCCTTGTTAATCGCCAAAGCTGCCAGTGTCAGCAAGGCGCCCGACAAGAGATAGCCGCCTGCTGCAATCAGACCAAAGTGACTGGCCAGCAGCAGCGCCGCGAGCGGGGCAAAGCCTGCTCCAAACAGCCATGCAAGGTCAGAGGTGAGGGCCGCTCCGGTATAGCGCGCTGACCCTGAAAAATTGGCTGCGACTGCGCCTGAACATTGGCCAAATGACAAACCAAGCAAGATAAACCCGACAACCATGAAAGTGATTTCCCCGATGTCGCCAGCGTCAAGCAATTGCGGAGCAAAGCCGCTGAAGACGGCGATGGCGGCGGCAGAAAGGCCAAGCAGATAACGGCGACCAATCCGGTCAGCCAAAATGCCCGACAGGATGATCGCGCCGACGCCGAAGACCCCGCCAATGCCCTCGATCACCAAAAATCGCGCCGGGACTTCGTGCGTAAACAGAAAGATCCATGAGAGCGGGAACACGGTGACCATGTGAAACAAGGCAAAGCTGGCGAGGGGAGCGAATGCGCCGATCACAATATTGCGCCCTTCGCTGGTCACCGTTTGCCGTACCCGCGTTGGCTGGAGTTCGCGGCTTTCAAACAGTTCCGCATATTCAGGTGTGCTGACGATCCGCAAACGCACGAACAGCGCCACCACGTTGATCGCAAAAGCAACAAAGAATGGGTACCGCCAACCCCAGTCGAGGAAATCCTGTGCTGACAGCGTTGCCACGAAATAAGCGAACAGGCCGCTCGATACGATTAAACCAATCGGCGCACCTAATTGCGGGATCATGGCGTACCAGCCGCGTTTGTTTTCCGGCGCGTTCACTGCCAATAGCGATGCCAGGCCATCCCATGCCCCGCCTAGGGCCAACCCCTGACCGATCCGCAGAAG
>JAHEAW010000121.1 GCA_024642545.1 Erythrobacteraceae bacterium
CACCTGTGTGAAAGACCCGTCCATAGGGGGTGTCGATCACCAGTGCGTTTCCCTCCGCAATTGAATGAGCCAGCGGGACATAACTGATTTCGAACGGGCCGATCGCAAAGCTGTCTAGATCGTCAATAATATTGAGCCTGATCTCGCGCGCGATACCCGCTTCGTCCAGCTTGCGTTTGATCAGATCGGCCGTGAACGGAGTAGCATAAAGCGGCACTGCTAATTCTTCGGCAAAATAGGGAATGGCGCCGATATGGTCCTCATGCCCGTGTGTCAGGACAACGCCGAGCAAGTCCTTTGTTCGCTCCTCAATAAATTCGAGGTCAGCGAACACCAGATCAACTCCGGGATATTGATCACCTGAAAAGGTCATCCCCAGATCGACCATCAACCATTTTCCATTACAGCCATATAGATTGACGTTCATGCCAATCTCTGCGGACCCCCCCAATGCGCAAAAAAGCAGTTCATTTTCAGGGGTAAAGTCTTTTTTCACAGGGTCGCTCGCTCTGCCAGAATAGCCAGACCGAACAGCGTCAGATCTGCATTCACTTCATCAAAAATCGTTGTATTTTCATCGAACAGGATCGCTAGTCCGCCCGTCGCGATGACCCGCACAGGACGGCCAATTTCCGCGCGCATCTTCCCGATCAGTCCCTCCATCATCGCGACATAACCCCAGAACACGCCGATCAGCATCTGGTCTTCGGTGTTGCGGCCGATCACGCTGGTCGTCGCTGGCGCTTTAATGGCAATACGCGGAAGCTTGGCGGTTTTACCCACCAGCGCATCGAGCGACAGATTAATGCCCGGCGCGATAATGCCGCCCTTGTAAGCGCCATTGAAATCAATCGCCTCAAACTTGGTTGCCGTGCCAAAATCGACCACGATCAAATCACCGCCATAAATTTCATGCGCAGCCACGGTGTTGAGCGCTCTGTCTGCGCCCAGTGAACTGGGCTGTTCCACATCGGCAACAAATCCCCATTGCGCTGTACCCTGCCCTGCAATCAGCGGTTCAATTCCAAAATACTTCTGCGCCAATACAGTCAAATTATGGTCGGCGCGCGGAACCACCGAACCAAAGATTATCTGGGTCACATCATTGCGGCCATAACCTTCGATCGACAACAATTGCAGTAGCCATACCGCGTATTCGTCACCAGTGCGGCGCGGATCGGTGACGATCCGCCAACGCGCCTTAATGTCACGTCCGTCAAACAGAGCAAACACCACGTTCGTATTGCCGACATCGACTGCTAGCAGCATCGTATCGTCCCTCTAACCCAGAATTACATCGCCGGCATGGATGGCACGATGTGAGCCATCCGCCAAGCAAAGCCGCATCGAACCATCGGGCATGAGTCCGCCGAAGATCCCGGAAACAAACCCGTCAGCCTGCTCATGCACCGTTACAGGCGTTCCTTTCGGCGTCCCTGCGCTTTGCCATCGGCGCAGCAGCGTCTCTATGCCAAAAGTGCGCCAGCGCTGCACCTCTTGAGCAAAAGAGCGCGCCAGTTCACCAGCAAAAAGGCCGCCTTCGGGTGCCGGGCCCAAATCCTGTAAGGATACTGTCACCCGATCGGCTAAATCTGGTGCTGCTACCAGATTGACACCAATGCCCACTACTACGCAATCGTCCACTCGTTCGAGCAAGTTACCTGCCAGTTTGGCACCGCACAGCATCAGGTCATTAGGCCATTTCAGGCGCAGCGCAGTCGGGTCTGGGCAATGCGGCAAAACCGCTTCGTAGACAGCCAGACCGGCAACAAGCGCCAATGTAGCCGGTGCCGGATCAGCCGGGCTCAAGCGAATAATGGTCGAACCCATGAAATTACCGAGCCCGTCAAACCATTCGCGGCCCTGCCGGCCTTTGCCAGCACTCTGCCGGTCCGCCACCAGCCAATAGCCCTCACCGATCCGCTCGCCCGCACGCAAGCGCGACGCAAGGTCGGCATTGGTGGAGCCTGTGGTTGAAACGCGCTCAATCAAGCCAGCTGGCTCAGCCAATCTGGAATAATGCGGAAGCGGCTCTGCCCGCCAGCGCGCCAAGTGGCTTGGTCAACAGATAGCCAAGCGGGGAGACAAATAGCGTTGCCACGCCAAGTACCACCCAGTGCTGCAAATCGCCTTTGGCCTGAACCACATCAGCAGGCTCATCAAAAAACATCACCTTGCCGATCATCAGGTAATAATAAGCACCGATCACGCTGGCCGCGATTCCCAATGCCGCAAGGATCACCAAATTGGCCTGCACAGCAGCCTGAAACACAACAAATTTACCCCAGAAGCCAAACAGTGGGGGAATCCCTGCAAGGCTGAGCATCAGGAATAGCAGACACCATGCCAGCAGCGGCTTAGTCTGCGATAGACCGGCCATGTCGGAAATGGTTTCAACCTGATTGCCATCGGTATCGCGAAGCATCAGCACGGCCACAAAGCTGCCAACCGACATAACGACATAGATCGTCAAATAGACCAGCATGGCACTGGCCCCGGCAACGGTCCCGGCAGCAAGCCCGATCAGTATAAAGCCGACATTGTTGATAGAAGAATACGCCAAGAGCCGCTTGATATTGCTCTGACCAATCGCGCCCAGCGCCCCTACCACAATCGAGGCTAGCGCAGCAAAGATCACGATCTGCCGCCAAGCATCGGACTGATGACCGAACGCCTCGATCGTGACACGCGTAGTCATGGTAATCGCGGCTACTTTGGGAGCGCTGGCAAAAAAGGCAGTCACCGGCGTCGGTGCGCCTTCATAGACATCGGGCGTCCACATGTGGAACGGCACCGCAGAGATCTTGAAAGCGAGGCCAGCCAGCATGAAGATCACCCCGAACAGCGCACCCATGCCCAGCGTCCCGTCAAATGCCGGCCGGATCATGGTGTAGCTGGTGCTGCCCGCGAAGCCATAGACCAGGCTCATCCCGTAGAGCAGAATGCCGCTGGCCAATGCTCCAAGCACAAAATATTTAAGTCCCGCCTCTGCCGAGCGTTCATCACTGCGCGCAAACGATGCCAGCACATAGGAAGAGAGGCTGCTGAGTTCGAGCCCGATATACAGCGTCATCAGGTCCGTGGCAGACACCATGAGACCCATCCCGATCGCACCAAACAGCATCAATAGCGGATATTCGGGCCGGTATTCATTGCCGCGCACAAAGAATTTGGGCGTGACCGCCAGACAGGCAATCGTAGCGATATAGATCAGCACCTTGGCAAAACTGCTGAACGCATCGGCGCGGTAAAGGCCGCCAAATGCCTCGCCATTCGCATCACTTCCAAACTGACCAAGAGTTATCACCATCGCACCGACCAGCGCAGAAACCGCAAGAACAGTAGCCAGACGCGCGCTGCTGCGGCCACCCCAAGCAGCCACCAGTGTCAGGACGAGCCCACTGAGCGAAAGGAATACTTCCGGCGCGGTCAAACCAAGGGAATGTGCAAAGTCCATCAGTGCTTACCCTCAGTAACAGTTTCGGCCTTGGCTGAATGGCCACCTTCGGGCATCGAATTGGCCGCCTTGGCACGCGGTGTGCCTGTGACAATGCGGGCATCACCTGCTGGTGCAGCGCGGGCAAGACGAGCATCCAGCGCAGCGATATCCTGCCGGATCGGAGCAATAAAGCTCTCCGGATATACGCCCATCCACAGCACCGCGAGCGCAATCGGACCAAGCATCAGCCATTCACGCAGATCAAGATCAACCATGGACGCCGCATCGGCGTTCGTCTGTTCGCCAAAGGCAACCCGTCGATAGAGATAAAGCATATAGGCTGCGCCCAGAATAATGCCGGTGGTGCAGATCAGCGTCACCAGGCTAGACACCTTGTAAATGCCCACCAGCGACAGGAATTCGCCGACAAACCCGCTCGTGCCAGGCAAGCCAATACTCGCCATCGTGAACAGCAGAAAGAACAGCGCGTATTTGGGCATGTTGATGGCAAGACCGCCGTAACGGTCAATCTCGCGCGTGTGCAGCCGGTCGTAAATCACGCCCACGCACAGGAACAAGGCACCCGAAACAAGACCGTGGCTAAGCATCACCACCATCGAGCCTTCAAGCCCTTGCTGGTTGAAGGAGAACAGCCCAACCGTCACGATCGCCATATGCGCGACCGAGGAATAGGCTATCAGCTTCTTCATATCGTGCTGAACCAGTGCAATCAGGCTGGTGATCACGACTGCCGCCATCGACAGAATATAGATCAGCCATGCAAAATGCGCCGAAGCTTCGGGGAACATCGGCAGGCTGAAGCGGATGAAACCATAACCGCCCATTTTGAGCAGTACACCAGCCAGAATCACCGAACCGGCCGTGGGCGCCTGAACATGTGCATCAGGCAACCATGTATGAACCGGCCACATTGGCATCTTTACCGCAAAGCTGGCGAAGAAAGCCAGCCACAGCCAGGTCTGAGCCTGGACCGGAAAGTCGTAATTCATGAGTGTCGGAATATCGGTCGTGCCAGATGCGTTGACCATCCACAGCATGGCAATCAGCATCACAACCGAGCCAAGCAGGGTATAGAGGAAAAACTTGTAACTGGCGTAAATCCGGTTAGCCCCGCCCCAGATACCGATGATCAAATACATCGGGATCAGTCCGGCTTCAAAAAAGATGTAAAACAGGAATAGATCCTGCGCAGAGAAGACCCCGATCATTAGCGTTTCCATGAACAGGAACGCGGCCATATATTCGCCCACCCGCTTCTGGATCGAATCCCAGCTGGCCAGGATACAAATCGGCATCAGGAAGACTGACAGTACGATCAGCAGCAGCGCGATACCGTCAATCCCCAGCGCGTAGTTGAAACCGGCGAACAGCGGTGCCCGTTCGGTAAACTGCCACTGCGCACCGCCAATATCATAATTGAGCCACAGCAAAACGCCGAACGCCAGATCAATCAGCGTTGCTGCCAACGCAACCTGTCGGGCAGGCTTTGCATCCACAAACATGCAGATCACGGCCCCAATGAAAGGCACCAGCAGCATCATGGAAAGGATCGGGAAACCGCCCATTACATCAAAACCCAGGTTACAGCAGCGATCAGGCCGAGCAGCATGATCAGCGCGTAGGAATAGAGATAGCCCGACTGGACCTTCTTGGCTGCGGCGGTACCTTTCATCACCACCCAGGCCGCTCCATTCGGACCGAAGCGGTCGATGATGCCTTCATCGCCGATCTTCCACAGCTTGCGGCCCAGCCAGAAGGCGGGACGGACAAATATGAAGTTGTACAATTCGTCGAAGTACCATTTGTTGTAGACGAAATTGTGCACGTTGCGGAACTGGGTGACGAATTTGCCAGGGATCGACGTGTCGCGGATATAGGCCATCCACGCGGCCACAAAACCGGTCAACATCACCAATCCGGCTGAGTATTTCACCCAAGTCGGGACCCCGTGCATCGCATGCATCAGCGGCTCATTGTAATATATACTATTGCCCCAGAATGCCGCGTCTTCGATAAATTTCGCATCGAAAACATATCCGGCAAATACCGCGCCAAGCATCAGCACGCCCAATGGGATAAGCATGGTCAACGGGCTTTCATGCGGATGGTATCCGCCAGTCGTGTCCGCGCCTGACTGCTCAGGTGTTTTGTGGACGCTGTGCTGGATATGCTCGCTCTCGATCCAGCGCGGCTTGCCCCAGAAGGTCAGGAACATTAGCCGCCAGCTATAGAAGCTGGTCAGCAACGCCGCCAGCACACCCATCCAATAGGCAAAATTGGCCATTTCTGTGCCGCGCGCATAAGCGACTTCGATAATCGCATCTTTCGAATGGAAGCCTGCAAAGCCTGCATGCAGGGAAACCACGCCCACGCCGGTAATCGCCAGCGTTCCTGCCATCATCGCCCAAAAGGTGAACGGGATCTTCTTTCGCAAGCCGCCATAATACCGCATGTCCTGTTCATGATGCATCGCATGGATCACGCTGCCTGCGCCAAGGAACAGCAGTGCCTTGAAGAATGCGTGCGTAAACAAATGAAACATCGCAGCATTATATGCGCCAACCCCAGCAGCAAAGAACATGTAGCCCAGCTGTGAACAGGTCGAATAAGCGATGACGCGCTTGATGTCCCACTGGGTGGTACCGATGGTGGCGGCAAAGATACAGGTCGCTGCGCCGACAAAGGTCACCATGGTCAGTGCCACTGGCGCCGTTTCGAACATTGGTGACAAGCGGCACACCATGAATACACCCGCGGTGACCATCGTCGCCGCATGGATCAGCGCGGAGACCGGCGTGGGTCCCTCCATCGCATCGGGCAGCCAGGTGTGGAGCCCCAATTGCGCCGATTTGCCCATCGCGCCGATGAACAGCAGGATGCACAATATATCC
>JAHEAW010000122.1:0-2115 GCA_024642545.1 Erythrobacteraceae bacterium
GCTGTCGGTGGCGTTGGGACAGCTTTAGCTGCTTGCCGGGGTCAGCCGCAAAAGCCGGGCGTTTTCACCATCGTCAAGCGTCCATAACGCGCCGTCGGGTGCTTCGATCACTTCGCGGATACGTGCGCCGAGGCCGTAGCGGCCTGCTTCTGAGGCAGTGTCGCCGTCAATCGCGACCCTGACCAGACCTTCGGTCCCCATGCCCGCGATCAATGCATTGCCCTGCCAACCCCTGAACAGATCACCCTTGTAAAAGATCATGTCCCCCGGCGCGATCACCGGATTCCAGCTGATTGCCGGGGCCGCAAAGTCTGGCCGGGTCGCATGGCGCGGGATCGGCGTACCATTATACTGGTCCCCGTCAGAGACGATCGGCCAGCCATAATTTGATCCAGGCCTGATCAGATTGAGCTCATCACCGCCCTTTGGGCCGTGCTCCAGACCCCACAAGCGGCCCCTTGTGTCGAATGCAAGTCCAAGCAAGTTGCGGTGACCATAGGACCAGATCTGCTGACTAAGCCCGCCTTTATCGGCAAAAGGATTGTCTGGCGCAGGTTGGCCATCGAGGGTCAGGCGCAGCGTACTACCCAGATTGTTGCTGAGGTCCTGCGCAGGGGTGCCCTTTTGCCGCTCGCCGCTGGAGATGAACATGAATTTGCCATCGGGCGAAAAGGCGATTCGGTGGGAGAAGTGGCCTCTGCCGGTCACTTTGGGAGCTTGCCGCCAGATGATCTTCAAGCCTTTGATCGCGCAACTGTACGGCGTGCTGCAGACCAATTGGCCGCGTCCGATCACCGCGCCGCGTATATCACCCGGTCCCGCTTCGACCCAACTTAGGTATAGCGCGTGGCTGGCGGGATAATCTGGCGCAAATGCTATATCGCCCAGCCCGCCCTGGCCGCCATAATCAACTGTCGGCACGCCGCTTACCGAACCGGTTGCACCTGAGTTCGCGTCATAGAATTTGATCGTTCCGGCCTTTTCAGTGATGAACAGGCGGCCGGTTTCAGGCTCGAATGCCGCTGCCCAAGGTTCGTTGAACGTGGCCTTTTCGCTCACCAAAAACGGCCCGCTGCGTTCTGCTTGACCTAGATCGTTTGCCGAAAGCGACTTGCTGTCCACATTCGCATGGCCGCCGCAGCTTGATAGGCCGAGTACGGCAGTGGATAGAAGCAGTGCAATGGATTTTACGTGCGACATGTCGGTTCTCTCTGATGCTCCCGGGCCTGATTTTGCCGCTGGTCAAGCGGCGCATGGTGGGCTGGTGTTCGGGGTCGACGAAGCTGGTCGCGGACCTCTTGCCGGGCCGGTTGTGGCAAGTGCAGTGGCGCTATGCAAGCCATGTCCGGCAGGCCTGGACGATTCCAAGAAGCTGTCCGCACCGCGCCGCGCTGTGCTGGACGAGGCAGTCCGGCGGCACTGCGCCTGGGCAGTCGGCATTGTCGATGTGGCGACAATTGATCGGATCAACATTTTTGCTGCGACGATGCTGGCGATGACCGAGGCAGTGGAACGGCTTTGCCAGGTGCTGGGCTGTGACCCCGCCAAGGTGTTGATTGATGGCAATTTGACCCCGTCTGGGCGTGCTGAGCGCTGGCGCTGGCCCGCGACTGCCATCGTCGGCGGCGATGCGCTGGAACCGGCGATTTCGGCTGCCTCGATTGTAGCCAAGCAATGGCGGGACCGGATGATGCTGGCAGCAGCAGCAGATTATCCCGAATATGGCTGGGACCGCAACAAAGGCTATGGCACGAAAGACCATATGGCCGCGCTGCACACTTATGGACCAAGCCCACACCACCGGCGCAGCTTTGCTCCGGTATCACAGATGGTGCTGCTGTAATGACGATCACCATTATCTGGTGCCTGCTTGGGCTGGCCGGACTAACACTCGGCGGTGACTGGTTGGTGCGCGGCGCGGTCGGGCTGGCCCGAACCCTCGGTTTGTCGAGTATGTTTACCGGGCTGGTCATTATGGGATCAGCCACTTCAATGCCCGAAATGGTGGCATCGGTGCAGGCGGCGATGGCGGGCTCGCCCGGGATCGCGTGGGGCAATATTGCTGGATCAAACCTCGCCAATTCGCTGCTGATCCTTGGCGCTGCTGCACTGGTT
>JAHEAW010000122.1:2125-6337 GCA_024642545.1 Erythrobacteraceae bacterium
ATTGCGCTGACCGGAACCGGGAAACGCGATGCGGTAGTGGCGCTGACGGCAACGCTGGCAGTGTGTTGCATTGCATGGTGGCAACTTGCCTCGTTGTGGCTCGGCGCTGCCCTTTTGGCGCTGGTCACGCTCTATGTGGTGTGGCGTTACCGCCATCCGCGTGCAGGCGAAGGTGATGATGACGATCACGGAGACGCGCCGGTCCTCCCGTTCTGGCAATCAAGCGCATTCCTGCTTGCCGGGATCGCGGCCCTGGTGGTCAGCGGGCACTGGCTGGTCAACGCTGCAATTGATCTTGCGCGTTATGCCGGGATCAGCGAGACAGTGATAGGACTGACAGTGGTGGCGGTGGGCACCTCCTTGCCCGAACTCGCCGCTTCGGTTGCAGCGGCTTGGCGCGGCAATTCAGCGCTGGCGGTGGGCAATGTGGTTGGCTCCAACATCTATAATCTGCTGCTGATCGGCGGGGTCACCATGGCGATTGCTCCGGTTCCTATCCCGCTGGAGCTGGCCGCTTTGGAGTGGCCGCTGGTCGCCGGCAGCGCAGCACTGATTCTGGCGCTGTGCTGGCGGGCCGGGCGCATCGGGCGCGGCCTCGGTGCAGTGCTGGTCACAGCTTTCCTTGTGAACACTGCGCTACTGTTTGCCTGACCGGGGTTAGGGGGCCACGAAGGCCTTGGCGCGCAGCGTGTCAATATAGGTTCTGCCAAAGGCTTCGACCTCTTCCGGGCCTTCCGGAATGCCGCTATGTTCGTCCGAGGCTTCGAGAATTTCATCTCTCGAATTGACGCGCGGAAAGGGTTCTTTGGGCACTGGTACGCCCAAAAAATTACACAGCGGGTCCCAACCTTCCTTCGGGTGAAACACCAGCAAACGATCTGTGGGCAGGGCATCAATCACGTGCTGGTTTCGCTTGCGGTACCAGTCGGTCATGAAGCCGCGGTCAGTCATCTTGCCATCGAAGGCGCTGAAGACCGCGCCGTGCATGAACGTGTGCTGGGGTGACCCTGGTTCAGATCGCTGCATTCTGGGCGAAAAGATCGTCTCGCTGACCGAATCGAACCAGCTATCCGGATCACGCGTGGTCAGCACCACTTTGGCATCCGGATAATATGCCGCCAGCTCGCGCCAATAGCTGCAGGCGGGATAGTCTGTGGTCGACTGAAAGCCATCGAATACCGCGTCCCAAGCGGGCCGACCGTCCACTACATCGAGCCACAGCGGCAAGTTATGACGCACCCCTGCGAACACTTCGGACATATGATAGCACGGTCCAAAACCGATATGCTCAAGCGCGAATTTGAGCGAAAAAGTTGCGTTACGGCCCAGCCCCGCACCGATGACCTTGAGCGGCATAAATCCCTCCAATTGACTGACCCACACGCGCTCTAACACTTGTCATGAGCAAATTAACAGATGTTTGAGTCTTCCGCGCCACACCCCAGCATATCGAGTCTGGAGAAGTGATCGGGACTCAACATCTTGTGCTGGACTCTTTTCGTTCCCCGTTAACTTGGTGGTGCCTAGAGTAACCTCTGGACCAATCCCTGCTTGACGTGGCCAGCGGGAGGACTCACCCTGTGGATAAGTTGTCACGGGAGTAAGCAATGGGGGTCATTGAGACCACGAAGCTGCGCGCTGCGCGCAAGGCCACGAGCAAGTCAGTGGCGGCTAAGACTGATGCGCGCCAGTTGCATTTGCCGCTTGGGCGAATCCTGCCAGGTGACTGCGTGGAAGCGATGCGGTCACTGCCTGATAAAAGTGTTGACTGCGTGTTTGCCGATCCGCCGTATAATCTTCAGCTGGGCGGTGATCTCAATCGGCCTGACGGCAGCCAGGTTGATGCTGTGACCGACCATTGGGACCAGTTTGACAGTTTTGCGGTCTATGACCAGTTTACTCGCGATTGGCTGAGCGAAGCGCGCCGAGTGCTCAAGCCTGACGGTTCATTGTGGGTCATTGGCAGTTATCACAATATCTTCCGGGTTGGCGCCACCTTGCAGGACCTCGGCTTCTGGATCCTCAACGATATCGTCTGGCGCAAGAGCAATCCTATGCCCAACTTCAAGGGCACGCGCTTTACCAATGCGCATGAAACGCTGATCTGGGCCAGTCAGGGCGAAAAGGCGAAATATCAGTTCAACTACCGTGCGATGAAGACGCTGAATGATGAACTGCAGATGCGCAGCGATTGGGTGCTGCCCTTGTGTGGCGGACCTGAAAGGTTGAAGCATGACGGGCACAAGGCACATCCCACGCAAAAACCTGAGGCGCTGCTATACCGCGTGTTGCTGGCGACGACCGAAGCGGGCGATGTTGTGCTCGACCCGTTCTTTGGCACTGGCACCACCGGCGCAGTTGCCAAGCGACTGGGGCGCGAATGGATTGGCTGCGAGCGGGAAGATTTCTACCGCGAGATTGCGATGCAGCGGATCGACAGGGAATTGCCGCTGGATGAGCGCGCTATTGCTACGATGCAGAGCAAGAAGAACGCGCCGCGCGTTGCCTTTGGGGCATTGGTTGAAAGCGGTATGATTGCGCCGGGCACGCAGCTGTTTGACAAGCAGCGCCGGTGGATCGCCACGGTCCGAGCGGATGGCTCGCTAGCCTGCGACAAGCAGGTCGGATCGATTCACGGGCTGGGCAAGGATTTGCAGGGCGCGCCCAGTTGCAACGGCTGGACCTTCTGGCATCTGGAGCATGCAGGCGACGTGAAGCCGGTCGATGCGATCCGGCAGAATTATCTGCTCGCCACGGAAGATTGAAGCGACTAGCGCGCACCGCATGGATCAGATTTACCTCCACCCGGTCGGCTTTGCCCCCAGCCCGCAAAGCGAACATGGCGATGCCATTCGCCTGGGCGGCGGAATGGTCTATGCCCACCGCTTTGCGATAATCGTGCGCCACAATGGCGTAGTCACCGCTCGTGAATGTGTGTCACCAGCAGGCATGGCTGCTGCGCTGGGGCGTTTGCCTGATAGTGTTGCAGCAGAAGCAGAAGCGCAGTGGGAAGCGCTCGGTTTCGCGCATGAACCGCTGCAACTGGGCGATCGCACCATCCGCCTCGACCAGCCGCAAGTGATGGGCATTCTAAACGTGACGCCGGACAGTTTTTCCGATGGCGGCGCATTTCTCGACCGGCCCGAAGCAGGCAGCGAACATGCCGCCGCGATGCTGGAAGCAGGCGCTGCGCTGGTGGATATCGGCGGTGAAAGCACGCGCCCTGGCGCCCCGGCTACCTGGGAAGGGGATGAGCTAAAGCGGGTCATTCCAGCGGTCGAATATTGCGCGGCGATGGGCGCAGCGATCAGCGTCGATACGCGCCGCCCAGCGGTGATGGAAGCCGCGCTGGCGGCCGGCGCGCATATCATCAATGATGTTTCGGGCCTGCGGCATGATCCGCGCAGTATTGAATTTGTCGCGGCTAAAGGTTGTCCGGTGGTACTGATGCATGCACCGGGCAAGGGTGAGGATCTGCACGCTGATGGGGAGTATGCCCATGTCGTGTTCGATGTCTTCGACTGGCTTCGCGCAGCGCGTGACCGGGCGCTCGACGCGGGGATCGCGCGGCGCAATATCATCCTCGATCCCGGTATTGGCTTCGGCAAGAGCCTGGCCGAAAATCTCCAGCTGATGAACGCATTGCCGCTGCTGCATGCCCTTGGCCAACCGCTACTGCTAGGCGGCAGCCGCAAGCGGCTGATCGGCGCCTTGTCGAATGAAGCAGAGGTTGATCAGCGGCTTGGCGGTAGTATTGCGCTGGCGATGGCAGCGATGGATGCAGGCGTGCAATTGCTGCGCGTGCATGATGCAGCGCCCAGCGTGCAAGCCCGCAATCTGTGGCGCGGGCTGCGCGATGCAGCGCTTACCAATTTTGGCGATCTTCCGGCTGAATAGGCGGTATCAGACCTAATCCGTGATTGGTGCAATGCGGACGAAGATCTGCTGCAGTGCCATGGACATCCACTCTTCAGTTACATCTTCGAAGACCGCGACAATCGGCTGGCCTTCTCGCAGCCGGTATCTGCTGCGCTCGATAGGGAAGGCAGTGATTATCGCTTGGCGTTGGTGCAACTGCATCTTGATGCCAATCACGCGGTTGCTGTGAACCTTGAGGACAAAACCCTTGGAATCGGGGGTTGAACCTTCCTCAGTCAATTCAAAATCGCGTCGCTGTTCTAGCGCCCCGCGTGACAATGTGACCAGCTTTGC
>JAHEAW010000123.1 GCA_024642545.1 Erythrobacteraceae bacterium
CAATTCGGCGCAGCGCCGGATCAACGCTGTGCGCGCTTCATCGTTGGTCATTGAGGCACCCTATCTTGCACTCAGACAGGTGACGAAATAGTCAAAGCTGCCAATCGATCGCCCCGCGTCCATTCGCTTCCAGAAAGGTATTGGCCTGACTGAACGGCCTGGAGCCGAAAAAGCCGCGATGCGCCGACAGCGGGCTGGGATGCACCGATTTCAGCACCAGATGCGGGCCATCCGCCAATCCGCCGATCCGCGCCGCCTTGGTTTGCGCATGGCTGCCCCACAGGATAAACACGCTCGGCACACTGCGCGCGGCAACCGCAGCCACCGCCGCATCGGTGATTGCTTCCCACCCTTTACGTGCATGGCTGCCTGCCAGGCCAGCCTCTACGGTCAGCGCAGCGTTGAGCAATAGCACGCCCTGCCGCGCCCAATGCTCCAGATTGCCGTGGTCGGGCCGCACGATGCCGCAATCGCTCGCCAGTTCCTTGTAGATGTTGGCCAGCGAGGGGGGCGGCCGGATGCCATAGGGCACCGAAAAGCTAAGGCCATGCGCCTGCCCCGGCCCGTGATACGGGTCCTGCCCCAGGATCACGACCCGGACCGTATCGAGCGGGGTCAGCGCAAGCGCCCGCAGCCGCTGACCCTGCGGCGGAAAGATTTGCTTTCCCGCGGCCTCCTCCGCCCGCAGCCAGCCGCCCAGCCGCCGCGCCTCGGGCGATGCCAGCACCGGCTCCAGTGCGGCGCGCCAGCTTTCGGGGATTGGATCACTGATCATGGCCCTGCCTATCGCGGCCAGGGGCATATCGCCAGCAAGCACTTTCCCTCTGTCCCCAATCCGACTAGGACGCAGCCATGGCAGTATATTTTCATGAAGAAGACTTGCCCGCTGGCGTACTTGCGCCCGGTCCGGTCGCCGTCGACACCGAAACGATGGGGCTGATTACCCCGCGTGACCGCTTGTGTCTGGTCCAGATCAGCGATGGGGGGGGCGATGAACATCTGGTGCGCTTCGGCAAGGACAGCACCTTTGCCGCACCCAATCTCAAGGCAGTGCTGGGCGATCCGGCGCGGCTGAAGTTATACCATTTCGCACGTTTCGATCTGGCCGCGATCGAACATTATCTTCAGGTCGAGGCAGCGCCAGTGTTCTGCACCAAGATCGCCAGCAAGATGACCCGAACTTATACCGATCGGCATGGCCTCAAAAATCTGGTCAGCGAATTGCTGGGGGCGGATATTTCCAAGCAGCAGCAATCATCCGATTGGGGCGCGGATGAAATCAATGAAGCACAGCGCGAATATGCCGCATCGGACGTGCGTTATCTGCACCGGCTCAAGGACGTGCTTGAAGCCCGGCTCGCGCGCGAAGGGCGCACGGCCATGGCACAAGCTTGCTTCGATTTTCTGCCAACGCGCGCGCGGCTGGATCTGGCTGGCTGGGCAGAGCACGACATTTTCAGCCACATGTAAGCTGGCGAGACATAGTTGACGAGGATGAGTTCCCGGATCGAGACAAGCGAGGCACGCCAATTGCGCACCCGGCGCCAGCACTTTGCTGCGCCGGGCGGTTCGCATGACAAGCTGATACGCTTTCTGGTCAAGGCTCTGCCGATCGCGGTGGGAGTGCTGGCTGCGTTTATGGTGATAACCCCGCTTTCGCCGCGCGGTGAAGTCAGCTTCCTGCTCGACCGCACCAAGGTAGCGGTCATCAATGAACGCCTGCGGGTCAATAATGCGATGTACCGCGGCAAGGATGACAAGGGCGAACCGTTTTCGCTGACCGCTGGCGAAGCGGTTCAGAAATCTGCCGCTGAAGGGATTGTTCGGATGAAAAATCTGATTGCGCGCATCCTGCTTCCCGATGGGCCAGCGCGCATTGGGGCACAAGCAGGCACCTATAATATCAGCAGCGAAGTTGTGTCCATTCTTGGTCCGCTGCAAGTGACTGCCGCAGACGGGTATGACATGACTGCAAATGATGTATCGATCAATTTGCGCACCAAGCAAATGGCAGGGGATGGCGGGATAACCGGCACAACGCCCACGGGGAGTTTTTCCGCCAATACGATCAGGGCGGACCTGCCCGCACGAACCATAACCCTGGAAGGCAATGCCCGGCTCAGCCTTATTCCAGGCAAAATGAGGATGCCGAAGTGAACAAAGCTCAGACCCGCCCTATGCGCTCTCTTGTGATTGGGCTGGCCGCTGCTGGCGCCCTGCTCGCCGCAGTGACTGGTCAGATTGGAGCGCATGCTCAAGCCATCGCGGCCCATAATTCCAATGCGCCTGTAAACACCGCTGCTGACCGGATCGAGTTGCAGGACCGGCAGAACCGCGTCCTGCTATCGGGCAATGTCGATATCACTCAGGCGGATTTACAGTTGCAGGCGGCGCGCACGCTGGTCAATTACAGCAACAACGGGTCGCTGCAGATCCAGCGGATTACGGCAACAGGCGGGGTCCGAGTGACGCGCGGCAATGAAGTGGCGAGCGGCGATGTGGCCGTGTATGATTTCAACAAGCGCATCATCACCATGGCGGGCAATGTGAAGTTGCAGCGCGGGACCGATACGCTCAGCGGCGGGCGTCTGGTGATTGACCTACAAAGCGGGCTCTCAAGCGTTGACGGCAGTGCTGCTGCGCCCGGTGTCATGGCCCAGAGCGGCGGCCGCGTTACTGGCACTTTCACCGTCCCAAAGAATTGAAGGCGCAGCGCTTGGACGCGACAACCGAGAGCGGCACCTGATAATCCGAACTATGATTCTCCGAATCATTAAGCCAGACAACTTCCTTCGTGATCCATTGTAAGAAGCGACTGGCGGCAAGGACATCACAATAGACATTGGCTTTGAAAGCGATGATTCCCAAGAAGCCGCCAGACAAGCGTTTAGCGACCTTCACACAGCCTGCCCTCTGATTTTCTGACAGCTTGCTGAGTACCAAGACCTGAATGACTGACCAGCTGACGCAGGTAGGATCATGCGGAGGGGCTGAAGTCTTGCTTGCCGATATGCCGGTCGAGATAGGCCATGGCAACGTCTTTGGTGATGTTGCCGGCGGTAGTTGAGAAGTAGCCCCTGCCCCAAAAGCGTTGGCCCCAGTAGCGCTTGCGGATATGCTTGAACTCCTGCTGGATCTTGCGCGACGAGCGTCCCTCGGCCCGACGCACGAAATCGCTGACCGCAACGTGCGGCGGAATCTCGACGAACACGTGGACATGATCGCGTGGCAGGGCGCCGTTGATGATGGTGACGCCCATCTCGTCGCAGACCTGCTTGATGATTTCACGGACCCGCAAGCGGACAGCGCCGATCAGCACCTTGCAGCGATACTTGGGTGCCCAGACGATTTGGTGGCGATGGTCAAAAGTCGTGTGACAACCCTTGCTGTAGCCCATAGCCTGTATCCGACTGAAGTCGGAGGGGTTACTCTCCGAGAGGGACCCTAAAACCGTGATCACCTTCTGCGAGGTTTAAGAAATCGGTCAATGTGTTGGGAAAGTATATCGAGTTTTCCGCGCACGCTGTGTGGGCCTGATCGCCGCAAAAAACTCGCCTAGAAGGTTTGCTTTTGAACCGTTTGACCAATTGCGGAACTGTACGTTACCTTGGTGTCGAAAGGTAGAGTCTGCTGCCACCGCGTCCCTGAATAGAGCCGCTTTGCTGGCAGCGCCTTGCAATTGGCGCCGCTACTATCGCATTGGCGGCCATCGAAGAGTTCCTGCGATGTATTGCTCGCATTGGTGATGGTCAGGACCTTGCCGGTGCGCGCGCCATCCAGCTTCCCAGTGAATGCCGTCGGCCTGGCAATCACCAGCGCATCATACCCAACCAATAGCTTTATCGCGCTATTCTCGGCAGAAACCGGCCCCACGACAGGTTTGATTGCAACACGGTAAATACGGTCAGAGTGCGGCCGCTCACCAATTAGCGAGATGCGAACGGCGCGGCGCTCTCCCGGTTCAAGCACGAGACGTCTAGGAGAAACGAGGATTCCGGCCGCATCCGGATTGGTCGCAGGAATGCGCTTTTGCTGAGGTGTGCCAGCATCAAGAATTTCAGAAGGCTCGGCTGACACATAAATCCTGTCTGATCCGCTATTCCAGACTTCGATATCCTCCCGAGGAGGCTGTCCGGGAAGAAGGTCAACGATCACCTGGCTCAGGACCATTTCGGCATGCAGCATCGAGGCGAAGCCGAACGTCGAGCCCGCCATGAGCGCCGTGATAAGGAGAGTCTTTATCTTCATTGTGTGTCTCGTTCAGAAATATGCGCGTCAGCAAAGAGGGGGCCCGACGGCTTGAGAATGCTCTGGCAACAAACAATGGCCCCAAGCCGGGCAAGCTGAGGGCCATTCTTCGCAGCTGGCAAAGTGAGTGGATAGATCTGACCGTTCGCTAGAGTTACTCGCAGCTCGGCATTTTGAGGAGCCTCAATCTGAAAATAGCCTTGGTCATCGGTCTCGGCCCAGATATTTTTTCCCATAAGCGACGCTGCGCGAATAGGCTCGCCTGCAGGGTCAAGGAGCCGGCCAAACATGATCTGCACAGGAGATACATGCCATTCAAGTTTTGTAACCACGCCGGGGTAAAGCCCTACCTCGCGCGCTCCGCTGTCGTATGCAACAAGGCCCTTGCCGCTTGGCCGAATGCGAATGCGGTATGCACGGTAGGTTGGCAGAGCAAGAGCAAGGGTGTGACCCCCTACAATCGAGCCGGCGACCTGTTCATTGACCAGCACATTGAAACTGTCCTGCTTACGCGCGCCCGGCGCGCTGAGGACGACGACGCTTTGGTTGGCGCCTCTACCTGTCAAATGGGCCGCTCCAGCGCCAGCAGCGAACGACGTCTGGAAGCCCAGGCTGTGCTGCTCATCTGAAGTGCCGCCTTGCTCACTGCGAGAGAAATCAGCGCTCAGCGAACCAATCTTGTTCTGGAATTGCGAGGTCAAGACCATATTGTTTTGCTCAGGATCGTGTTCGTATCCAGCACCGATAGATAGCTGGCCTGCGCCAACATCGGGGCTCCATGAGCCGGAAACTGCCGACACAAGTCCGCTTCCCGGCGTATCATTGGACTGGGTTGAACTGCGCCCACCAGCTGACGCAACGAATGTCCCGCTACCCCCGAGGAGCCGGACCGACACACCGGCAAACCCGGAGCTGCCCTGTTCCGTAGTCGTTAAATCAGCGCGAAGCGTGACTTTGAGCGGTCCCTTGCGAAAGACATCATATTCCATCGATGGCCCAATACTATACCGCGCGCTCGCCCTGTCATCCCTACGGTAAAAGAATGTGCCCAGAAAACGAAAATCGGACAGGCTATAAGAGACGATACCGCCAGCCTGCGAATAGCCGCCATTAGCTTGGTAAGGCTCCGATAGCCTGAATGCATTGGCCGCAGTCAATACATTTATTGGGCTAGAGGCCTGGCTTTGAATGATCGCGTTTGCAGGCGCAGTATCTTGCTCAATATGCCTCACATCGAGGTTGAAATTAAGCCGCGAACCCCCGCCCGAACTCAACTGGAAAATGGTTCCGTAGGAGCCCCTTGTATCTGCAACTAGGGCCGCGCGGATCTGGACAAAGGGCGTTAGAAAGGTAGGACCAACCTCTGCTGAGGCAGCTTGGTCAGATGTCTGCACAGATCCCTCAAATGCCCAGCTCTCGGAGAGCCGCTTCACAACGCCCATTTGTGCAAATGGGCGGCTTGATGGAGCCAGCGATCGATAGTTTGAGCTATCAACCAGGAGGCCGCCATAACCGAAAAAATCGGTGCGCCCGCGTGCAGGGATCCGCCTGCTCTTGGTATAAAACCGGCTTTCCTCGCGTGTCGGCTGTCCAGCTTCTGCGATCCGCAAAACGATGCCATAGGAGCCTTCTGGCAGGTTGGCTGTATCGATTTGCTGGTTGCCAGCGTCATAGATGGCTGAGTTGACCACGCGGCCGCCCTGTAAAACGTCGACGCGCGCACGGTGATTGAGAAACACGATGATCGGGCTGCCCTGAATTTCATCCTTGTCCAGCCGTGTATCAATCTGGCTTTCAACCCCGACGCCCAACAGCCGGCGGCGCCCCGAAAGATCATTGCCGGGCGCCCACAAGGCTCCTGCCGAATAGCGCAGTTCCGGGCGGTCCCATTCGAATACCAGGCGGTCAGCGCCAAGCCCTATTTCGCTTGCGTAAGAAACGTCAGCGCGGATTCGCTGCTCGCCTTTGGCGAGGACCAATTGGTCCTGGACACTGAAATCTTCGCGTTCCCCAAGCGAACGGCCCGCAAGGACACCGCCAATCGCATTGATGAACGAGTAG
>JAHEAW010000124.1 GCA_024642545.1 Erythrobacteraceae bacterium
AGCGGCATCGGGTCAGGCCAGTCCGGTCAGCACCGCGAGCCCCAGGAAGGAGAAGAAGCCCATCACGTCGGTCGCAGTGGTCACGAACACTGCCGAGGAAACCGCCGGATCAATCCGCATCCGGTCGAGCGTCACGGGCACCAGAATGCCCGCCAGACCAGCAGTGAGATTGTTGATGATCATCGCCGAGCCTATCACCATGCCGAGCAGCGGATTGCTGAACAGGAGCGCAGAACTGGTCCCGATCAGCAGCCCCAGCGTCAACCCGTTGGCAGTGGCAATCCGCAACTCGCGGCCAATCATCCGCACCGTGTTGGAACTGGTCAGCTGGTTGGTCGCCAGCGCGCGCACCACCACTGCCAGTGTTTGCGTCCCGGCATTGCCGCCCATGCCGGAAACAATCGGCATCAGTACTGCCAAAAGGGCAAATTTGGTTATCGCGCCTTGAAACAGGCCAACGACGGAGGATGCGATGACCGCCGTGCCCAGATTAACCACCAGCCACGACAGGCGCGTGCGCACCGTCATCCGGATCGGCTCGTTGATGTCGCCATCACCGGCACCCGACAAGCGCAGGATATCCTCGCTCGCTTCTTCCTGAATGATGTGAACAACGTCATCTACTGTCATCTGGCCAACCAGCCGCCCGCTTTCATCGACTACGGCGGCGGAAATCAGCGCATATTTCTGGAACATCAGCGCGACTTCTTCCTGATCGGTGGTAACCGCAATCAGCGTCTGGTCGCGTTTCATCACATCGGTCAGCGCGATATGGCGCGGTGTGCGCAGCACCCATGACAGCTGGCACGTGCCCACCGGATGATGGGTGTAATCAACCACGAAGATTTCGAAGAAATCCTGCGGCAGATCGCTGCTTTCGCGCAAATAGTCGATCAGATTGCCGACTGTCATATGTTCCGGCACCGCAACGAACTCGCGGCTCATCAACCGGCCGGCAGTTTCTTCCGGATAGGCCAGCGCGCTTTCGATCGCGGCACGGTCTTCTGCGTCGAGCTCGGCCAGAACCGCGCGCTGATCTTCCGGCTCGAGATCCTCGATCAACTGAACCGCATCATCGGTTTCAAGCTGTTCGGCGATGGACGCAACTGCCCCGGCGGACAGCGATTCCATCATGTCTTCGCGCACGTAATCATTGAGTTCGGCGATCACATCGCTCGACATCAAATCGGTTATCGCGCTGGCGAAGGCCCGCCGCTCGTCCGGCTGGAACAATTCGATAAGGTCAGCAATATCGGCTGGGTGGAGCGGTTCGACCAGCTCATAAACCTCGCCGAAATCCTCTTCTTCCAGCGCTTCGCGGACTTTGCGAACATAGGACGTTTTGAGGCGGTTTTCCTCGTCATGGCGCTCGTCGTCTACACGGTCGTCCGGCCGGGCACCTTCATCCGGCGCAGCGGAATCCGCCGCCAGCAGGGTATCCCGGTCCCGGTCAGCCAGGTCTTGGTCAGGGCGCGTATCCTCAGCCATCGCCTCGCTCTAAGCGCGGGATAGGCAAATGCAAGGGCGTGTATGGCTGATTGGGTGGTCAATATGCTGCGGCGGGGTGACTTCTGCGGCTTAGCGCCTATATCGGCCCGCAATTGTTACGCCATTCATCAGGAGATTGCAGATATGGCCGAAGAAACACTCACCCTTACGCTGGCGACCGACAATGGAGAGGGCGATGTGGTCATCAAATTGCGCCCCGATGTTGCGCCCGGCCATGTCGAACGGATTACCGAACTGGCCAAGGAAGGCTTTTACGATGGCGTGGTGTTCCACCGCGTGATCCCTGGCTTCATGGCGCAAGGTGGTGATCCGACCGGTACTGGCATGGGCGGCAGCCCGAAGCCTGACTTGAAGGCAGAATTCAACAGTACACCGCATGTGCGCGGCGTCTGCTCGATGGCGCGGTCATCGATGCCGAACAGCGCCAACAGCCAGTTCTTCATCTGCTTTGATGACGCCCGCTTCCTCGACAACCAATATACGGTGTGGGGCGAGGTGACGAGCGGCATGGAACATGTCGATGCGCTGCCCAAGGGTGAGCCGCCGCGCAATCCGGGCAAGATCATCAAGGCCGTAGTGAGCTGATTTCGCCTGCGACCAGGCAACGTGAAAAGGGCGCCTCCGGGCGCTCTTTTTTTTCGTTGCAGCTCAGATCAAAGCGTCAAAAATCCGTGAATTCTGCGGCGTGCCCTTGTCCGCCTTTCCAAACCCTATAGTCCCGTAGTGATCGGGTCGCTCTGGCCGCGCTAAGGCGCTGCAGTTCTGAAGCTGAGGGGCAAGCCTCCAGCTTTTTCTTATGAGGGGACTATCGCATGAAGAAATTGGCAATTGCGCTGCTTTTGGGCAGCATGGCGTCGATACCTACCAGTGCATCAGCACAGGATCAGGGCGAAAGCATTATTACGGTGCTCCACGCTGCGCCGGGCAAATATTACGACCTCGTCAAGTGGATGGCGCAGATCGACCAGATCCGTGCCGAAGCGGGCCTCGCTCCGCGCGTGATTTACCGGCACCACAATGGCGCCAACTGGGACTTCCTGATGATCGAACCGCCGGTTGTTCCGGACGAAGGCGCAAAGATGATGGCTGCGGCCAAGAAGCTCGGTATCAAGCCGGCGCCCGGCGCATTCCGCACGCTTGTGATGGACCACGAAGATACGATTGTCGGCGGCCCGACCACGGCCACTGCTGTTCTGGCGGAAATGGATTCGTAACCGCTGCATCAGGTAATGGTAGCGCCGGGGGGCTGGTGGTTTGCCGCCGCGCCCCGGCTCTGCTGGCGCTATTCAGCGAGCGCCAATTTGACCGCCGCCTCGGCATGCAGCACGGTGGTATCGAACAGCGGTACTACGCTGTCCTGCGGGCGAACCAGCAACATGATCTCGGTACAGCCCAGAATGATCGCCTCTGCGCCTTGATCTACCAGTCGTTGGATGATCGCGCGATAGGCTTCGCGCGATGGCTCGGTAATCTTGCCGGCAACCAGTTCTTCGTAAATAATCCGGTGCACCGTCTTGCGGTCTTTGTCTGACGGCGTGATCACATCCAGTCCGTGGTGCTGGGCCAGGCGGCCCTTGTAGAACGGTTGTTCCATCGTGAAAGCGGTGCCCAGCAGCCCGACCTTGCGCAGCCCGGCAGCTTTGATCCGCACTGCTGTCGGGTCGATGATATGCAACAGCGGGATTGACGTGGCAGCTTCAATTGCCGGAGCCACCAGATGCATTGTGTTGGTGCAGATCAGCAGCAAGTCCGCGCCGCCTGCTTCCAGCCTTTGCGCAGCATCTACCATCATCGCGCTTAGCGCGTCCCAACCGCCATCATGCTGCAGCCGGACAAGCTCGGAAAAGTCGAACGACCACAGCAGGCAGCGCGCCGAGGCGGTCGGTCCGCGCGCGTCGCGCACGCCGCGATTGATAATCCGGTAATATTCGGCCGAACTTTCCCAGCTCATCCCGCCGATCAGGCCAATCATCTGCATCGCATCATCCATCTCTGCAAATGACGGTTCTGATAAGCGCAGGCGAGGCAAATGCAAACATCTGTCGGAGCGGGTCAATTTCATGGACGGATGGACGCGATCTGCTCTAATTGGCAGGGAATGTTGCGTTTCTTGAAACTCATTGCAGTGCTGGCCGCTGCGGCTACACTTTCGGCCTGCGCGACTGATCTGACGCAGGCGCGCAGCCCATGTGTGCGCGAACCGGGTGGATGGTGCCAGTTTACACGGGAATTTGCGGATAAGACGTGGGACTACGCGCAGCTCGCCAACGATAGTTATGCCGACAAGGAGCAGTTTCCCGCCCTGCCCGGCGGGATCGATCTGGTCCGCAATTCGGATAACGACAGCAGCGGCCTGGCGTATTCGATCTTTGATCGCAAGCAGAACGGGCGGCTGGTCGAACGGATCATTGCCTTTCGTGGCAGCGAGTTCAGTTTTGATGACTGGTTTGCTGGCAATATTGAAGGCAAACAAAATGCCCGTGGTTTGGCTACCTATCGCAAGATCAGGGAAGAATTGGATGCTGACGGTTTCAAGGATGTTCCGATCAGTGTAACCGGCCATTCGCTGGGCGGGGCAATCGCGGCGCATGTCGCGCTGGTTGTCGATGGGGTGACTTCCTATGCGTTTAATCAGTCACCGCGCTTTGTCATACCAGCAGAGCCAGCCATGAGCGAGCGGATGGCGGTGACTGAGCGGGGCGAGGTGCTGGGCGGCCTGCGCGAATTTTACCGCGATGCTCCGCAGGACACGCTAATCATCAATTGCCGCCCGCGCGGGGCGCCGTGGAAAGACCATTCGATCCGCCGCCTCGCGCAATGTCTAACCTGGATTGCAGCCTATGCCGATCCGCGCGCCTACGCCTCAGTTGTAGCTAACCATATTCCCAAACCTTGGGTCGAATGCGGTAACCATTCCGATCCACACCCCGGCCCGATCGCAACAGGTGCGGCGACTTTGCTGGCTCCGCTGTGCTACCAAAAGACGAAGTTTCACGCCAAGGACTGAGCGCGCCCGCCCGTCCGGCTACCCGCTCGACCTACAGGCCCGCTTGCACCAGCCAGTCATGAAACAGGCGAACCGGCCGTTCCTGCAAGGCTTGCGGTTTGCAGATGAACCAATAGCTATACGGGCTCTCCACCTCGATATTATATAGCTGCCGCAGCCGTTTATCGGCCGCGCGCCGCATATGATCATCATGCATGATCGCAATGCCGAGACCCTGAGCGGCGGCTTCGAGCAGCAATTGACCCGAATCGTAATGATCGATTGCAGCGGGCTCAAGCCCGTCGAGGCCGAGTTCGTGTTTCCACGCCTCGAAACTTTCTGGAAGTTCGTTGTGAGTCAGGAATGTCTGCATGGACAACAGCGCGATATCGGGCTTGGGACCAAGCGCCTCCGCCAGTTCGGCATTGCAAATGGCGTGGACCATATTGTGATCGAGCCGAACCGCATGCAGCCCGGGTGCTGGCCCGCGCGACAGCACAATGCCTGCATCCAGCGTATCGCCGACGCGGTCTTCCAGATAGGACCCTGTGTCGATGTCGATGTGCAGCAGCGGGTGCAACCGGCGCAGTTCAGGCAAGCGGGGAAACAGGCGCTGGCTGCCGAACAGCGGCAGCACGCCGAGATGCAGCCGCAGTAACGAGAAGTTTTCCGACTGGCTTTCAACCGCGCGGGCGAGCGCTTCAAGCTGCGGGTTCACCGCTTCAAAGAATGCGTGCCCTTCGCTGGTCAGGGTCATCGACTGGCGTGCACGGGTGAATAGCTTCTTGCCGACAAATTCTTCCAGATTGCCGATCCGCCGCGAAAGTGCCGACGGGCTGATGCCCAGTTCCTCCGCGGCCGCCCGCGACGATCCTAACCTTACAGTGCGAACGAAGGCTTCCAAAGCGCGCAGGGGTGGGAGACGGCGGACGGGCATAGGCAATAGATGTGGCGCGAGATATAATTTGTCGAGGATTCTCTTCGCAACTGCGGGATAAACGCAATTTTCAGGCTTCTTCGCCGTCCTCCCGAGCGGGGGGGTGCAGCCGTAAACGTTTTACATGTGTTTCATCCGCTGCGGTCACCTCGATTCGCCAGCCGCTGGGATGGGTGACGATTGTCCCTACCTGCGGTACTTGTTCAGCCAGAATGAAGGTCAGTCCACCAAGCGTATCGACCGCTTCTTCCACTTCAGCCAGCCGCGGGTCGATCTTCTCCGCAATGTCGTCCAACTCCGCACGGGCATCGCAGTCCCACATTCCCTCGCCGATGGGCACCATCAGCTCTGCGGGTATATCGTCATGCTCATCTTCGATTTCGCCGACGATTTCCTCGACCAGATCCTCGATCGTGATGATCCCGTCAGTGCCGGAAAACTCATCCACCACCACCGCCAGATGGACCCGGCGGCTGCGCATATCCGCCAGCACATCAAGCGCGGTGCGCGTTTGCGGCACATAGAGCGGTTGACGCATCAATGTGGTCCAGTCCGCTGGCGGCGTCGAGCGCCGCGCGAGGAACGGGAACACGTCCTTGATATGGATCATCCCGATCACCTGATCGAGGGTATCGCGGTAAACCGGGAAGCGCGAATGGCCATGTTCGGCAAAGGCTTCGATCATCTCCGCCCAGCTGGCATCGGCGGGCACCGCGATAATCTCGCCGCGCGGGATGGCGACATCGTCAGCGTCATGCTCGCTGAAATGGAGCAGATTGCGCAGCATTTGCCGCTCCACCCCGGACAGATCGCCATTGCGCGGCGTGTCGGCATCGGATGGATTTCCGCCT